>CAZRLU010000072.1:5028-9662 GCA_964600995.1 uncultured Oscillospiraceae bacterium | reverse complement strand
GACGACCTCTCGCAGCCGGGAATCTTGCCCACGGAGTACTGCTTTTCTTCCACGTCAACCGCCAGGGGGAAGAAGTCCACGCCCTCCCGGGGAGTCGGCGCCATCGTCGCGTTCACCATCACGACCGTGTCGCCCAGGTGGACCCACACGGAACCGTTGGCCTGCTCGCAGTACCGTCCGAATTCCAGCGTCAGCTTCCGCCCGGCCAGATCCATGCTATAGCATTTGGATTCCATTTTCTTTCTCCTTCTCTTCTCTCTTCCTTCTCCGGACCCCGGCCTCTGCCGGGGCTCCTGCCGGCACACCGTATGCTATCATATGAAAACCCCGTCCCGGGATTTTCAAGGGATAACACACGATGCCGCGCCGGCTTCTCTGTGTTCCCGGTGCTCCGTTCCGCCGGTCTTCGTCCGCCGCTGCTGTCCCGCGCTCCGTTCGGGACGCCTGTGCGTTTCTGACCGGACATGCCGATTCTTCCGGGTACCAAAACCGCCGGAAGGAATTCTCCTCCGGCGGCTTTGATATCGTTCCCGCATTGAAGCGGACCCTGGTTTCAGCCGCTTTCGCGGCGTTCACACGGATACCATCCGGAATGCCTGGATTCCCTTACTTCCGCAGGTTCAGCCGGGCGATCAGGCTGCGGTAGCGCTCGATGTCCGTCTTCTTCAGGTATTCCAGCATATTGCGGCGGCGGCCGACCATCAGCAGCAGGCCGCGGTTGGAATGATGGTCATTTTTGTTCGCCTTCAGATGCTCATTCAGATGGTTGATCCGATCTGTCAGGAGAGCAATCTGAACCTCAGGGGATCCCGTGTCGCCTTCGTGCTGGGCATAGGCTGCAATGATTTCGGACTTCGTCATGTGCTTGTTTCACTCCTCATTCTTTATCAGGCTTCAATCGCCGTAAACCCGGATCGCCGTCGGAGAGGTCGGACGTCTGCGTGTACGGTTCATTTGAGCCCGGGGATTATCTTATCAAAAAAAAGCCCTTTTGTAAACATTTTTCTTCCGGTTTCCTTCGGTTTTGCAGGTGCTTCCGCTTTTTCACCGGTTCTGCCCGGAACTCCGGGGATCCTTCTGCCTGCCGATCAGCTCCGGCACATTTCCGCTGACTTTCCAGAAGGCAACGGAGAGCCCTGCGTAAACCGCCGCTCCCAGCGCCACCTGTATTCCGAGAGCTCCCCAGCCGTGCCAGGGCAGAAGCCTTCCCGCTCCCCGGACGCAGAGCAGCATCAGCAGTCCGATGCACATATAAACAGCCAGATATTTCATGTATCCGGCATAAGGCAGCTCCTTCCGGATCAGAATGTATTGGACCACCGGCACCGTCATCTCCGCCAGCAGCGTTCCGATCACGGCTCCCCTGCTCTGCAGGCCCGGAATCAGGCACAGATTGGCGATCAGATTCACCGCCGCCCCCGCGCATACGCTGGTCACGAAAACGCTGTCCCGCCCCCGGGGCAGCACCCACTGGGTGCGGATTACATTCGCGAATCCGATCATGATCAGCGTAAACGCCAGCGGCGCCATCAGGATTCCGGCTTCTGCAAATTTTTCTCCGTAGAACAGCACGGAAAACCGGTCGGCAACGGCTGCCGTTCCGAAGGCCAGGGCGCATACCATGCACAGGATCAGATTCATGCTCCGGTCTATATGGCCCTTGATCTCCTCTGTTCTTCCCTGCTGCTGCATATGGCTTACCTTGGGCATCATCACAGTACCGATGGCGGAAATGAAGCCGCTGAGGCAGTAGATGATCTTCTCCGCATTTTCGTACTGTCCGTTCTGCTCCAGACCGGCCATCCAGCTCACCATGACCTTGTCCATGGTGCGGTAGACGCTGACGGCAATCACGGAAACGAACAGTACGGCGCAGGGGCCCAGGTGTTGAAGGCTCTCCCGGAGCGGAACCCGGCGGAAGGAAACCCTTCCCCGCAGCGACGGCAGGCACAGAAGATTCCCGAGAAGGGTGGAAAGGCTCCAGACCAGGGCGTAGATCCACAGGTCGCTTCTGTCCCGGACAAAAAGAAACACGCAGACCGCGGCCGCGCTTTTGACAAAGGTATTCCGCAGGGCGATCGGCCGGAAGAGATCCAGTCCCATCAGGCACCAGTCCAGACTCACGAGACAGCTCACGCTCATCATGGTCAGATGAAGCGCCACTTCTTTCTCTTCCTGTGCAAACACGAAAACGTAAACAAACCAGAAGACAAGCATCACCCCGGCAACCATCAGCTGCATCTGCCAGAGGGCGGAGAAGGTCCGGTCGAGCTGCTTCCGGTCATCCCGAACCCTTGCGATGGCCCGGACGCCGTAATCATTCAGGCCGAGCATGGCCGCCAGGCAGAAAATATAGCTGATGCTCCAGGCGCGGGAATAAAGCCCTACTCCTTCCGGACCCACCGTCCGGGAAAGATAGGGCGCCGTCACCAGCGGAAGCAGCACGGAAAAGAGTCTGTAGGCTACATTGTACGCTGCGTTTTTTCTTGTGCTGGACACCGTTTTTCCTCCACGGGTTTTTCCGGAATCGTCTTTCCGGATGACAATGATGGCGCTTCGCGCATATTCAGGTCTTTACAGGGACAGCAGCGCCTTCGCAATGCCGAAGTACACCAGAAGGCTCAAAGCATCCACGATGGTCGTGATGAAGGGGCTGGCCATGACAGCCGGATCAAACCCCAGCTTTTTGGCAAGCATGGGCAGGGAGCAGCCCACGATCTTGGCGCAGAGGATGGTGATGGCCATCGTCAGGCAGACAACCAGGGCGACCATCATGGTCACATCCGTATTTCCCAGGATCAGCCTGTCCACCAGCATGATTTTGCCGAAGCAAAGAGCGGCCAGCGCTACGCCGCACATCACGGCAGTCCGGATTTCCTTCCAGATCACCTTGGGCAGATCGTGGAATTCCAGCTCGTTCAGGCTCAGCGCGCGGATGATGGTGACCGAGCTTTGGGAACCGGAGTTTCCGCCGGTATCCATCAACATGGGGATAAAGGCCGTCAGGGCCACCTGGGCCGCCAGGGCCTCCTCAAAGCTTGTGATGATCAGCCCCGTAAAGGTGGCGGAAACCATCAGCAGCGCCAGCCAGGGAATCCGGTGCTTGAAGAGATCCCAGGGCGAGGAACGAAGGTAGGTCTTGTCGCTGGGCGTCATACCGGCCATGATTTCCATATCTTCGGTGGTTTCATCCTCCATGACGTCCATGGCGTCGTCAAAGGTGATGATACCGACCATCCGATTGTCCCCGTCCACCACGGGAATGGCCAGCAGGTTGTATTTGCTCATCATGCGGGCAACCTCTTCCTGATCCGTATGGGTGGTCACCGTGATCAGGTTGCTGCCGGTATCCATCAGGCTCTCAATGGTCTGCATGTCGTTGGGGGCCAGCAGCAGGCTTTTCACCGTCACCGTTCCGATCAGCAGGCGGTTTTTCAGCACGTAGCAGGTATAGATGGTTTCCTTGTCCACGCCGGTCCGCCGGATCCGCAGGATCGCGTCTCCCACGGTCATGTTCGGATTCAGGCTGACGTATTCCGTCGTCATCACGGAGCCCGCCGAATTTTCCGGATACTGCAGGATTTCGTTGATCTCCTTCCGCATCTGCGGATCGCTCTGGGCCAGGATCCGCTGTACGACATTGGCGGGCATCTCCTCCACGATATCCACCGCGTCGTCCACGTACAGCTCATCCATAACCTGCTTCAGTTCCTTGTCGCTGATTCCGCGGATGAGGGCTTCCTGCTCCTCGCTTTCCATCTCAACGAAGCTTTCCGCAGCGAGTTCCTTGGGCAGCAGACGAAAAAGAAGAGGCAGCTGCTCGGGATTCAGCCCCGTAAAGACAGCCGCAATGTCCGCGGGATTCATGGTGATCATGATATCCCTCACGGTCGCGTATTTTTTTTCTTTCAGAAGCGTCTGCAGCGTATTTTCCACAGTAACGTTATGTTCAGCCATGTTCTTCCTCCTTCATAATGAGGAATCCCCTGCGGGAATCCCTTTACCGCAATACGCGGGTTGGGATGCAGGCACATGGTCGGAACGTCAAAACAGGCTTTCAATTCCCGGAATCAAAAACCTGCTTATGATCTGATCAGACCCGGAGCTGGAACATCATGCCGTTCCGGTTCCGCCGTCTTCGCCCGACCGGTGTGCCGCTGCTACTCCCAGCGTCCATGACGTTCCCTCCTTTTCTTTTCAAAGATCTTTTTCCCTGGATAAATCCAAAGGAATTATACTTTTTTATGAGGTGAAAAGTCAATCCATTTTGGAAAAATGCCCCTTCGGTTTCCGCTGCCTGAAGGGCCGTTCATCTATTTCCGGGCCTCCAGAATGCTGCGGATGAATTCCTGGGATCTGGGGTGTGAAGGATGGGCAAAAAAATCCCCGGTCGGTCCGCTTTCAATCACGCTTCCGCCTTCCATGAAAAGCACCTTGCTGGAAACGTTTCTCGCGAAGTCCATCTCATGGGTCACCACCAGCATGGTCATTCCTTCCTCCGCCAGCTGGCGCATGACGCCCAGCACCTCTCCGATCAGCTCCGGATCCAGCGCGCTGGTGGGTTCGTCAAAATAAATGATTTCCGGATTGGTCGCCAGGCCTCGGGCGATGGCGACGCGCTGCTGCTGTCCGCC
>CAZRLU010000072.1:0-4928 GCA_964600995.1 uncultured Oscillospiraceae bacterium | reverse complement strand
TTCCGTCAAAAACCATCTCGCCCTGATCCGCAAGCTCCAGAAAATTCACGCATCTCAGGAAGGTTGTTTTTCCGGATCCGCTGGGGCCGAGAATGGCCACCACATCCCCCTTGGACACATCCAGGTCAATTCCCTTCAGGACTTCGGCATTCTCAAATTTCTTATGAACATTTCTGATTTCCAGCATCATTTGATCGTTCCTCCATAGCTGGCAAGCTTTTTCTCTCCGAGATGTTGCAGTCCTGTCAGAATTGTGCAGAAGGCAAGATAGATCAGGGCCACCTCGCTGTAGAGACCCAGGGATTCATAAACCCGTCCGTTGATGACCTGCGCCTGCCGGAACATTTCCATCACCGTGATGGTTGCCGCCATGCTCGTTCCCTTCAGCATGGAGATCAGGGAGTTGCTCAGAGCCGGAAAAGCCGTCCGGAAGGCCTGGGGCAACACCACATGCACCATGATCTGAAGATAGTTCATTCCCACACAGTATCCCGCCTCCACCTGGCCGGTGGACACGCTTTCCAGGGCTCCGCGCATGGTTTCCGCCATATAGGCGCCTTCGTTGAAGCCGAATACGAGCACAGCCGCCGGATACGCATCCAGCAGAATGCCCACGCTCGGCAGCCCGTAAAAGACAAGATACAGCTGAACCAGCAGCGGCGTCCCCCGGATAATCCAGATGTAGAAACGGCAGATCTGTCTGAGAACCCGGACGTTGGCATACTGGATCATCGCGACGATGACGGAAATCAGTAAGGCCAGGAGAAAGGATACCGCCGTCAGCGGAATCGTCACCTCTATGCCGTATTTCAAAAGCTTCGGGAACGAATCCACCAGTATTTCCCACAGTCTGTTATCCATTTTCCCTGGAACCTCCCGTCTTCTTCCGGTTAAACACTTTTTTGTCCGGCCTCCGCCGGAATATCTGATCGCTGCTTATTCCGCAGCCTGAAAGCAAGTCGTCTCCATCATCCGGATCAGCACCCGGATTCCCTGCAGATAGGCGCGGACGGAAATTCTCTCGTTGGTTCCGTGAATACCCTCCCGCGAAATATCCTCTTCCTCCAGGAAGGGGCCGAATCTCATCACGCAGCCGCAGAGATCCTCATAGTTCCGCGCATCCGTCGCACCCCGGTTTTGCGCCGGAATAAAGATGAGCCGGTCAAAATAATGCTCCAGTACCTTTTTCAGCTGCCGGAAGCCATAGCTGTCCAGCCTGCTGGGCCGGGACGCTCCGATCTGCTGCTCCCAGCTGAGCTCCACCTCCGGAGAAACCAGCTCCCGGAAATGCCGCATCATCTGATTCGGCGTGTCCGCCGGGATCAGCCGGAAATTGATGGTTGCGCTCATATCCTGCGGCATGACGTTCCCTGCGGGGGCCCCGGGGGTGATCATGGTGGGGGCCGCCGTCGTCCGGATCAGATGATAGAGGCTTTCATGCCCGCTGAACCATTCAAGGATTTCCTTTTCGTATCTTTCGCAGTCCGCCGCCCAGGTTTTCATCGGCTCTTCGGTCATATAGGGCCGCAGCGTTTCCAGGCTGCTGCGGACCGATTCGGAAAGGCTCGCCGGCATCGGGTGATGCAGAATATCCGTAATGGCCTCGGCGATCTTCCCCAGGGAGGTTCCCCGGAAGGGATTGGAGCTGTGTCCTCCGGGAGAGCGGACGGAAAGGCGCAGGTCCGCGTAGCCCTTCTCATACATGCCCACCGTGCAGATCAGGGTTCCCGGAGCCCCCCAGTCCCGTGCGTCCATGACATCCCCGGCGCCTTCATCCAGGACGAATTCGAGCTCCGTCCCTCTTCTTTTCAGCTCCTCCGCCATGGCCCGGACCCCGGTCGAATGCGTCTCCTCATCCTCTCCAAAGGCCAGGATCACGGTTCTGCTGGGGGAAGCTCCCTTGGAAAGGCAAAATTCCAGGGCTTCCATTTCACCGATCAGCATCTGCTTGATGTCCATGGCGCCCCGGCCCCACACATAGCCTTCTGCCAGATCGCCGGAAAAGGGCCCGTGCCTCCACGCTTTCTCTGAAGATGCCACCACAGGCACCACATCCTGATGGGCCATGAACAGCGCGGGCCTTTGGCTCTCATCCGTTCCCCGGAGGATCAGGAGCAGGCTGTGGCCGATTTCCATCCATTCAGCTGCCTTGGCAATCCGCGGATAGCTTTTCTTCAGATAGGCATGCAACGCGTCAAACTCGCCGTAATCCGTCCCGGAAACCTCCGCATGACTGACCGTTCTGAAGCGGATCGCCTGCCGGAGATGATCCACTGCGGCTTCGACATCGAGTTCCGGATAATCTCCTTCATGCTGAAACAGGTCTGCGTTCTTCATCAGCTTTCTCCATACCGTCAAAACCACAGAGGCAAAGCCTCTGTGGTGAAATGGTTGCTCCGGGTTTTCCCTCACGCCGTACCGGAAGGGAACCCTTTTCCTCACCGGTGGTCATTCATCAGCCTTGGTCAGATCCAGTCCGAAGTATTTCATGGAAATCGCAGCCAGCCTTCCGTCCTGCCGCGCCGCTTCCAGGATCTCGTTCACAGCCTGAACCAGCGCGGTTTCACCCTTTTTCACCGGATAGGCTACCGGATCGCCGGCCATGACTTCCACGATTTTGATCTCCGCTTCCGGATGTTCCCGCAGATAATCCTGCACGGAAACCTGGGCGTTGATGGTGGCGTCCACCCTGCCCTGCTTCAGCAGCTCAATCGTCTCTCCCAGAGTATCCACCGGCATATTCACGGCCCCGTAGGATTCCGCCAGCTCTGCATAGGTGCTGGAGGCGGAATTGGCGGTCTTTTTGCCGGCCAGATCCTTCACGGACTTGATTTCCTCATTATCGCTCCGGGTGACGAGCACCTTATGGGTATATACATAAGGGGTGGAAAATTCATATTTCTCCGCCCGGGTCTCCGTATAGCCCACGCCGTTGCAGGCGATATCAAACCTTCCCGTTTCCACTCCGGCCAGAATGGAATCCCAGGCGGTTTCAGCGAATTCGGCCTCCACGCCCAGCCCCTCTGCGATCAGCTTGCCGATCTCCACATCCAGCCCGGTCAGCTCTCCGGTCTTTTCGTCATGATAAGTCCAGGGAGACCAGGCTCCTTCCGTCGCGATGATGAGCTTCCCCTGTTCCCTGATCTGGCTCAGTCGGTCTCCTTCGGCGACCGCGGTCATGCATGCCGCGCTCATGATCAGCGCAAGCGCCAGCGCAATCCACTTTTTCATGCTGCCCCTCCTTCAACGTTCCCTCTCGGAACCCCGTCTTGTCTGCTGTCGGTTTCGTTCCTGATTTCGCTTCTCTTCAGGACGATGGTATCTTATCATTATTAACATACCGAGTCAATAGGATTTAAATGGGTTTTGCAAAAAAAATATTTTGTTAAATATATCCGGCTCTTTTCTGCGCTCCCCGTTGTCAGGTGCAGAAAAAGGGCCCGGATTCTTCCGGGCCCTGAGGCAGCCGACGTGCGGCGTCAGATTTCCTTTTTCTTGAAATTGAAATAGCGCTTTGCGTTATAGTAGCTGATATCCTTCACGATTTCCTTGAGGGTTTCCATGTCCTCCGGATAGAAGCCTTCTTCCACCCACTCGCCGAAGATTCTGCAGAGAATCCGGCGGAAATACTCGTGCCGAGGATAGCTCAGGAAGCTGCGGCTGTCCGTCAGCATTCCCACGAATCCCGCCAGATAGCCCAGGCTGGCAAGGGATTTCAGCTGCTCGCTCATGCCGTCAAAGTGATCGTTGAACCACCAGGCGGATCCGTGCTGGATGCGTCCCACGGCCGTGTCGTTCTGGAAACAGCCGAGAATGGTGTCGATGGCTGCATTGTCGTTGGTGTTCAGAGAGTAGAGGATCGTCTTCGGCAGGCTTCCCCGCTCTTCGAGATATCCCAGGAAGGCGGCCGTCTCGGTGGAGGGAGCGGTGTTGTCCACACAGTCAAACCCGGTGTCGGGGCCCATCTTCCGGAACATGTTGGGGTTATTGTCTCTCCGGCATCCGTAATGCAGCTGCATAACCCAGTGCCGCTCGGTATATTCCTTGGCCATGGCAGCCATGAAGGCAAACTTGAAGGCAGCCTCTTCCCCGGCCGTGGGCAGCTTTCCCGCCAGGCGGTCCGCGAAAATCCTCTCCGTTTCCTCCTCGGAAGCCGGCGCATACATCACATAGTTGAGGGCATGGTCGCTGAGGGTGCATCCGTGGGCCGCGAAGAAGTCCAGCCGCTTGTGAAGCGCGCATTTCAGATCAGCGAAGGAGGAAATCTTCATTCCGGCCGCTTCTTCCAGCTTGCCCAGATAATCAAGATAGGTATCCTTTTCAAGGTTCATCGCCTTGTCCGGACGCCAGGCGGGCAGCACGGTCACCTCAAAGGTCGGGTCCGCCGCCATTTTTTCATGCCATTCCAGATTGTCCACCGGGTCGTCGGTCGTGCAGATCGTATCCACATTGCTCATGCGGATCAGGCCCCGGCTGGTGTACCCCTCGCTCTGCAGCTTTTCATTGGCGATTTTCCAGACTTCGGGAGCCGTTGCCTTGTTCAGAATTCCCTCATAGCCGAAGAAGCGGCGCAGCTCCAGATGGCTCCAGTGATGCAGGGGGTTTCCGATGGCCTTGCCAAGAACCTCCGCGTACTTTTCGAATTTTTCATAATCCCCCGCGTCACCGGTGATGTATTTCTCCGGAACGCCGGCGGAACGCATCAGGCGCCACTTGTAATGATCCCCGCCAAGCCAGACCTGGGTAATGTTGTCATAGCGGATATCCTCATAGATTTCCCTGGGGCTCAGATGGCAGTGATAGTCGATGATGGGGCAGTTCTCCGCAGCTTCGTGAAAAAGCGTCCTGGCTGCTTCGGTGTTCAGCAGAAAATCCTGATCCATAAAAGCTTTCATCTTGTTTCCTCCGTTTCTTGCCATGGTGGAATC
>CAZRLU010000071.1:4824-9765 GCA_964600995.1 uncultured Oscillospiraceae bacterium | reverse complement strand
GAAATGCCCCTGCTTTTCGAGCCCGGTGCGCATTATTACTACAGCCTGGGCCACGATGTGATCGCCGGGGTCATCGAGGTGGTCTCCGGCCTCCCCTTCGCCAAATACCTGGAGGAGAACATCTTCCGGCCCCTGGGAATCACGGACATGTATTTCCATCCGGATGCAGGCCAGCGGGCCCGGCTGATGGCGCAGTACGCCTTCAACAACGAGTCTCCGGATGCTCCCTCCGTGTCTCCCCTGCCTCCGGAGAACAACTACTGCCTCACGGACCGCTATGACAGCGGCGGCGCGGGGCTCTGCTGCTCCGTGGAGGCCTACGGCGCCTTTGCGGAAGCCCTGGCCAACGGCGGGGTCGGCCGCACCGGGGAGCGGATTCTCTCTCCGGAAGGAATCGCCCTTTTGTCCCGGAACCAGCTGAACGAAGCCCAGCTCCGGGATTTCCGGATCCCCCGGCTCACGGAATACGGCTACGGTCTGGGCGTCCGGACTCTGCTCCGCCCGGAGCTCTCCCCCACTCCCCTGGGAGAATTCGGCTGGGACGGCGCCGCCGGCGCCTATATGCTGGCGGACCCGCTCAACCGGATCGGCATCTTCTATGCCCAGGAGGTCCGGAACATGCTGCCGGTGTACAACGAAATCCATCCCACGCTGCGCAACCTGGCCTACGAGGCCCTGGGAAACATCCGGAAACAGTGACCCCTGCGGGAAATCCCCGCGAATCAAGATAAAGAAATGAGGAAAAGACGATGAGCGAAATGAACTGGACCGCCCCGGAAGTCACCCCGGATATTCCCCACGGGGATATGCCCGGGGACAAGATCTGTATTGAGGAAAGTCACATTCAGAAAGCAAAAGTCCTTTTTCCGGAGCTGAAAAAGCTGCTGGGCTCCGGGCGGACCGTGGTGGCCGTCTGTGGCGGCAGCGGCGTCGGGAAGAGCGAGATCGCCTCCGTCCTGGCCTGGTATCTGAAGGATGCCGGTATCGGCGCCTACGTGCTCAGCGGGGACAACTATCCCCGGCGCATTCCCCGGGACAACGATCTGGAGCGCCTGCGGGTCTACCGCCAGGGCGGCCTGCGGGGCCTGGTGGCCGCCGGGCTGATCTCCGAAGAGGTCTCCGCCGCCCTGCGGAAGCTCTGGAAGGAGGATCTGGACGCGGTGCCCGCGGAGGAGGGCTCCTGGCTGCAGGTCTATCAGCGGGCCGGCCGCCGCGCCCTGACCGGCTATCTGGGCACCCCGGCGGAAACGGATTTTGACGAGGTCTCCGGCATCCTGGCGGCCTTCCATCAGGGGGCGCAGGAAATCCCCCTCAAGCGCATGGGCCGGGAAACCGAAGAGCTCTGGTATGACCGGGTGGATTTCTCCGGCGTGCAGGTGCTGATTGTGGAATGGACCCACGGCAACAGCGATTATCTGGAGGGCGTGGATATTCCGATCCTGCTGAACTCCACCCCCGCGGAAACCCTGGCTCACCGCCGGGCCCGGAACCGGGACGGAAAGACGGACAGCGCCTTCACCACCCTGGTGCTGGAGATCGAGCAGCAGAAGCTGGAGGCCCAGGCCCGCAAGGCCCGGCTGATTCTCAGCAAGCAGGGCAGCCTGCTGACCTATGGGGAATACCGCCGCCTGATGGCGGAGGCGTAAGGAGGATGCGGAAATGAACAGCGGCGCGATGCTCAACGCCTATCCCGACAGCATGGGCGGCACCCTGGGAGACCTGGTCCGGGTTCTGGAGAAGCCGGAGATGAAGGGGGCCTTCCGTTCCTTTTACATTCTGCCCAGCGTCTTCACCACGGATCTGGACCGGGGCTTCTCGGTCATCAGCTATGATCTGGACAAAGAGCTCACCGCCCCCGGGGACATGGACCGGCTGCGGGCCCTGGGCATGGATCTGAAGCTGGACTTCATCCTGAACCATCTTTCCGTCCAGTCCCCCCAGTTTCAGGATATGCTCCGGAAGGGGGACGCCTCCCCCTATCGGGATTTCTTCATTGACTGGAACAGGTTCTGGGAAGGCAAAGGCCAGATGACCCCTGAGGGCTATATCCGGCCGGATGACTGCTGGCTGCAGGACATGTTCTTCCGCAAGCCCGGCCTTCCCATCCTGATGGTGCGCTTTCCGGACGGCCGGGAGGTGCCCTACTGGAACACCTTCTATCAGGAGGTGAAAACCGATCCCGTCACCGGGGAGAGAAGCTACCTGGGCCAGATGGATGTGAACATCAACTCCCCCCTCGTCTGGGAATACTATGAGGAGGTGCTGGACAAGCTGAAGGGCTACGGCGCTTCCATCGTGCGGCTGGACGCCTTCGGCTATGCCTCCAAGATCCCGGGCCGGCGGAATTTCATGAACGAGCCGGAAACCTGGGAGATCCTGGAGCGCATCCGTCAGATGGCGGAAAAGCGGGGCCTGACCCTGCTGCCGGAGATCCACGCTGCCTATGAGGAGGGCAGCTACAAAACCCTGGCGGACAAGGGATACATGACCTATGATTTCTTCCTTCCGGGGCTGCTCATCGACGCCCTGGAGCACCAGGACGCGGAATATCTCGTCCGCTGGGCCCGGGAGCAGGTGCAGAGCGGCATCCGTTGCGTCAGCATGCTGGGCTGCCACGACGGCATCCCCGCGCTGGATCTGAAGGGACTGGTGCCGGAGGAGCGGATCCAGGCCATGATCGACCTGATCATCAGCCGGGGCGGCCTGATTAAGAACCTGCACGGAAAAAAGAACATGTACTACCAGGTGAACGCCACCTATTACAGCGCCCTGGGCGAGGATGACCGGAAGATGCTGCTGGCCCGGGCCCTGCATCTCTTCATGCCCGGGAAGCCCCAGGTCTGGTATCTGGATCTCTTTGCCGGGAAAAATGATCTGGAAGCGGTGCGCCGCAGCGGCGAAGCGGGCCACAAGGAAATCAACCGCACGAATCTGACGGCGAAGCAGATCGAGGAGCGGCTCTCCCTGCCGGTCGTCCGGGATCAGCTGAAGCTGCTGCGGATGCGGAACGCCTGCCCTGCCTTCGGCTTTGACGCCTCCCTCACCGTCGCCTCCCCCGAGCCCCATCTTCTGTCCCTCCGCTGGGAAAAGGACGGGCATACCGCTCTGCTGGAAGCGGATCTGAAGACCTGCGCCTTCCGGATCCGGGCGGATCTGCCGGATGAAACCTTTACCTTTGAACAGCCCTGACCCTCTGCGGCCGGCCTCTTCGGAAGCCGGCCGCTTTTTTGCTGGAAGCTCTTGAATTCGCATCGCAAACCGCATATAATAAGTAGGATTATAAGTGTCTGTTCAGTTCTATAGGGATCATGGCAAAAAGGATGTGACCTTCTTTGGCGGGAAAGGAACAGTTTACCTTCCAATCCGTGCAGCATCAGCCGCTTTCCGCCCGGAAATGGGTTCCGGAAGGGCCCTTCCGCGGCATCGTGCAGCTGGTGCACGGCATGGCGGAGCATATCGACCGGTATGACGGCGTCGCCGAAGCCCTGAATGCCCGGGGCTTTCTGGTGGTGGGGCACAATCAGCTGGGCCACGGCGCCGGGACGCCGCTTCGCGGCTACTTCGGGGAAAAGGACGGCTGGCAGTCCCTGATCGACGATGTGCACGGCCTCCGTCAGCTGGTTCAGAAGGCTTATCCGGGGCTTCCCTATTTTGTGCTGGGCCACAGCATGGGCTCCTTTGTCACCCGCTGCTATCTCATGGAGCACAGCGGCGGCCTGCAGGGCGCCGTCCTGTCCGGGACGGGGTTCTTCGACGCGGGGACGGTTTCCGCCGGCCTGACGCTGGCCCGGGCTGTATGCCTGCTTCACGGGGAGAAAAAGGAATCCCCCCTGATCAACAAGGTTGGCTTCAGCAGTTCCAACAAGCCCTTTGCGCCGAACCGCACAGAGTTTGACTGGCTCAGCCGGGACGAGGCCGAGGTGGATAAATACGTGGCCGATCCCTGGTGCGGCTTCCTCTTTACTGCCGGCGGATACCGGGATATGTTCACCGGCCTGCGCCGCATGTCCGATCCGGAGGAGATCCGGAAGATGCGGAAGGACCTGCCCGTGCTGTTCATCAGCGGCGCCCGGGATCCCATCGGCGCCATGGGCGAAGGCGTGAAAAAGGTGGCGGATTCCTTCCGGGCCGCAGGGCTCGCCGATATTCAGGTGATGCTGTATCCGGAGGCCCGCCACGAGCTGTTCAACGAGCTGAACCGGCAGGAGGTATACGGGGATCTGGCCTCCTGGCTTTACGGGCATCTTCCGTAACCGGAATTCATCCCCCTTCACCCGGCGTCCGCGCTTCCCGCGGCCGTCCATCATTCTTTGGAGAGGAGCTACCGTACATGAACAAAAAGACCATTCTGCTGATCGTCATTCTGCTGCTTTGCGCCGGCGTCCTCGCCTTCCTCGGAATCCGGCTGAACCAGGAGAGCGTGTCCCGGCAGGAGGCCGCCACCCTGCTGGATGAAACCCGGGTTCTGAACACCCGGCTGCAGGAGGAAAAGGACTCCCTGACCGCCTCCCTGGCCACCGAGACGGAAGCAAAGGATGCGGCCCTGGCGGAGAAGACCGGGCTGATGGAGTCCCTGGAAGCAGCCCAGACCGCCCTGGCGGAGGCCGTGAAAGGCAAGGATGAAGCCCTGGCAAAGAATGAGGAGCTGACCAAGGCCCTGGAGACCGCCGAGGCCTCCCTGGCGGAGGTCACGAAGGTGAAGGATACCGCCCTGGCGGAGAATGCTTCCCTGGGAGAGGCCCTGAAGGCGGCGGAAACCGCTCTGAAGGAGATGACGGCCGCCCGGGACGCCGCCGTGACGGAGAACACCACCCTCACCGCCGCCCTGCAGGAGGCCAAGGACGCCCTGGCCGCAGAGCTTTCCGCCCGGGAAGCCGCCGGCGCTGCGGCGGAGACGAAGGAAGCCGACGCGGCTGAAACGGCGGCAACGGAAGCCGCCGG
>CAZRLU010000071.1:0-4724 GCA_964600995.1 uncultured Oscillospiraceae bacterium | reverse complement strand
TGGAAGAGAAGGACGCCATGGCGGAGTCTCTCAAGGCCACCGAGGCCTCCCTGACGGCGGTCACCGGAGAGCGGGACAAGGCGCTGGAAGAGAAGGCCGCCCTGTCCGAATCCCTGAAGGCTTCCGAGGCCTCTCTGACGGCGGTCACCGGAGAGCGGGACAAGGCCCTGGAAGAGAAGGCCGCCCTGTCCGAATCCCTGAAGGCTTCCGAGGCCTCCCTGACGGAGGAAAAATCCGCCCGGGCCCAGGCGGAGCAGACCCTGGCCGAGACAAAGGAGGCCCTGGAGAAGGAAACCGCTTCCGGCAAGGCGCTGCAGGAGGGCCTGGCCGCCGTAACGGCGGAGAAGGAAACCCTCACCGCCTCCCTCACCGCGGAGCAGGAGAAGGTTTCCGGCCTGGAAGCCCAGGTGCAGGATCTGGGAGAGCAGAACGCTTCCCTGGTCCGGGAAACCGCGGATCTGCACCTGGTGGAGGCCCTGGAGGCCAGGACGGATCTGGAAGAGCCCGCGCCCATGCTGGCTCCGGTGGAAGAAGGCGGCTCCGAGGTCACCTGGTGCCGGATTCGCACCAATGAGGAAGGATACCCTCAGCTCTGGCTCCGCGCCCAGGATGAGGAGGGGCTGGCCGCCCTGCATTACTACCGCGAGTATGTGGATGAGAACAACGAGCTGCAGCGGGAGCTCTATACCCGCTATCCGCTGGACGGTTCGGATGCGGTCGTCCGTTTCCGCACGCTGGACAAGGCCGGCTCCTACATCGTCTGCGCCCTGAACAACAAGGGAGAGACCAAGAGCTTCGGAATCCTGGCCACCGTGGAGGATGTGGATGGCAACGGCATCATCGATACCCTGACCGACGCTGCCGGAAACGCGCTGCTGCTGGAGATCCCCGGCGCCTTTGCCTCCGGAAAATAATGAAACATTCCGCTGATGCTTTCCCTGCCGCGGCCTGGCGGAGCCCCCTGCGGCAGGAGCTGCTTGATTTGTTTTCCGCCCTCTCCCTCCGCCGGGCTCCGGCCCTGCGGAGGAGCTCCCGGGCGGACTGGCTTTTCGCCACGGATCTGCCCTCATGCGCTGCGCCGGAAGACTGCAGCGCCTTTCTCTGCCTTTCGGAGGAGAAGGGCTGGCAAATCCGGACGGAAGCCGGCTGGATGGAGCTCCGGAAGCCGGGGCTCCTGCTTCCGGCGGAGTGGTTCGCGGCGCTAGCCGGCGGCGAGGCCGCCTGCCTGGGCTCCCTCTGCGCCCGTCACCCGGAAAGAGAGGAAGCTCCGGAGGCGGTTTTCCGCCTGATCAAGGCCCGGGAGGAGGGCTCCGTCGCCTGGGAGGAGGCCTGCCGCGCCCTGCATGGGGAATGCGCCTGGCGCCTGCGGCTGCATCTTCCCCTGCCCCGGCTTTTCCCGGAGGCCTCCCCGCCCGTTCCCGAGTATCCGGACTTCAAGAAAGGAGATCATGCTAATGTTGATTGAGCATATCGGTCACGCGGAGTTCCTGCTGACCCTGGAAAGCGGCTTCCGCATCGTCACGGATCCCTATGACGCCTCCACCGGCTATCCCGTCCGGGTGCTGGAGGCCGACGGGGTTCTGGTCTCCCATCATCATCATGACCACGACGCGGTGGAGAACGTCTCCGGCGCGCCTCAGGTCATTGACTATGCGGGGCTGCATACCTTTGCCCCCGGGCTCACCGTCACCGGCATCCGGGCAGACCATGATGACGCCGGCGGCGCCAAGCGCGGAAACACCCTGCTCTTCCTGCTGGAGGCGGAGGACCTCCGCCTGGCCCACCTGGGAGATCTGGGCTGCCTCCTTTCCCCGGAACAGCTGGAGGCCCTTGGGCGGGTGGATATTCTGATGATCCCCGTGGGCGGCTTCTACACCATCGACGCCGCCCAGGCCATGGAGGTGATCCGCCAGGTGGATCCCCGGATTGTCATCCCCATGCACTACCGCACCCGGTACAACGCGGACTGGCCCATCGCCCCGGCGGAGGATTTTCTCCGCCTTTGGGATCCCGCTCAGGTCCTCTCCGGCGGCCAGGCCCTGCGGGTCACCCGGGGGGATCTGGACTGTCATCCGAAGGTGGTCCTGCTGTGACCGTCCTTCCCCTTTCTCCTGAATCTGCTGCTTTCTGAAAGGAAACGTTATGCCGGATGTCGCCATGCACCATGCCTTCGGGCAGGAAGTCCTGGAAGCCCTGAAGCCGGAAATCCGGCAGTACCTGCTGCCCGTTCCCTACGGCTTTGCCCTCTACGGGCCGGATCTCTGGTTCGTCTATCAGCCCTGGAAGCGCCGGCAGGGCCGGGGGCGCCGCATGCACACCACGAAGACCGGCGCCTTCCTCATGTCCCTGGCCCGCCGGGCCGGGAACGGCGCCGCCCCCCGGGAAGTCTTTTCCTATCTGGCCGGCTTCCTCTGCCACTATGCCCTGGACCGGACCACCCATCCCTACATCATCTGGCGGACCACAGAGACCTGGCCCACCCCCCGGGCCCACCGGGATCTGGAACACGCCCTGGACGTGGCCCTGCTGAAGCGGGAAGGATCCTGGGGGGAAAAGCATCCCGTCACGGATCACCATTTCCCCTCCCTCCTCCTGCCCCAGGTCATGGCGGAGGATCTGAACGCCGTCTACGGAGAGGTCTACGGCTGGCGCCGGGTGCTGCCCTCCCTGAACCGCTGCTACCGCCAGTATCGGAAGCTGTACCGGCTCATGGAGGCGCCCCGCTCCCCCCTGACCTTCCTGGTGCGCCGGTTCCCCAGCCCCTTTCTGCGCTCCATTCCCTACGCGGTTTCCGGCTTTCTCACCCGGGATGTGGAGAATCTCTCCCGGGCCCCCTGGTCCCAGCCCTATTCCCGGGAAGCCGTCTCCGAGGAAAGCTTTCCGGAGCTGAAGGCCCGGGCCCTGGAGCTGGCCCTGGGCATGATCTCCGACGCCTACGCCTTCGCGGTGGAGGGCTCCCTGACGGAGGAGGCCCTCGCCCGCAGCCTGGGCAATGCCTCCTATCTCAGCGGGCTGGACGTGGAGGATCCCCGGAACCATGCGGTGCGCAGCCTCCGGCCGCCGGAATGAAGCTCCCCGGGCCCGCGGAATCCTTCATTGCATTTCCCGCGTTTTCGTGATATGCTTCCTTTGATTTCCGGCGCTGCCTTCGCGGGGCCGGAACAGGATTGTCTGATACGGGGGTATCCTGATGCAAAACAGCTGTCTTCCTGCCGCGGCTGCCGGTTTCCTGGCTGCCCGCGGCGAAGCGGATCTGGCCGGGGGCTTCCGGGAGAAGCTGCCCGCCCTGGTCCGTTTTTTTCGGGAAAACGCGCCCGGTCCTGAAGCCGCTCCACTTTCCCCGGGCCGTCTGGAATATCTGACGGCCCTGCTTTCCTGCCTCTCGGCCATGGATGAGCAGCTCTACGAGCACTACCGCGCCTTGGCGGATCTTTTCCGGGATCAGGTTTTCCGTCTTCCCCGGGAGGAGCTGCTGGCGGATTCCGCCTGGGATTCCCTGCGGAAGGAGGCGGTGGCCCTGCGCTTCCTGTCGGAGGAGCTTTACGGGGAAACCCCTTCCCGGCCCCGGATCGGGGTGCCGGAAATCTACGGCAGGATCTTCAAGGAGGAAAAAGCATGAGGCTTCTGTTTGTTTCCTCCCGCAGCGCCACGGTGCTGCTGGACGGGGCGGGAGATTATTTCATGCCCTCCCCGGCTTCCCTTTGTCTGAACGGCCAGCCCCTGGGGCAGGAGCGCCGCTCGGTGGTTTCCCTGTTTGATCTGCGGCCGGATTCGGAATATACCCTGCGGATGGAGCTGGGCGGCCGGGAGGAAACTCTTTCCTTCCGTACCGGCCCGGAGGCCTGTACCCTGGATGTCCGCCGCTTCGGCGCGAAGGGGGACGGGCAGGCGGAGGATACCCCCTGCCTGCAGGCCGCCATTCTTTGCTGCCCGCCCGGCGGCCGGGTGGTGATTCCCGCCGGAACCTATCTCACCGGCCCCCTGTTTCTCAAGAGCCATATCACCCTGGAGCTGCAGAAGGGCGCCACCCTGGCCCTGCTGACGGACCGGAGCCGTTTCCCGGTGCTTCCCGGCGTCATCCTTCCCTCCCCGGGGGAGGACGAGGTGCTGCTGGGCTCCTGGGAAGGGAATCCCCTGGACTGCTTCGCCGGCGCCCTGACAGGGATCGGCGTGGAGGATGTGCGGATTCTGGGCGAGGGCGTGGTGGACGGCCGGGCCCAGGAGGGCGACTGGTGGCAGAATCCGAGGAATAAAAGGGGCGCCTGGCGGGGCCGGCTCCTCTTCCTGCGGGACTGCCGGGACATCACCGTCCAGGGCGTCACCTTCCGCAACAGCCCCTCCTGGAACATTCACCCCATGTTCTCCCGCCAGCTGTCCTTCCTGAACATCACCGTGGAGGCGCCCGCCGTCAGCCCCAATACCGACGGCTTTGATCCGGAGAGCTGCGAAGGCATCCGGCTCTACGGAGCCCTCTTCTCCGTGGGGGATGACTGCATCGCCGTCAAGTCCGGAAAGATCTGGCAGGGACAGCGGTTCCGGGTCCCGACCCGGGATGTGGAAATCGCCTGGTGCGCCATGCTGGACGGCCACGGCGGCGTCACCATCGGCAGCGAAATGGCCGGCGGGGTGCAGGGCGTCCGGGTTCATCACTGCTGGATGCGGGGCAACGACCGGGGGCTCAAGGAATACGATACTGAAAAAAACTCTTCCTTCCGCAGTTTTGC
>CAZRLU010000070.1:7209-9766 GCA_964600995.1 uncultured Oscillospiraceae bacterium | reverse complement strand
GTTCGCTGACATTCAAGCAGATCAACTGATGGTCAGATCAGGAGAGTAGAAACAGGAAGGGAGCTTCGGGAGGAATACAAAGGAGGTACAGCCGGAAAGCTTTCCCGACCGGGACTCCCGTGATATAATGGCTGGCGAAAATGCAAGAAAAGGGGGACGGGAAACATGCTGACGCTGGAGCGGGCCAGGGAACTGAACGCCACCATGGTGAAGGAGGATCATCTGATCCTGCATGCCCTGAATGTCTGCTATGCCATGGGCGCCATGGCGGAGCACTTCGGGGAGGACAGGGAGCACTGGCAGGCCATCGGCATGCTGCATGATTATGACTATGAAAAGTTCCCGGAGGAGCACCTGCAGCATACGGAGGCGCCGCTGCTGGCGGCGGGGGTGGAGCCGGAGGAGGTCCGGGCCATTCTGAGCCACGGCTGGGGCATCTGCACCCAGGTGAAGCCGGAAACCAACCTGGAGAAGAGCCTGTTTACCGTGGACGAGCTGACGGGCATCATTCAGGCCTGCGCCCGGATGCGCCCCCAGGGGATCCGGGATCTGGAAGTGAAAAGCTTCATGAAGAAATACAAGGATAAAAAATTTGCCGCCAAGTGCGACCGGAACCTGATCCAGCAGGGCTGCGACATGCTGGGCATGGAGGTCCGGGAGGTGGCGGAGATCTGCATCGAGGGCATGCGGCCCCACGCGGAGGAGCTGGGCCTGGCGGGCACGGAAGGATAAACCGGGGCCGGGCTGCAGGAGAAACGGTGTTCGCGCAGGAAGGAGAAGCGCATGAAAATGGAGCAGGGAAGACCGGAGAACGCGGAGGACAGGCTGCCCCGGGAGAAGAGAACCTATGACTTTCTGGATTCCCTGGGAATCCGGTATCTGCGGGTGGACCATGATGCGGCCGTCACCATGGAGGCCTGCCGCGCCATCGACGAGGCGCTGGAGGTGACCATGTGCAAGAACCTGTTTCTCTGCAACCGGCAGAAGACGGAGTTTTTTCTGCTGCTGATGCCGGGGGACAAAAAATTCAAGACGAAGGAGCTTTCCGCCCAGATCGGGAAGGCCAGGCTGTCCTTTGCGGAGCCCGCGGACATGCTCAGGCACCTGGATATCGAACCCGGGGCCGTGAGCGTGATGGGGCTGATGAACGACCGGGAGGGGGCGGTAACTCTGCTGGTGGACGCGGATGTGCTGCAGGAGGAATACATGGGATGCCATCCCTGCGTTCCTACCTCCAGCCTGAAGATCCGGCTGAAGGACCTGACGGAGGTTTTCCTGCCGGCGGTGAAGCACGGCTTTCAGACGGTGGAGCTGAAGGGGGAGGAATGAGCGGGGCGGCAGACTCCGCCGGCCTTTGAGTGCCCGGTTTATCCGATGGGAGAAAAGAAGCAGCAGGCCGATCCGGCCTGCTGCTTCCGTTCATTCTGAGATTTCCGCGGCATCAGGGCTTCGGGGCGCCGCACTCGGAGCAGAATTTCCCGGTGTTGCCCGCATGTCCGTTGACGCAGGTCCATTCGGAGGATTCCTCCGGCTTCGGGGAACCGCATTCGGTGCAGAACTTCCCGGTGTTGCCCGCGTGGCCGTTGACGCAGGTCCAGCTGCCGTCCGCTTCCGTCTCCCCGGCAGGCGCCTGGAACGCGCTCAGATCCGGGTCATAGCTGACGCGGTAGAGCACATAGGAGCCATAGTCTTTCCTGCCCAGGATCACAGAACCGTCATGGGAGACGGACAGATCATCAATGCCGTCATAGGTTCCGTCCAGGGGCACGATTTCCTCGCCCAGCAGGCCGATCACGCCGGCTCGGTCCTCCGCGTCCTGCACGAGGGCCAGCGGACAGCTGACGGAAACATCCGAGTAGGCAGCCCGGAAATCCTTGTACTTCGCGGGAAGCTGTCCCGCCGCGGCGGAGACCACGAGGATGCTTCCGTCCAGATCGCTGATCATCGCGAAGGCGGCATAGTCCCGCAGGGCGTCCCGGCTGAACTCGAAGCCGGCTTCCCGGCCGGTGGTGAGGCTGACATATCCGCTCTTTCCATCCTTGCTGGCATATACATACCCAACGGCCTCCGCAGCCTCGAGATCACTTTCCAGATCATCGTAGACGCAGGGCAGAACTTCCTTTCCGGTTTTGTCCACCACGCCGTAAAGCCCGGCGCCGTTCCGGATCCGGATATAGGATCCCCTGGGAGAAGAGGTGTCGGCGTAGTTGGCCACATCGCCCACCACATTGCCCTGCAGATCCAGCACCTTGCCCTCTTTGATCCAGAGGGACTGAACCACCTCATCGGGGGTCAGGGTGCAGCTGGCGGTAAAGGCCTCCTGGCCGCTGCCCTGATGCCACACGGCCCCGGTACGGTAGTCCTCATCGTATTCAGAGGAGTACTCGGAGGGGCGGGAAGAAGGCTGCATCTCCTTGTTGTAGAAGGTGTTGACCCGGTCCCGGTTCTGAATCCGGATATAGTCGCCGTAAGCCGAGGCGCTGTTCCAGTCCATCCGGCTCAGGCTGGCCTTTTTGACGCCCCGGTAGTACATGTCCACCTGATCGATGAGATAGAA
>CAZRLU010000070.1:0-7109 GCA_964600995.1 uncultured Oscillospiraceae bacterium | reverse complement strand
GGCTGGCCTTTTTGACGCCCCGGTAGTACATGTCCACCTGATCGATGAGATAGAACCCGCTGCCCAGGAGGGACTTGTAGTCATAATTTTCCGAAGTGGCCTCCTTCAGCGTCACTGCAGCCTGCCAGCGGTCGGAAATCACTTCGATATCCCCGTATTCCATGGGAATGATCAGCTGGCCCTGGCCGTCCAGCAGACCCATTTTATTGACGCCC
Source organism: uncultured Oscillospiraceae bacterium (assembly GCA_964600995.1). GTDB lineage: Bacteria > Bacillota > Clostridia > Christensenellales > Aristaeellaceae > Aristaeella. The sequence continues at coordinate 6,894 of CAZRLU010000070.1, read as the reverse complement.
TCCTCATTGGCCACCCGGTAGAAGCCGCTGCGGATGCTCATGTCGCCGTAGGCTTCGCTGAGGGGATTTCCCTGGGCGTCAATCACCTGGTACTTCCGGTCCTCCGTCTGCATCATCAGGGTGTTGGTGCTTTTATTCAGCTCCAGGTTTCTCGCCGCGATCTCCTGCGTGGCGACCTCGGTCTCGGCGCCGGCGACGGCCAGACCCAGGCAAAGGCAGAACGTAAGGAACCAGAGCAACGTCTTTTTCATCTCATATGCCATCCTTTCCATTCCGGGCTCATTCCCGGCTTCTGCATCGCATTTTACCACGGAGGACGCAGAATGACAATTCAGCGGGAGCACAGTTTTTTTCCGGATTCTACTTTTTTCTGCCCCGGTTTCCGGGGAGGAGGACCACGGAGCCCATGACCGTGCCCAGCAGCATCAGCGCCAGCCAGAGGAAGGGATTGCTCCGGTCCCCGGTCTTCGGGACCGGCGGGGGGATCGCTTCCCACCGGGCGGTAAAGGTATGGTCTCCGGTCACGATATACTTCTCTCCCGGGTGATAGGCGGAGCCCTGCCAGTACAGGAACTTCCAGCCCTCGCGGACCGGCGCCTCCGGGATGGTGATGGCAAGACCCCGGGCGCAGGTCAGGGTGAAGGGGCCTTCCTTTCCGTGGAGGGTTCCGCCGGCAGGGTCGAAGGTGATCCTGCAGCCCTGCGGACTCCACATGGCATAGAGCAGAAGATCCTCCTCCGGCCAGACCCATGCTCCGGGCATGTGCAGAGATCCGGAGCCGTCCGGCTCGGTGTTCCAGCCGCCGAAATAGAAGCCGGCCTTTTCCGGAATGCCCGGGGGCAGCGGGATCCCGTTTCCGGACCCGGGATAGAAAATGATCGGATCGGGAATCCCCGCCGCGGTTCCGGCCCCGGTGTCGAGGAAGATCACCGCAAGGCTTTTCGGGACCTTCCAGTGCGCGGTGTAGCTGCGGTCGCCTCCGGAGCCCCGGGGGACGGAAACGCGGCTTGTTCTTTCCGAAAGGCCGGTTCCGGTCCAGCCCGAGAAAACGGAATTGCCCCGAACGGGATTGATCAGGGTGAAAGCGTCCTCCGCCGTATAGGCGGAAGGATTGGACCGGCCGCCGGGGATCCGCCCGCCGCCCAGGTCGTAGGAGACCGTGTAAACGACCGGCTCCCAGATGGCATACAGAACGACCTGCGCCAGATGCTCCGGGGTCAGGTTCCGGACGGACTCCATGTCGCCGTAGGAGGTTCCGGTCCCGTCCGCGGAGGTGTTCCATCCGGTCCAACGATAGTGCTCCCGGGTATAGTTCAGCGGGGACAGGCGCCGGGACTCCCCGTAAACCATGTCCTGCCTATCCATGAACCCCGAGCCTCCGTTCGGGTCAAAGACGACGACATAGAGGTTGGGCTCCGTATGGGCGGTGATCTCCGCCTTTCCACGGACCAGGATCATCTGGCTCGGCCTTGCGGGATTGTCCGGATCCTCCCAGACAGGGGGCACCCCGGTCACGGTGAAGGCCGCCGGATGCCTCCCCGGCGCGGTGTTCACTTCCAGCAGGACCCGTCCGCCGTCCGGAACCACCAGGGAGCTCCGGGGCGCGCCGGTTCCGTTTTCCCGCAGGCTGATTCCGGTGATGTTTTCCGCCTCGCCCGGCCCCCGGGCGACGGAGACGGTATCATAATCCAGCGTGATGGAAACCGACGCTCCGGCTGCATAGGTAAAGGCGCCCGAACCCTCGGGAACAGCGTAGGTTTCGTCATCCAGAAGCAGATGATAGTCCCCGGGGGGAAGCGCCCCGGCGCCGCCCTCCGGACCGGAGGGCGTGAAAACATACACCCCGGCGGAAGGGCTGATCATGGGCAGACGGAACTCCGCAGCGCCGCCAGCGGCGCGGAAGCTGTTATCCAGGCCCGTCACGCCGACCCCGTCCAGCGTCACCGACACGGAGATTTCTCCGCCTGACAGCCAGACCGCGGTAAGGGTTCTGCCGAGAGGGATCCCCTGATCATTCAGATCGCACAGGTTGAAATAGTCCTCCCCGTCCTCCTGGAAGGAGCCCAGGGCAGCATCGGCCCAGCCGTGCAGCCGGCCGAAGCTGCTCCATCCGGCTTCCGTAAACGAGGAGAGCAGATCCAGGGTTCCCGGCTGATCAAACCGGGCGGCCTGCCTGTGCTCCGGAGCGCCGGCTTCCGGGCCGGCGCGGAAGGTGATCGTGTATTCCCTGGGCTGCCACTCCGGATAGAGGGTGAAAGTCAGCCCCTGCCCGAAATGAACCTCCTCCTTCGTGACCGGGGCGCCGAGGTCAAAATGCTTTCCGGCCCCCGCGGGATCGGTGTTCCAGCCGCAGAGATCATAGCCTGGAAGCACAAGCTGCGCCGAAGCCGGCAGATTCACGGAGGTCTGGTCGCTCCCGAAGGGAATCCGATCCGGAAGGGTCCCGGCCAGCTCCGTCGTCGCGCCGGCGGGCTTCCCTTCGCCGAAGCCAATTTCCAGGGAAGTATAGCGCGTGAAGATCTGGAAACCGTTTTTGTAGCCGGATGGCTTATCCAGCCCGCTCCCGGGACCGCGGATCAGCATCCGGCCTTCCGCGTCCGTCCACTGGATTTCCCCCTGCTGCACGCCGGGATAATAGCTTCCGTCCGCCCGGACCAGGGGAATGGTTCTTTCGGCGTCCAGCGTGTAGAAGGTATCATGGGTCAGCGGATTCCTGATTTCCCCGGAGCTCTCTCCGATCCGCACATCCACATAGGGCATGAAGTCAAGATTCCTTGCGACGTAGTTGCCGTCCACCAGGAAGCAGACGGGCGGGTACAGCGTGCCTCCCTTTTTCGCCTCCGTAAGGCCGTAAAAGGCATACTGGGGCTCCGCCCGGGAAATGTATCCGTACCCCAGATACGGCGTCTTCGTCCGGACCAAAACGACCCTGCGGTCCTCCGGCAGCCAGACGCACAGCACCGGGTTTTCCGGGTTTTCCTCCGGGAAGGTATACACGTCGTTCAGACCGTAGGCGCAGTCCTCCCGGATGCCCAGGGCTTCCACCGCGACATAGCTGCTCCTGTATCTGCTCAGGTCATAGGTCTGGATCGCGATATCGTTTCGGAAGACCTCGGAGCCGCCGTGCTGCTCTGACTGGGGAGTCAGGTTGAAAAGCCCGCCGGCGACGTTCCCGCCGCTGATGACGAGATGCCCCGTCGTTTTTTCGATGGAATGATGATCCCTGACGATGCAGGCGCCGAATACCCCGGGGCTGCCGTCCGGCTTCTTCAGCCGGATCGTTCCGCCGGAAATGAGAATCCATCTGGCTCCGGCCCCGTAATACCAGCCGGACTTCGTCACCGCGCCCCCGATGGCGCAGCCGTTCTCCCCGCTCCGGGCCTCGATCCGGCCGCCGGAGATGGTGATCGTCTCGGCGAAGCCGTCCGCGCCTGCGCCGATCCCGGATCCCACGCCATTTCCCGCGGCGCTGATCGTGCCGCCTTCAATGGTGACGGACCGCTTTCCTTCCCTGATATCATCATATTTAATTCCGTGATGCTCCCGGTATTCGATGAGCGGCAGCCATCCGCCGATGCCGACCGCGTCCATGCCCGGGCTTCCGTCGGGCTGGAGACCTCCGACCGCCGTGACGACGGTGGGCTGCTGCGGATCCGCCTCCCGGATGGTGATGCTGAACTGCCCGTGAACGCCTTCCGTCATGACGGACATGTATCCGCTGCCGATGCCCGCAACATCCCCCTGGGCATGAACCGCTCCCCCGTTGATCACAAGGTTGATGCAATCTCCGTAGGCTCCGCCGCCGATGCCCGCTGAGCCGCTGTTTCCGACAGCGTAGACCGTGCCGCCGTTGATCGTCAGGTTCTCGCAGTTGCCCTGCATGCCTCCGCCGAGGCCCGCGCCTCCCATCCTGGAGGAGGAGCTCTCGTGAAGGGCATGGATTTCACCGCCGTTGACCGTGATATTCCGAACGGTTGTAAAGGAATCCGCATAGATGGGGATGAGCTCTCCCGTCGCGGTTCCGATGGCGGCCGCGGCGTGGCCGCCCGCATAGGCGTAAACCGTTGCGTGGTTGAAGGTCAGCCCGTCCACATACAGGGGAGCGCCGATGCCGGGGCCGCCGTCCCCCTGCTTCGAGCCCCGGGCGATGATGATCCCGTTCTCAAAGACCACATTGCCCAGGCCGTTTCTGGAGCTGCTCAGATCATCGCCGCCGATGGCGGCGGTTCTGTGGCCCTTGGGATCCGCCACCGCCTCAATGGTTCCCGGATCATCGGGATTCTCCGTGTCAAAAATCAGCGTATAGTCGTACCTGAACTTCCGGATGGCGGGGTCACAGCCGAGCAGGGGGATCGCGTCCGCCTTGCTCCGGAAATAACAGTGGGTTCCCGGGGCCGAGCTAAGGATGATGGTGGCGTCCTTTTCGCCCTCGGCCACCAGCGCGGCCCGCTGGATGGTTGCCAGGCCGGGGCAGTCCTTGGTGGCGACCAGACGAAAGCCCGTATCCCGGTCCACGCCGGAGGGATCGCCGAAAATGACCCGGATCTGCTCATTTGCCTTGGCCTTGACCTCCACCGTGCAGCGGGAGGAGCTTCCCCGCAGCACATAGGTTCCGGAACCGGCAGCGATCCGGACATAGGTGGCTCCCGAGAACCGGCTTATGTCCAGGGTTTCGCCCGGGCGCATGCTGTATGTGGAAGCGGTGACCTCCTGCCCGTCCTCCGCCGCGGCGCAGAAAACGGCGAGGGCCGCAAAGGCAGCGGCCATGCAGCAGATCAGGACCGCTTTCCACGCCCTCCGGCGGCTGCGGAGATAGCCGGCACAGCTTTTCATCGGTCGTTCCCTCCTTGCGGATGCAGGATGCCCGCGGTTTCCGGATCATACGGCCCGGTCGGCGGACTCTTTTCTTTCGATATCGTGCGGATGATCAGCCCCGAAGGCTGAAGCCTTATCTGAAATGCAAACAATCACTCAATATAAATATACCATAATCGCGGCGTCCGGTCAATTCGGGGGAGGAGAGAAGCGGGACGGCAGTTGAAGACCGGGAGAAGATGCGATATAATCACAGGAAAGCTCAAGAGACATGGCTTTTCCCGGGCCGGGATGCGACAGGGACGGAGGAGCAGCATGAGGATGGGAAAGAGAAAGAGACGAATCCGGAGCCTGGCGGCGGCAGCGCTGGCGGGCTTCTGCCTTCTGGCGCCGGGGGGAGAAATTTCCGGAACGGCGCCCGGGAGCCTGGCTCTTCCTTTCCGCGGTGCGGGCGCCGAAGCCGCGGCGCCGGTTCCGGTGAAGGAGATCCGGACCAGGGATGATAATATCCTGCTGGCGGCGGGCTCCGGATGGAAAATCCGCTGGGAGATCCTTCCGGAAAACGCCACGGAGCAGGGCGTCCGCTGGACCTCCGGAAACCCCGCCGTGGCGGAGGTGGACGGGGAAGGCCGGATCACCGGGCTGAGGCAGGGAAGCTGCGAAATCTTCGGAAACGCGGAGGACGGCTCCGGCCGGGGGCTTCGGATCCGGGTGAACGTGAAGGAGTATGAAACGGTGATCTCCGACCCGGAGGGGCTCCGGGTGGATTTTGACACCACGGATTCCATCCGGGGCAGCATCAGCTATGTGGGGAGCCGGAGAGTCGACGACTACCTGGAAACCCAGGTGGCCTACGGAACCGGCTGTGCGGAGAGCCTCCGGAACGGCTGGCTGATGCCGGTCCGCCCCGGGGAGGAAACCCTGACGGTGACGGTGAAGAAGAACGGAGGGAAGGTCCTCTCCCGGGAGGTCCGGACCGTATATGTGGCCCAGAGCGCCGTGGAGACGGAAACCGGCGCCGGAGCCCTGCGGGCGGGCCGGGATCTGAGCCCCCGCCCCTGCCCGGAGCTGGGCTGGGGTCTTCGGCTGGAGGCGGCGGAGAAGGCGCTGCGGGAGCAGGGAACGGGGGCTTCCGGGAACCGGATGAAGCGCCAGGTCTGCCTGAGGTGGGAGGAGGAGGCGTCGGTCCTGGGAGGGAAGACCCGGCCGGAGCTGTATTTTAAGGAAGCCGAAGACGGCGCCGCCCCGGAGGAGTACCGGCTGTACCGGGTGCGGTGCCGGTTCTACAAGGCGGAAAACAGCTATGAGCAGGTCCGGGGCAGCCTGATCCGGGCCTACGGAGCGCCCTATCATGACAGCGCCGGCAAGGGCGGGCTGATCTCGGAGACCAACTGGTATCTGGACGGGATGCGGATCACCCTGCGGGATCTGAGCGGGCGGAGCTTCCTGACGGAATGGCTCCGGGATTTCCAATAAAAACCCGGGATGACGGAAGGCCCGGACGGAGAAAGACGGAGCGGCGACATGGAGGAAATCAGATTTCGGGAAAGACGGCCGGAGGATCTGCAGGCGCTGCGGGAGATTTCCCGGTGCTGCTTCGGGGATCCTCCGGAGCAGGCGGACCCCTATATTCAGGACCGGGAAGGGCTGGGGATCCGCTGCCTGGTGGCGGAAAGGGAAGGCCGGGCGGTCAGTGCTGCCTATCTGCTGCCCGGCGTCCGGTTCATCCATCCGTCGGGCCGGGAGGTCTCCGCGGCGTATCTTTACGGCCTGGGAACCCTGCCCGGAGAGCGGGGGTGGGGATATGGCATCGCCCTGCTGCGGAAAATCTGCGGGGAGGCGCTGAAGACGGCGGACTGGGCCTGCGGCGCGGTGTTTGAGGAGGGCCTGAAGGGGATCTACCGGCGGGTGGCGAAGATGGAGCCCCTGGGCCGGTGCCGGGAAACGGAGCTCCGGAGAGCGGAACTGCCGGAGGGGCCCGGCGAAGGCGCGCTGCGGGAGCTTTCGCCGCAGGCCTATGCCGCGGCCCGGGAGGAATTTCTCCGGGGAAGGGCCCATGCGGTCTACGCCCCCGGGTTC
>CAZRLU010000069.1:0-9777 GCA_964600995.1 uncultured Oscillospiraceae bacterium | reverse complement strand
AAGAAGGGCGGCGTGATGGCCACCTCCCACGTCGGAGGCCTGTCCGGCGCGTTCATCCCCGTCAGCGAGGACATCGGCATGATCGAGGCCGCCCGCAAGGGCGCGCTGTCGCTGGAGAAGCTGGAGGCCATGACCTGCGTCTGCTCCGTGGGACTGGACATGATCGCCGTGCCGGGGGACACCTCCGCCGCGACGATCAGCGGCATCATTGCCGACGAGGCGGCCATCGGCGTGGTGAACAACAAGACCACGGCGGTGCGGATCATCCCCGCCATTGGCAAGAAGGCGGGGGACCGGGTGGAATTCGGCGGGCTGCTGGGCTTTGCGCCGGTGATGCCCGTGAATTCCTTCGGCAACGAGGCCTTCATCGCCCGGGGCGGACGGATTCCCGCCCCGCTGCATTCCCTGAGGAACTGAAGAAGAGGATATCATGAGCAATTTTGTGGATCAGGTGAAAATCACCGCGAAGGCGGGCAACGGCGGCAACGGCTCCGCCTCCTTCCACCGGGAGAAGTACGTGCAGAACGGCGGCCCGGACGGCGGGGACGGCGGCAAGGGCGGCGACGTGGTGCTGTATGCGGATGAGAACATGCATACGCTGCTGGACTTCCGCTTCCGCAGCAAGTATACGGCGGAGAACGGCGGGGATGGCCTGGGCGGCATGCGGACCGGCAAAAAGGGCGAGGACCTGATCATCAAGGTGCCGGTGGGCACGGTGGTGCGGGACGAGGAGAGCGGCCGGGTCATGGCGGACATGGACCGGGCCGGGGAGTCCCGGGTGCTGCTGAAGGGCGGCCGGGGCGGATGGGGAAACACCCACTTCGCCAATGCCGTGCGCCAGGCGCCCAACTTTGCCAAGCCCGGGGTGAAGACGGAGATCCGCACCCTGCGGCTGGAGCTGAAGACCATCGCCGACGTGGGGCTGGTGGGCTATCCGAACGTGGGCAAGAGCTCCATTCTCTCGGTGGTGACCAGCGCCCGGCCGAAGGTGGGGAACTATCATTTCACCACCCTGACCCCGAACCTGGGCATCGTGCGCCGGCACGGACAGGACATCGTGCTGGCGGATATTCCCGGGCTGATCGAGGGCGCCGCGGAGGGCGCCGGGCTGGGGCATGACTTCCTGCGGCATGTGGAGCGCACCCGGCTGCTGATGCATGTGGTGGACGCCAGCGGCAGCGAGGGCCGGGATCCGGCGGACGACCTGGACCGGATCAACACGGAGCTGGAGAACTACGGGAAGCTGAGCGAGAAGCCCCAGATCATCGTCTGCAACAAGATGGATCTGCCGGGGGCGGAGGAGAACCTGAAGCGGATCCGCGCCCTGGCGGAGGGCATGGACACCCAGGTTTTCGCCGTGAGCGCCGCCACCCATCAGGGCTTTGACGCGCTGCTGGACGCGACGGCCAAAATGCTGGAGGAGCTTCCGCCGGTGCTGCACTACCAGGAAGAGGAGGAGCCGATTCCGGAGAAGAAGGAAGAGGACTTCCGGGTGGTGTTCGACGGGGCAACCTATATCGTGGAGGGCCCCGGCATGGAGCGGCTGCTGGACAGCGTCAACTTCGACGATCTGGACAGCCTGAACTGGTTCCACCGGACGTTGCGCCGGTGGGGTGTGATCGACGCGCTGCGGGAAGCCGGAGCCGGCGAGGGCGCCACGGTGACCATCGGAGAGATGGAATTCGACTTTGTGGAGTGATAAGAGATGACGGGAAAGCAGAGAGCCGGCCTGCGGGCCATGGCAAACACCCTGGAAACGATTCTGTATATCGGCCGGGAAGGCATTGGGGAGAACACGATCCGGGAGGCGGAGGACGCGCTGGAGGCCCGGGAGCTGATCAAGGGATGCGTGCAGCAGGGCTGCCCGCTGGACGCCCGGGAAGCGCTGCAGGAGCTGTGTGAACGGACCCACGCGGAGCCGATCCAGCACATCGGCCGGCGCTTCGTGCTCTACCGGCCCAGCCGGGAGAACCCCCGCATCAAGGTGGAGTGATCCGGAAAAGGGCAGAAGCGGAAAGGGAGAAGGAAACAGGATGATTCCGAACATCAGGGACTATGCGGGACAGCGGATTCATCTGATCGGCATCGGCGGCAGCAGCATGAGCGGGCTGGCGGAGATGCTGATGGATGAGGGATACCGGGTGACCGGCAGCGACCGGGACGAGGGATACCTGATCCGGGGCGTCCGGGAAAAGGGCGCGGAGGTGTTCATCGGCCACCGGGCGGAGAACGTGCACGGAGCGGCGCTGGTCTGTTACAGCGCGGCGATTCATCCGGACAATCCGGAGCGGGCGGAGGCGGACCGGCTGGGAATCCCCAGCCTGGAGCGGGCCTATCTGCTGGGGCAGCTGATGGAGGGCTACCGGAAGGCGGTGGGCATCTGCGGCGCCCACGGCAAGACCACGGTGACCTCCATGCTCAGCGAGATGCTGCTGGAGAACGGCATGGATCCCAGCATTCATATCGGCGGCCGGCTGGACGCCATCGGGGGCAGCACCCGGGTGGGCCACAGCGACATTTTTGTGGCAGAGGCCTGCGAGTTCAACCGCAGCTTCCTGCATATGAACCCGACGGTGGCGGTGGTGCTCAACATCGACGCGGACCACCTGGACTGCTACCGGGACCTGGACGAGATTGAGGAAACCTTCGGCCAGTATCTGCACCTGCTGCCCACGGAGGGCATCGCCCTGGGCAACGGGGATGACCCCCGGGTGCGGCGGCAGATCGAAAAGCTCTCCTGCCGGAAGGTGTTCTTCGGCTTCGGCGCGGAGAATGAATGGCATCCGGAAAACCTCGCGGAGGACGAGCGGGGCTACGCCTCCTTCGACCTTTACCGGAACCGGGAGCGGGTGACCCGGGTGCGGATGGGGGTGCCGGGGGATTTCAACGTGATGAACGCCCTGGCCGCCCTGGCGGCGGCGGACGCCCTGGGCCTCCCGGCGGAGAAGGCCGCCACAACCCTGGAGCGGTTCACCGGCGCCCACCGCAGATTCGAGCTGACGGACACGGTGGAGGGGGTGGAGATCTTCCACGATTACGGCCACAACCCCGCCGAGATGAAAAATGCTTTGGACATCGCCCGGAAGCGCTGCCGGAACGGGCGGCTCTGGGCGGTGATGCAGCCCCATACCTTCAGCCGGGTGCGGGCGCTGTTCTCCGACTATCTGACCTGCACCCGGGTGGCGGATTTCACGCTGGTGACGGATATCTGCGCTGCCCGGGAGGCGGATCCGGGAGACCTGAACAGCGGAATGCTGGTGGAGGGCATGCGGAAGAACGGCATCGATGCGGTCTGGACCCCCAGCTTTGACGACACGGAAAAGTACCTGCGGGAGCACTGGCGGGCCGGAGACCTGGTTCTGACCATGGGATGCGGGGATATCAACCTGCTGAACGCGCAGATTCACCGTCACTTTTATCCCGGGGAATGAACCCGGAAGCAGGACGGCGGACGAAAGGAAATGAACGGACAGGGATGAGACCGAGAAATATACGGACGGTGGATCCGGAAGCCCTGGAAAGCAACATGCGGGCCCTGCGGGGCGCGGTTCCCCGGAGCGCCGGGATCATGGCGGTGGTGAAGGCCGACGGCTACGGCCACGGGGCCGTGACGGCGGCGAAGGCCGCCCTCGCAGGCGGGGCGGAGGCCCTGGCGGTGGCCACCGCCGGGGAGGGCGAACTGCTCCGGCAGGCCGGGCTTCGGGCCCCGGTTCTGGTACTGGGCGCTGCCTGCGGGGAGGATGCCCGGATCGCCGCCGGAGAGGAGCTGACGCTGACCGTTTGCTCCCCGGAAATGGTGGAGCTGTGCCAGCGGGCCGCGGAGGAGCGCGGAGGCGATACGGAGATCCGGGTGCATCTGAAGGTGGACAGCGGCATGGGCCGCATCGGCGTCCGCACGGAAGCGGAGCGGGACGCGGTGCTCGCTGCCCTGGAGCGCTGCCCCCGGGTGAAGCTGACGGGGGCCTACACCCACTTCAGCGACGCGGATGGAAACGCGGAGGGCGAGATCTATTCCGAAGAGCAGTTCCGGCGCTTCCGGGCGCTGACGGAAGGCCTGGGGGTGAAGCGGCATTGCGCCAACTCCGCCGCGGCCCTGCGGCATCCGGAATGGGCGCTGGACATGGTGCGGGAGGGCATCAGCTTCTACGGCTATCCGCCGGTGGAGACGGGACTGGCGCTGAAGCCCTGCATGACCTGGCAAGCGAAGGTGGCGTATGTAAAGGAAGTTCCCGCGGGAGAATACATCAGCTACGGGCGCACCTTCCGGACCGAGAAGCCCACCCGGATCGCCACGGTGACCTGCGGCTACGGGGACGGATATCTCCGGGCCTGCAGCGGCAAGGCGGAGGTGCTGATTCAGGGCAGGCGGGCCCGGATTCTCGGGCGGGTCTGCATGGATCAGATGATGGCAGACGTGACGGAGATCCCGGGGGTTCAGCCGGAGGATCCGGTGACCCTGATGGGGGAGGAAGGCGCGGAGCGCATCACGGCGGAGGATCTGGCCCGGTGGAGCGGCACGATCTCCTATGAAATCCTGCTCAGCTGCGGCAGCCGGGTTCTCCGGACGGAAAAAGGGAAGGAAGCGACGGTATGACGAACAAAAGCAAGAAGCCGGTCAAGCCGGTGGTTAAGCCCTTTCTGAAGGGCTCGCCCACGGACGAGCGCACGTGGAAGAGCGCCCTGGGCTTCTTCGGGGCGCTGCTGGCGACGGCGCTGATGGGCTTCCTGGTGTGCAGCATGCTCACGATGGACAGCCCGGTGCTGCGGATTCTGCTGAACCTGCTGGTGGTCGCTCTGGAGCTGATGCTTTTCTACAACAATGCCATCGGAAAGGGAACGGACGCGGTGGCCCGGGGCGAGATCCTGTATCAGAAGCAGGAGAAGGGATCCCCCTTTGCCGACTCGGAAAGGGCCCTCTGCTTCCATCCCCTGAAGGGCTATCTGAACGCGCTGCTGGGCACCGTCCCCTTCCTGATCTGCGCGGTGGCGCTGGCCCTGACCGCCCACCGGCAGTCCACGGGCTTCGGAACGCTGCCCTCCTGGATGAGCGCATATCTGACCCGGGAGGAGATCGGCGGCGCCCTGGGAGCCTATACCGCCAATCCCGTCCTGACGGCGGAGGATGTGCTGCGGCTCATCATCCGGGTGGCGATCATGCCCTTCGTTTCCATGACCGGATCGGAAAACCGGGACGGGCTTCTGCTGCTGGAGCGGCTGAGCCCCCTGCTGGTGCTGCTGCCCGCCTGCGCCTATGGGACGGGCTGCCTGCAGGGACAGCGGGAGCGGACCCGGATCCATACCGGCATCGCGGAGAGCAACCGCCGGCGGATCCGGAAGGAAAAGAAGGCCCGGAAGGCCCGGACCGCCGCGCCCAAGGGCCCGACGCAGCTGAACTGAGATGCTGCGGATTATCAGCGGAACCGCGCGGGGCCGCCGCTTTGAGGCGCCGGAGGGGCGGGATACCCGGCCCACGCTGGATCGGGTGCGGGAAAACCTTTTCAATATGCTGCAGGGCCGGGTTATGGACGCCCGGGTGCTGGATCCTTTCGCGGGGAGCGGCGCCCTGAGCCTGGAGGCCCTGAGCCGGGGCGCAGCCTTCGCCGTGATGGGAGACCGGGACCGGGCGGCGCTGCAGGCGGAAAAGAACAATCTGGAAAAGCTGGGCTTCTCCGAACGGGCCCGGGTGATCCCGGGAGACTGGGAACGGACGCTGTGCGCCTTGCGAGAGGACGGGGAGAAATTTGACCTGATCTTCCTGGATCCGCCCTATGCCATGACGGACCTGCGGGAGCTGACGGAGGGGCTGAAGCCCCTGATGGCGGAGGACGCGTGGATCGTGCTGGAGCATCAGGCGGGAAACAGGCCGCAGGTCTCGGAGGGCCTGCGCCCGGTAAAGGAGAGAGCCTGGGGATATTGTGGGGTGATCATCTATGAGCAGCTGTGTGATTCCGGGGTCCTTTGATCCCCCGACCCGGGGGCATGTGGATCTGATCCGCCGGGCGGCCGGGATGTTCGACCGGGTGACCGTGGTGGTGATGGTGAACATTCACAAGCGGGGATGCTTTCCGCCGGAAGCCCGCCAGCGGATGCTGGAGCAGGCCTGCGGGGATATTCCCGGGGTCCGGGTGGAACGGTGGGAAGGTCTGCTGAGCGGCTACATGCGGGAGAAGCGGGAGAAGACCGTGATCCGCGGGGTGCGCAGCGCGTCGGAATTCGACGCGGAAAACACCGCGGCCCAGGCGAACCGGAAGCTGAACCCGGAGATGGAAACGCTGCTTCTGCCCGCGGGAGACGGGCTGCAGTGGATCTCCTCCAGCGCGGTCCGGGAGATCGCTTCCTTCGGAGGAGAAATCCGGGAATTTATTCCGGAGGCGTGCGCGGAGGAAATTCTGCGGACGCTGTCGAAAGCATAAACATAGGTCCGGCAGAACGGGACACAGGCGGAGGGAAAGCATATGGAAACACCCAGAAGAAGAAGCCAGAACAGGGAAGAAGCCCAGGAGAGCACCCCGGTGAAGTCCGGCGCGGGGCTGGACGGGGCGGAAAACTGCATTGAGGCGGTCAACGCCATGAAACGGGAGCTGAGCCAGGCCAAAAAGACGCTGATGAATTCGGAAAACTGCGTGGTGAACCGGAACATCCTGCAGGCCCAGCTGGAATACCTGGACCGGAACCTGCCGGACACGGTGCGCCAGGCGGCGGAGATCGTCAAGGCGGAGGCCACCATCCGCCGGGAGACGGAGGAGAAGCGGGACCAGATTCTGCAGGAGGCCCAGGGAAAGGCCCAGGCCATGATGCAGGAGGCGGATTCAAGCGCCCGGAACCTGATGGACCGGGCCAATCAGGAAGCCAACAAGCTGATGGAGCAGGCGAACCAGGAGGCTGCGGCCTGCGTGGAGGCGGCCCGGGCGGAGGCAGCCCGGATGCTGGAGGACGCCGAGAAGAAGGCCCGCCAGATGGTGGAGGAGGAAAGCATCGTCCGCCGGGCCCGGGTGGAATGCGACGAGATCCGGGAGAAGACCCAGCAAGAGACCGCCCAGCTGCGGAAGAACACCATGGAGTTCATGGACCAGCAGCTGATGGAGGCGGACCGGAGCATCAGCGAGGTGCTGAACGCCATCCGGCTGGAACGCAACGAAGTGCGCAACCGGAGATAAGGCAGAACAGGAAAAAAACGGAGGCGAAAGCTTCCGTTTTTTTATTTCCGGCAGGAATTCGGATGTCCGGGGGAGAAATATGAAAATGTTGGAATTTATGCCCGTTTTTACGGGCGAATAAGGAGGTACAGAATGAAGAAGTTTCTATGCGCGCTGCTGGCGCTGCTGATGCTGATGCTGCCGGTGGGCCTGGCGGAGACAGCGGAGACAACGGAGGCGGCGGAGGCCGGAGAGCTCGCGGAAAAGCTGACGGAAGCCACGATTGACGCGGCGGGCAGCACCTTTGCCGGAAAGTATACGGCCCAGGGCCAGCGGCTGGTGACGGACGCCAGCTTCAGGCTGGGCGAGGGGCTGCAGGCCATGCTGCCGGAGGACGCCAAGGCGCCCGTGACGGACCTGCTGAACGCCCTGAAGATTGAAACGGTCGCCCAGAGCACCGAGGGAAAGAATCAGGGCGCCCTGCGGTTGATCCTGAACGATGTGAACGCGGCGGACATCACCCTGGCCGCGGACGAGGGCGGCATCTATGCCGCCTCCAGCTTCCTGGGAAGCAAGGTGTTCCAGGTGACCCCGGACCAGCTGAAGGAGCTGCTGAAGCTGGCGGCGGATCAGATGGTGGCCGAGGGCGTGCTGACCCAGGAGCAGCTGGATTCCCTGCTGAACGGCCTGAAAGCCCTGCAGGAGGATCCCGAGGGCGTGCTGGCGGGGCTGATCGGCAATCCGGATCCCTCCGGGCTGCTGGCGGCGGTGCAGGAGCTGATCAGCCAGGAGCCGACCTTCGCGGCGGTGACGGAGCTTCCCCCGGAAGTGAAGTTTGAGGCGAAGAGCGTGATCACCCTGACCGTGAAGAAGGATGCCCTGAAGAACGTGACCACCGAGCTGGGCAAGTTCCTGTGGTCCATGCCGGGGGTGCAGAAGCTGGCCGGCTTCATCAAGGTCAACGGGGAAGCCCTGACGGAGGAATCCCTGATCAGCGGCCTGAGCGCCCTGCCGGACGCCCTGACCGAGGATATGGTGATCCGGATCTATATGGCGGAGAACGCGCCGCAGCCCATGCAGATCATCGCGGATCTGAAGTTTACGGACGGGGAAAAGACGGTTCCCCTGACCTGGAGCATCTACATCGGAGGCGAGGAGGGGCAGGCGACCCTGATCTCCATCAATGCCTCCGTGGAAATGGACGGGGATCGGGCGGACATGAGCTATGACATCTCCGTGGAAGGGGATGAGAACAAGGGCAGCGTGAACGCCGTGGTCAGCATGAAGATGACGGAAAACGGCGTCGAGACCGAGCCCATGCATGAGGAGATCAGCACCAGCTGGGAGCGGCAGGAAGCGGCGGTCAACATGAACGCGGAGATGAAGGTCACCGTGGTACCCGACAATGAAACCGCGCCGGTGACGGTGCTGTTCAACATCGCCGGGGAAGAAAAGGATCTCGGGGACCATGCCGAGGGTGCGGCCACGCTGAACATCGCGGTGGACGGCATGGGCGACATGCTCACCATGACCGTGGAGCGGAAGACGGATCTGGCGGAAGCCTATATCATCACCGCCGATGCGGTGCAGCCCATGGCGATGAGCGCCGAGGAGCAGGAAGCCCTGATGAGCGAGGTTTCCCAGAGCGCCATGATGGGTCTGGTCAAGCTGCTGCAGTCCCTGCCGGAAAGCGTTCAGCCCCTGGTGCAGCAGATGCTGGGCGGCGGAATGTAAGGCAAAGACCGCTCCGCACTGTGTAATCCGAAAACCCTGACCGGGAGAGAAAGCTCCCGGGGACCAGGATATAAAAAGCTGCCCGGCCGGATCTGATCCGGCCGGGCAGTTGTTTTCATCAGAAACGGGCTCAGTCCCCGAAGGAAGCCCGCAGGAAGGCCTCCACCTCGCCGAGCAGCTCGTCGGTGAAGAGGCGGTCGTCGGCGTGCTTACAGCCGGGCACCAGCTTCAGGGTGACATCCTCGCCGCCAGCCTTCAGGGCCTCATGGAGCTCCACGGACTGGAGATGGGAGACGGTGATATCCGCGTCGCCGTGAACCAGCAGGGAGCGCAGGGCGGGATTGCGGTTTTCCTGCCGGCGGGCCCGCTGCAGGGGGCTGGCTTCCACCAGCTCTGCGTCTCCCCAGTCGGCGAAATTCTTCCGGAACCAGAACTCCTCCAGGCTGCCATAGCTTCCCACCACCTCGTTGGCCCAGCCGTTGGCCAGGGTCGGAATCCAGGGAAGCAGGCCCTCCTCGGCGAAGTTGCCCCGCTGGGTGACGAAATCGATGCAGCCGTAATAATCCACCAGGGCGTCGAAGGCCGGCATGGGGAAGGGCTCCTCCACCGTCTCGCCCAGGCAGAGGGTATCGCCGAAGGACTCCGGCGCCGAAAGGGCGCACATGGAAGCCAGATAGCCGCCGGCGGATTCGCCCCAGACAGCAATCCTTTCGGCGTCATAGCCATACTGCTCCGCGTTGCGGCAGAGGAAGCGCACCGCGGCCTTGACATCGCAGACCGCCGCGGGATAGGCCGCCTCGGTGGACAGCCGGTAGTTCACGCTGGCGCAGGCGAAGCCGTGGTCCCGGAAGTAGCGGTACATGAACTGGGCCTGGCGGGACTGGGCGTCGTTGAAGGCGAAGCCGCC
>CAZRLU010000068.1:0-9941 GCA_964600995.1 uncultured Oscillospiraceae bacterium | reverse complement strand
CGATTGAGGTTGCGTTTAGCGAGAGCGACCGCAGCCGCAAATACCGCTACAGGCGAGCTCAAGCCGTGAACAGTAACGTCTCCCCGGCTGCGGAGCCGGGTCTCCGCGCCTCCGCTTTTCACCCGCCGTAGGGGTTGTATTCGATGGTTTCCTGATAGGGCTTGTAGGTGGTGGTGAACATCAGCTCCCGGCCGACCTCCCGCTGCCCCTGATACCGCACCTTCCAGGTCTCCACCACATAGCCCTTCCGCCCGGTCACCGTCTTTTTGCTCTCCCCGGGCTTCAGCTCCGGATTGATCACGTAATTGGTGCCCTCCGGCTGGGGCAGGGTCCGGGTGGTCACGCTCTCCAGGTCGATCCGGGTGTCCGCCCCCAGGCTCATGCCGTATACGCTGACGGAAACCTTCCGGTCCGCGTAGGCGGCGATCAGGAAGATGGGCCAGTCCGTGTTGTTTTTGAATTTGAAGTCCAGCCCCGGCCAGTTCACCGTGGCGTCAAAGCCCTTCTCCACATAGCTGGAGGGCCAGGCGTGGGGGCTGCGCTCCACGATTTCCAGGTTTGCCCGGGCCACCGCGTTGAACAGGGTGGAGCTGGTCTGGCATACGCCGCCGCCGACCTCGTCCCGGCTCTGCCCGCCGGAGATGGCCGCCGCCGGCTTGTATCCCTTCGCCGCCGTCCGCTCCCCGGTGGCGGCGTTGAAGCTGAAGGTCTCCCCGGGCATCACCGTCATGCCGTTGATAGCCTGGGCGCTCAGCCTGATGTTGGTGTTCCGGTTGTTGTTGCTGGTGGTCTTGGTGGTGTAAGCGGAAATCAGCCCGAAGCTGTTCATCAGCTCCGCCTTGGTCACCTCCGCGATCCGCTTCTCCGGCGTCATGAAGACGCTGTCCCGGGGAACGCCTGCGTCCAGCAGCGCCGCCGCCTTTTCATACAGCCGGTCCGCGTCCAGGATGGCGCCGGGCTGGTCCTCGGTGAAGGTGAAGGTCTTGGTGCCGAAGTCAAAGCTGGCGACGGTGCTGTTCACCGGCTCCCGGTTCACGTAGCCTGCGATGCCCTCGCAAAGCTCCCGCAGGGCGCTGTGGCTCCAGGTCTTCTCCGTTTCCAGGCTCACAGGCTGAACCCGCAGCTCCGTAGCCTTCTCGATGCTCTCCTGGAAGGGGGTTCTCCCGGTGCCCCGCAGCCCCGCCGTATGTCCCCGGCCCAGGGCCCAGGCCCGTTCCACGATCTCTTCCGTGTTCCGGGTCACGGGCACCCGCTCCGGCGTCACATGCCAGCTCTGGTTCCCCACGGTGAGGGTGATGTCGAAATCCGCCCCGGAGAGATCCGCGCCCTCCGTCAGCTTCGCCAGCGCTTCCGCCCGGCTCATGCCGCCCACGTGAACTCCGTCGATGTATACGCCCGGATAGATCGCGTCGGTGAAGATCTCCCGCTGGCTGGCCGCGAAGCTTTCCACGGCGGCGCCCTCCAGCCGGATCACGGACCCGTTGGCAAAGGCCACCTCCGGCAGAAATCGGGTCCGGATTCCCGTCACCTGGGGAACCAGCAGCCACCCGCAGACGGCGATCCCCGCCAGGGAGAACACCATCGAGGCAATCCAGGCTCCCCGGTGCCGGATCCTTTTCCGCTTCCGGGGCCGGAATTCCGGCAGCTCCGGCTGAAACCGGTCAAAATCATCAAAAAGGAAGGCCGGCTCATCCGGGCCTTCCTTCCCTTCGTTCTGTGAAAAATAATGTCTCCGGGCGTGCTGCTCCTCGGCGCTGCGGGCGGCCTCGTCCCGCTCCCGCAGCGAGTCCTCCCGGCCCAGGGGCTGCTTCCCCGGCAGCGGCCGCCGTGACCAGGCTTCCTTTTCCCCGATCACCTCGCCGTCGCCCTCATACAAATCGTATTTCCTGATTCTTGCCATATTCGGCTCCCGTTATTTTTCCATCTGATTCATCATATAGCTCAGAAGGTGCAGCGATTCGCTCAGCCGCACGTTCATCACCGCCATATCCTCCGGGCAGCGCAGATCCGCGGGGGTAAAGTTCCAGATCGCCCGGATTCCCGACCGGTACAGCCGGTCGGCCGTATCCTGCGCCCCCCCGGCGGGCAGCGCCAGCACCCCGATGCTCGCACCCAGCTCCGGCAGCCGCGCTTCCAGTTCTTCCGCCGGATAGACCGGGATCGTTGCTCCGTCCGTGACCAGCTCGGATCCCGTGGGCTCCGCGTCAAACAGCGCCACTGTCCGGAAGCCCTCCCGGGGGAATCCGGTGTAGTTGGCCACGGCCTTCCCGATCCGCCCCGCGCCGATAATGGCCATCCGGTGCTCCCGGTCCAGCCCCATAATTCCCCGAAGATGCTCCTTCAGCGTGGAAACCTGATATCCGTATCCCTGGCGGCCCGCGCCGCCGAAGCTGTTGATATCCTGGCGGATCTGGGACGGGGTCATCCCCATCCTCTCTCCCAGCTCCTGGGAGGAAATCTGCTGGACGCCTTCCTGCTCCAGGTCCCGCAGGTGCCGGTAGTAGGACGGAAGTCGTCGGATTACAGCTTCCGGAACGTATGTTGACATGCCCGCGTCCTCCCATTCGGATTCAGTTCAAATTGTAACGCATTTTTTACATTTTTGCAACTTTTGTCAGCGGCTCCCCCGCCGCCGTCATTGGATTCCCCGGCTCTGATCATATTTCTGCCACAGCGGCGCATAGATGGCCACCGCCTGCTCATGCTCCGCCAGGGTTCTGGAGAAGTAGAGCTCCCCGCTCTCGGGGTTCTTCGCGCAGAAGAACAGGTAGTTTTCCGCAAGGAAGGTTTCATCCGGATACAGAGCCGCCCGGATCGCCGCGGCGGAGGGGTTGCACACCGGGCCCACCGGCAGCCCGTTCACCACATAGGTGTTGTAGGGGCTGTTCACCGCCAGGTCGCTGCGCTCCAGGGCCATCTTCCGCACGCCGGTGACATAGTGGATCGTCACATCGCTCTCCAGCTTCATGCCCGCCTTCAGCCGGTTGTGGAACACGGCGCTGACCTTCGCAAAATCCCCGGCGCCTGCTTCCTTCTCGATGAGGCTGGCCAGGGTCAGGGTCTGATCCATGGTCATCCCCATCTGCTCCGCCCGCTCCTGCAGCTCCGCGTTGAAAACCGCCTCCGTCTGGCTCAGCAGCTTCCGCAGGATCTCGTCCTCCCCGGCGGTCACGTAGACCTCGTAGGTGTCCGGCGCCAGGTAGCCCTCCAGCACATATTTCCGCTGGCCTGCCGTTTTTCCCTCCAGCACGTCGGCGATGTAGTAGTATTCCTTGAAGTCCGTGCCGGTGCGGCATTTCGCCAGGAAGGAGGCGCTGCTCTCCAGCACCCCGTCCCGCACCAGCTTCGCCGCAAACTCCTCCACCGTCTCCCCGGGGATCAGCGTGATGTTCCGCACCAGGGGATTTCCGTCTCCGGTGGTCAGCCGGTCGGCGATCTCCGTCATGCTCATGCCCCGGTTCAGGCTGTAGCGTCCGATCTGCAGCTTCTGGCCCATGCCGGCGAAGTCGCAGTAATACTTGAAAACGGTCCGGCTGCGGATCAGCCCCGCCGCCTCCAGGTTGTTGGCCACCCGGGTCAGGCTCTGGCCGCTTTCGATGGCAAAGGCCACCTCCTGCGGATCCCCCGGATCCACAGGCCCCGCGTATTCCGTATAAAGCCGGTTCCACAGGCTGGTGCAGAGCCCGGCCACAACGATGGCCACCGTCAGCCCCACCAGCACCGGCCGGAGGATCTTCCACAGCGCGCTGTACCAGTATCCGCCGTATTCCCGCTCCCGGTACACGCTGCGATAGGTGTCCCGCTTCTTCTTTCCGTCCACTTTCGCGTCCTTATCCCGGAAGCTGGATGTCCAGCCCCGTCGCCTCCGTCACGATTTTCATGATATCCGCCATGGCCTGCTGCAGCCGCATCTCCGCCAGCAGAAACTGGCTCACCTCCGGTTTGGCGAACAGCAGCCCCGTCAGTGCGTTGAACCGCTGCGTCTCCTCCGGATCATTGGCCTGCCCGGCCAGCAGGTTCATCTGCATGCTCATCTGCAGCCGGCGGTATTCCCGGATCAGTGCCGCCAGGGTCTCGTCCCCCATCACCTCTTCCTTCAGCTCATGGTAGGTCGTATATTCCTCGCTCCGGCGGATCTCCTCCGCCAGCCGGTATGCCGCGCTGTATTCCATGCTCCGTCCCTCCCGGATAAAATCAGGGGAGGAAAAATCTTCCTCCCCTGCATCATATCATTATTTCCCGGACCCCGTCAACCTGCCTCACACATCCACGATGATCGGCAGCACCATGGGGTTCCGCTTGATCTTCTCAAAGATGTAGTTGTGCACCTCATCCTTGATGATGTTCTTCAGGTTGGCCCAGTTCTCGCCATCCAGGCTGTTGTTGCTCAGGATATCCCGCACCAGCGCCTGGGTGTTGTCGATGATGTCCTCATTCTCCCGCACATAGATGAACCCGCGGCTCACCACGTCCGGCCCGCTGATCAGCTTTCCCTGATCCCGGTCGATCACGATCACGATGGCCAGCAGGCCCTCCTGGCTCAGATGCTTCCGGTCCCGCAGCACCACGTTCCCCACGTCGCCCACGCCCAGGCCGTCCACCAGGATTCCGCCGGTGGGCACCTGTTCGCCAGGGACAGGGAATCCATGTTCATCTCGATCACCTGGCCGATATCGGGGATCACGATGTTCTGCTCCTCCACCCCCATGTTGGCGGCCAGCACCGCATGCTGCCACAGCATCCGGTATTCGCCGTGCACCGGGATGAAGTATTTCGGCCGCACCAGGGCGTGCATCAGCTTCAGCTCCTCCTGGCAGGCGTGGCCGGAAACGTGCACTTCCGCCATGGCGCTGTAGACCACCTGGGCCCCCAGCCGGTACAGCTGGTTGATCACCCGGGAGATGAACTTCTCGTTTCCGGGAATCGGGGTGGCGGAGATGATCACCATGTCGCTCTGCCGGATCTGCAGCTTCCGGTGCTCCGCGTAGGCCATCCGGGTCAGGCCCGCCATGGGCTCGCCCTGGCTTCCCGTGGTCAGCACCAGCAGCTCGTTGTCCGGGAACTGGTCCAGGGCCTCCATGTCCACCAGCCAGCCCTCGGGAATCCGCAGCTCGCCGATGCTCATGGCCACCCGGCTCACGTTCACCATGCTCCGTCCGATGAAGCAGATCCGCCTTCCGTACCGGATGGCGTTGTCGATGATCATCTGCATCCGGTGGATGTTGCTGGCGAACATGGCCACGATCACGCGGCCCTCCGCCTGGGCGAACATCCTGCTGAAGGTCTCCCCGATCTTCAGCTCGCTCATGGTGTATCCCTGGCGCTCCACATTGGTGGATTCGCACAGCATGGCCATAACGCCCCGCTCCCCGTATCTGGCCAGGGTCTGCAGGTCCGTCACCTGCCCGTCGATGGGGGTATAGTCAATCTTGAAGTCTCCGCTCACGATCACCGTGCCCGCCGGGCAGGTGATGGCCAGCGCGCAGGCGCCGGCGATGGAATGGCTCACATGGATGAATTCGCAGGTGAAGCAGCCCAGCTGCACCACGTCCCGGGGCCGCACCACGTGAATCGGCACGTGCTCCACCCGGTATTCCTTCAGCTTCAGGTCCACCAGGGCCATCGTCAGCTTAGTGCCGTAGATATGGGTGGGCAGCTGCTTCAGAATGTAGGGGGTCGCTCCGATATGGTCCTCATGGCCGTGGGTGAACAGAAACCCGCGCAGTTTGTCCTTCTTGCTAATCAGGTAGGATACATCCGGGATCACCAGATCCACGCCCAGCATGTCCTCCTTGGGGAAGACGCTGCCGCAGTCCACAACGATGATGTCGTTCTCATATTCGAAGGCGGTCATGTTCTTGCCGATCTCGTCCACGCCGCCCAGGGATATAATCCGGAGTTTGGGCTTGCTTTCCGATTTTCTCGCTGTCAAGATACTCCTCCTCTCCCTTGGAATGAAATAAGAATAAAGGCTGACCTTGGATAAAAGTCGTCCGTGCAGTTATTGCGTCAGTCTCCAATCACATTTATTAAAACTGTATGTACGATTGCTTCGAACTCAGTTTTACAAATTGTAGCACAATTTCCGCGAAATTGCCATGGGCGATCTGGCAGATTTTGCAGCAGTTTTTGTTGAAAACGGCCCAAAAAACAAAAAAGCGGCGAGCCTTGATTTTCAAGGCTTTGCCGCTTCTTTACCGGTTTGTTTCATTTTTTTCCGGCGCCCTTCTTCCCGGAAGGGGCTCCCCGGTCACGCGTAGCTGTGGAGCCCCGGCAGGAAGGTGTTCACCCCGATGTAGGTGAAGATCACGCACAGGAAGCCCACCGCCGCGAAGATGGCCGCGCCCTTCCCCTGCCAGCCCCGCATTTTCCGCAGGTGCAGATAGGCCGCATAGACGATCCAGGTCACCAGGGACCAGGTTTCCTTCGGGTCCCAGCTCCAGTAGCTTCCCCAGCATTTCTTTGCCCAGAAAGCGCCGGTGATGATGGTTATCGTCAGGAAGAGGAGCCCCAGGCATACGCTCCGGTACCCCATCCGGTCCAGATGCTCCCGGTCGGGAAACACCCGGTCCGCAAAGCTGTTCTCCCGGAACCGGTCCCGCATCAGGTACATCAGCGCCAGCACGAAGCTGACCCCGAAGGCGCCGTAGGACAGGATGGCCGTGGACACGTGGAAAACCAGCCATCCGCTCTGCAGCGCCGGCATCAGCGGCCGCACCGTCCGGTTCTGGGTGGCGGCATATCCCATGATCAGGAAGATCACCGGAGCGGCGAAGGCCCCCAGCACCGGGATCCGGTATTTCCGGAGGAAGCCCAGGCTCACCAGCCCCAGGGCCCAGGCGAAGCAGGTTGCGAATTCATACTGGTTCGTCATGGGAACCCGTCCCGCCGCGATGCCCCGGATCACCAGGGCTCCGGTGTGAGCCGCCAGGGCCCCCGCCATCACCCATCCGGCAATGCCGGCGGCCTTTTCCTTCCGGGCGCCCAGAAACACGAAATAGAGCCCCATGGCGGCGAAATAGCCGGCCATCGCCAGGGTAAACAGGATGTTCTCCGCCGTTTCCATTTCTATCTCACCTCTTCTTCAGATAGAAGGCCATCACCAGGCCTGCCAGGGTCAGCGCCGCGCCCGCCAGGGCGATCCAGGCGAACCGCTCCCGTTTGATCACCAGCGCCGTGTAGTTCGTCGGGTTATCAAAGGTCACCGTGTATTCCTCGTCGATGGTGATCTCCTCCCCGGACGCCAGCACGTTCATGCCCCGGATCTCTCCCCGGTAGAACACCATGTAGACGTATCCCGGGTGGTCCGGCCGGGTGGAGGCCATGGGAGACGCATTTCCCGTGGTGCCGTCATAGTTGGGATAGAATCCGTACAGCATCACCACGATGTCCGGGTCCGCCTGCAGCGGGGCGTATTCCTGCACGCACAGGGTTTCCTGCTGCAGGATCTCCTCCCCCTTCTTCACCGTCATCTCCGCCGCCCATCCGGCGGAGTTCTGGAAGAACTCGTAGCCGAAGAGCTCCGCCGGGTGATTGACGCTGGCCTCTCCCCGCTCCGTCCGGCCCTGGGAATCCGTCGCCGCCAGCTTCACGGTATACTGGCCAGCGCTTCCGTCCTCCCGCCAGTCGATGGTGAAATCCTCCACCGTCACCCGCAGTCCCGTGTCCCCCAGGTCCTTCGTCTGTCCCGGCAGGCCATAGAGGGAGTACTCCACCCGGGTCATCTGTCCCAGGGCGAATCCGATGATCAGCAGCAGGATCCCCAGGTGGCAGGTCCAGGCCCCCCAGAGCCCCGCCCAGTCCTCCGGCCGCTCCCGGGTCGCCCGGATCAGCTTCCGGACGCGGCTCAGGTTGCACGCCGCCAGGCTCAGGCACAGAAAGCCGCTCAGGGCCACGAACCATACGCTGTGATAGGCGTCGTCCGCCCCCAGGGCCAGAATCAGCCCGGCGGTCCGCTCCCCGTATTTCTCTGCGTACCATTCCATGCTCTCCCCCTGGGGAACCAGGGAGGCCAGGGCGCAGGCGGCAGCCAGCAGCCCCAGCACCGTCACGGCGAAGGGCATGGACCCCAGGATGTGCCAGATCTTCTTCAGTATTTTCATGCTTCTTCCTTTACGCAAAAGATTGAGGCCCAGCGGGGTCTCAATCTCCTGTCACGGGATCATAGTTCAGTCGGATGAAGGGGTGTTCTCCCCAGGGTGCCCTGGAGCACGCCGGTACGCAGGCTGCGGCAGGCGCGGTCGCGCGCCGGCAGAGCCTTTTTACTGCTGCACGCCCAGCTTCATCATGGCCTCGTCGATCAGCTTCTCGGAGCTGTCCAGGCACCGCAGGGACAGGGCGGAGTTGTGGGCTCCCTCGGAGTTCTCCACATAGCAGAAGTCAAAGTACCACTGGGCTTCCCGGTGCAGCCTGCGCACCGCCTCCAGCTCCGTCTCTCCCAGCCGGTTCTCCGCCACCGCCGCGGCCAGGGCGTCCTTCATGGCGCTCAGCTTGTTGCCCACCTCGGTCTCCCGGGCGGTCACCTTCTCCTGGGTGGTCCGCACCAGGGTCACCGTCTGCTCCGCGCTCCCGTGGCACCGGGCGCAGGTCGCCAGCAGGCTCTCGCTCTCCAGCGGGCTCACCAGATAGTGGCTCCGGTAGCTCGCTCCGGTCTCCGTCGTTTCCGCGGGCATATGGCAGTCGGCGCAGGTCATGCCGGTTTTGGCGTAGTGGGCGCTGCCCATCACCGTTTCCATCTCCGGATGCTGGGCCTTCAGCAGCCTGGTTCCCGTGGAGGGCTGGGTCCAGTCGGCAAAGTCCATGGCGTTGTAATAGGCCAGGATCGCCTCCGGGGTCATCTCCGCCACGCTGTGATAGGGCATCATGGTTTCGCTGTCCGAGGGGGTGAAGTAGTATTCGATGTGGCACTGTCCGCAGGCCAGCGTCGCCGCCGGGATCTCGCCCATGGAGGCCCCCAGGGCGGTCCGGACATAGCTGTGGGTCACCGTGGGCATCCCGTCCGCGCCCATGCCGTCCCCGTGGCAGGTGTAGCAGGAGATGGTGTTCACCATCTTCCCGTAGACCTCGTCGAAGGGCATGGAATAGACCCCGATGCCCTCGGTGTTCACCATCCGGGCAAAGTCGTCCGTCTTGCAGGTGATGCAGTTGGCCTTGGGATGGGGCCGGGCGGTCTTCGCCACGTCCTCCAGGGTGTAGGAATGTCCCCGGGCGCTGGCATAATCCAGGGCGAACCCGAAGCCCTCATAGATGTTCTTCAGATAGGGGTCTTCCTCCAGGTAGTCGGTGGCCACGCTGTTTGCGTCGTTGCCGCCCATGCTGACCTTCACCTGGCTCAGCACCTCTTCGGTCACCGCTTTGCCGGAGGCCGGGGCCGCCTCCGCCGGCGGCTCCCCGGTGATGGCCCGGTTCAGGGCCGTCAGGGCCGCGGTGGAGGTCACCGTCGCGCCGGAGATGGCCTCGATGCCGTTCTCGCCGAAGGCAAAGGGGCCCTCCTTCCCGATGAACTGGGCCGTGAACTCCTCTTCGGAGCACCGCTTCCCCAGCCCCTCGGTTTCATCCGGGGTATCCACCGTCACATACAGCACCCTGCTTCCGTCCAGGGTGGCGTGCACCGTCACGTCGCCGCCGAAGCCCTTCTCCGTCGCCTCCGCCTCGGTGCCCTTCACGCTGCCCGTCCGCAGGTTGTAGGTCAGATGCTCTCCCCCGATGATTCCCGACAGGAACAGAGACACGGCCGCCAGCACAATCATGCACAGGATCAGCCGGATCCATTGTTTCTTCTCAAAGTAATTCATCGTCTGCTCTCCTTATACCGCCTTCGTGGTGATCACCTTGGCCGGGCACTTCTCGGCGCATTTTCCGCACAGGGTGCACTTTTCCGGATTGATCCGGGCCAGGGTGCCGTCAAATTCCAGCGCCCCGGATTCGCACTGCCGCGCGCA
>CAZRLU010000067.1:0-9955 GCA_964600995.1 uncultured Oscillospiraceae bacterium | reverse complement strand
GGAGGATGCCGGGAATGGCCGCCACATGCTGGGCCGTCAGGTTCAGCCCGTTCCGTCCGGGAAGATACAGGGTCCAGAGCCCCTCCTCCCCGACGATCCGGTCTCCGTCCGGGGCCGTCCAGGGCAAGGCCGGCGGCGCCAGGGTCGGCAGGTTCTCTTCCTTTTCCTCCATGGGGTCCCGGGTGCAGCCCGCAAGCCCCGTCATCGCCAGGGCCAGAGCCGCGGCCAGGCAGATGATCTTTCTTCTTCTCATGCCTTCTCCGCTCCCTTCCCGTCCCGGGGCAGAATCACCGTGAAGCAGCTCCCCCGCTGGGGTTCGCTCTCCACCGTCACCCTGCCGCCGTGCATCTGCACCAGCTGGCGCACGATGCTCAGCCCCAGCCCGGTGCCGCCGGTCTCCCGGCTGCGGGCCTTGTCCACCCGGTAGAACCGGTCGAAGATATGCTCCTGGTCCTTGGAGGGAATGCCGACGCCGTTATCCTTCACCCGCCAGACCAGGTTCTCGCCGCTCTCCTCCAGGGAAACCTGCACCTGGCCCCCGTCCTGGGTATATTTCATGGCGTTGTCGATCAGATTGTAGAGCACCTGGTTCAGCTTGGTCCGGTCCCCCTGCATCCACAGGTCCGGCGCCGCGCTCAGGGACAGGGTCTGTCCCCGCTTCCGGGCCGCCGGCGTCAGCAGGTGCACCGTCTCCTCCGTCATGGCGCTCAGGTTGATCCGCTCCCGCTGCACCGCGTCCCGCTGGTTGTCCATGCGGGTCAGGGTCAGCAGGTCCGTGATGATCCCCGTCAGCCGGTCGATCTCATGGTTCATATCCCCCATGAACTCCTGGCGAACCTCCGGGGGCATATCCGGCTGATAGATCATGGTTTCCAGCATGATCTTCATGGTGGCCAGCGGGGTCTTCAGCTCATGGCTGGCGTTGGACACGAACTGGTTCCTGGATTTGTCCAGGTTCTCCAGCTGGGAGGCCATCATGTTGTAGTTCTCCGCCAGCTGGCGCAGCTCGCCGCTGCCCTTCTCCGGAACCCGGACGCTCAGGTCGCCCTTTCCCATCTTCCGCATGGTCCGGCTCAGGTTCATGATGGGGGTGGTCAGCACCTGGCTGAGAATCAGCGCCAGGATCAGGGCGGCCAGGGCCGTCACCAGGAAGACGCCGTAGAGCTGGTAGGAAACCGTCCGCATGGAATCCATCATCCCCTGGATCCGGCTCACATACAGCAGCACGCCGTTGCGGCCCCGGGAGCCCAGCAGCTCATGGGCGCAGTAGGCCACGTATTCCGCGTCCTCCTCCCCGGTCATCTCCCGGACCTCCTCCCGGCCAGCCCGGTGCATGCCGTAGGCTTCGTTGTCCCCCAGCGCCAGCACCCGCAGCACCTCCCGCAGGGAAAGCCGCCGGCCGCAGAGCTCGTTGAAGCTGTCATACTGCACCTTTCCGTCCGGATCCAGCAGCAGCAGCCTGCCCTCCAGGGCCTCGGCCTGCTCCCGCAGCCGGTTGTTCAGGGTGGCGCTGTCCCCGCTCTGCAGCAAGGGACCGAACTGGTTTGCCAGGCTCTCCGCCGCCTGGGTGTCCTCCCGGGTCCGCTGCTCCACCAGGTAATTCCGCACCAGCCCCGTCAGGTTGGTGGCCGCCACCAGGAAGGAAATTCCCACCACGACAAAAAAGGCCAGCAGGATTTTGACCCTGATGCTGGCCCAGAAAGGTACTTTGTCAGTCCTGATCCGTGAAATAGTAACCAACCCCCCACTTGGTGAAGATGAACTCCGGCTTCGTCGTGTCCCGTTCAATCTTCTCCCTCAGGCGGCGGATATGCACGTCCACCGTGCGGGCGTCCCCCGCGTAATCGTATTTCCAGACGGTTTCCAGCATCTGCTCCCGGCTGAACACCGTGCCCCGGTTGGTCACAAACAGCTGCAGCAGATCGAATTCCTTCGCCGTCAGCTTGATGTCCTTCCCGCCCAGCACCACGCTGCGCTTCACCAGGTTCACATCCATGTCGTGGACCCGGATGATCCGCTGCTCCTGCTGCTGCATGCTGGCGGAAACCCGGCGGAAGATCGTCTTGATCCGGGCCTTCACCTCCAGGATGTTGAAGGGCTTGGTCATATAATCGTCCGCCCCGTACTCCAGGCCCAGGATCTTGTCCATGTCCTCGCCCTTGGCGGTCAGCATAATGATCGGCACGTCGCTGGTTTCCCGGATCCGCTGGCAGACCTCAATCCCGTCCTTCTTGGGCAGCATCACGTCCAGCAGGATCAGGTCATAGGCGCTTTCCTCGAATTTCTTCAGCGCTTCCTCCCCGTCGGTGGCGCTGTCCGTTTCATACCCTTCCTGTTCCAGGGTATACTTCAGCCCCTTCAGGATCAACGGTTCGTCATCCACCAAAAGAATCCGTTTCGCCACACAGAACACCCTTTCGTAACCAATTCTTCTTGAATTTTAGACTATCTCACGCAAAATTGCAAGTATTTTGTTACATTTTTACTTTTTCCTTCTTTTCTTTTTCCTTTTCCGGCCCTTCCTCCCGGAAGGCTTCCCGCTTTTCCGCCCTGTGTCTGAAAGGATGATTGTACATGCATGCCGATGATTCCGAACTGTTCTCCGAACCCGACGCCCCCTTTTCCCCCGCCGCGGAGCTGGGCAGCCCCGGTTTTCTCCCTGCCCTGCTGCGAAAGGCGGAGGCCGGGGCCGTCTTCCGGATGCCCTCGCCCCGGGAAGCGCCTCCCGAGCCGGAGGAAGCCCTGGCCCGGGCGATCATCCTCCAGGCGGTGGAGGACTGGCGCAGCGCCATGGATACCCTGGCTCTCTTCCCGCAGGACCGGGAGGCCTCCCGCGCCCGGCGGGAGACGGAGGCCTTCTTCCTCTCCCGCTGGTTCCGCGCCCTGGCGGATCTGGACGGGCCCGCCCTCCTGGCCCGGCTCCGCTCCTCCCGGGCGGCAGGATAACCCCGGCAGGAACTCTGGTTCCCGCCGGATGGTTTCTTCGTGTTTTCCTCTTTTCCCCGAAATATTTGTTTCTTTTTTGTTAAGATTGTGATACAATATCTCTGTTGTAAGAAAAGGAAGTTCATCTTTCCTTTTTAAATGCATGACAGGAGGGATTTAGCCATGAAAAAAACCTTGTCTCTGGTCCTGGCCCTGATGCTGACGCTGGGCAGCCTCTGTATCCTGACCTCCGCTTCCGCGGATATCGAAACCTGGTACGTGAAAACCGGCAACGGGAGAACCCTGAACGTCCGGGATACCGAGACCAACGAAGTCATCGGCCGCCTGCCCTATGGCTCCTCCGTGGCCGTGGAATACTTCGGTCAGGGCGGCTGGGCCTATATCGTCTGGGGCTCCTACGGCACCGCGAAGGTCCAGGCTTCCTATCTGGTGAAGAACAACCCCGGCAAGTATGACGGCCCCACCGATGCGAAGGGCAACGTGCTGTCTGACAGCGCCCTGGGCTCCGAGACCGTGGAAGGCCTGAACAAGCAGTACAACGCCCTGCGGTATGGCACCCGCTATAACGTGAAGGTGGTTCCGGATACCCGCACCGGCACCGCGCGGCTGCGCTGGGCGCCTTCCAAGAACTCCTCCCTGCTGGCCCAACTTCCCGCCAACTATGAGCTGAGCGTCATCGCCTCCAGCAGCAACTGGCTCATGGTGGAGGACACCGCCACCGGCAAGATCGGCTTCATCGCCACGAAGTACACCACCGCCCAGTAAGGCGGAGCCTGCAATCCGAATGAAGCAGAAATCAGATAAAGGAGAGTATTTATCATGAAGAAACTGATTGCGTTGCTGTTGACTCTCGCCCTGGCGCTGGGCTGCGCCGCGGCCTTCGGCGAGGCCGCCGTTTCCACCGTGACCAGCGTGGACGGCTCCTTCTCCATCTCCTTCCAGCTGCCCGAGGGCACCGAGCTCCTCTCCGGCGCCTGGGATGAAGCCGGCGATCTCTATCAGGCGAACCTGAAGGGCCAGAACGGCCTCTTCTACTACCTGGCCGTGGCGGCTCCCGTGGCCGCGGAGGGCGAGGAAGGGGAAACCGCTCCCGTCACCTTCAACGAGGACAACGGCTATACGGATGAGTACATGCTCAGCATGATCAACGACCTGTATGCCGATGACGGCAAGTTCGACGCCGGGATTCAGACCACTGCCTACGGCACCAAGCTGGCCGTGATCCGCTTCACCGATCCGGAAGCGCCCTCCGCCTATATCTTCAGCAAATGGAACGACTATGAAATCGGCGTCAACGTGTTCAGCGTGGACGCGGACGGCGCCTATCGCCAGATCACCGACGACCAGGTGCAGCACGTGGTGGATTTCCTCAGCGAAGTCTGGATGAGCAACACCGACGAAGTGCAGGCCCCCGCGGCCTGATCGCGCCCGATTCGGGCAATCCGCTCCCGGCTTCACCGCCGGGAGCGTTTTTTCTTTTCCCGGGGCAGGTTTTTTCCGGGCTGGGGCTTGTGGGAAGGCTTTCTTCAAGGTATGATATGCTCAGTTGAAATCCTTTTCCCTGAAATGTGATTTGAAGGAGGTTCTTCCCATGCAAAGATGGATCAGGTCCCGTTTCCTGCCCGGTCTGCCCCTGGGCCGGGACGGCAGAAGGGTCACGGCAGGGCCGGAGCATATTTCCCTTTCCCGCAGGGCCGCCCGGGAGGGCATGGTCCTGCTGAAGAATGAGGGCGGCGCGCTGCCCCTTCCCCGGGGCGGAAAGGTCGCCCTCTTCGGCAAGGCGGTCATCGACTATGTGAAGGGCGGCGGCGGCAGCGGCGACGTGACCGTCCCCTACATCCGGAACCTGGCGGACGGGATGGCGGAGGTGCTGGGGCCGGAGAGCCTCTTCCCCGGCACCGTGGATTTCTACCGGGATTATGTGGCCGCCCGGTACGCCGAGGGCTGGGTCCCCGGCATGATGGCGGAGCCCGCTCTGCCCGAAGGGCTTCTGAAGGAGGCCCGGGCTTTCGCGGATACCGCCGTGGTGTCCTTCAGCCGCTTCTCCGGCGAGGGCTGGGACCGGAAGGGCCCCGGCGCCCGGATTCAGCGGAAGGAGCCCGTCTTCGGGGATACGGTCAGCATGGACGACGTCCTCTTCCCCCGGGGGG
Source organism: uncultured Oscillospiraceae bacterium (assembly GCA_964600995.1). Lineage (GTDB taxonomy): Bacteria > Bacillota > Clostridia > Christensenellales > Aristaeellaceae > Aristaeella. Next base: position 4,859 of record CAZRLU010000067.1, on the reverse strand, counting down.
ATTTCTATCTCTCCGACGGGGAGCGCGCGCTGCTGGAGGCAGTTTCCAGTGTCTTCGCGAAGACCGTCGTGGTGCTGAACACCGGCGGCATGATGGAGACCGCCTGCTTCCGGGATGATCCCCGGGTCAGCGCGCTGCTGCTGGCCAGCCAGGGCGGCATGGAGGGCGGCTGCGCCGCGGCGGAGCTCCTCTGCGGCCTGTATTCCCCTGCCGGAAAGCTGACGGATACCCTGGCCCGGGATCTGACGGATTATCCCGGCGTGGCGGACTTCAACGAGAGCGACGATTATGTCCGCTATACCGAGGATATCTACGTGGGCTACCGGTATTTCGAAACCATTCCCGGCGCCCGGGAAAAGGTGGTCTATCCCTTCGGCTTCGGCCTGAGCTACACCCGCTTCTCCCTGTCCGGCGGGCAGCTGCTCGTGGAAGGAGAGGAGGCCTGCGCCCGGGTGCTGGTCACCAATGAGGGCGATTTCCCCGGCCGGGAGGTGGTTCAGCTCTACTTCTCCGCGCCCCAGGGAAAGCTGGGCAAGCCGGCCCGCCAGCTGGCGGCCTACCGGAAGACCCGGCTCCTGGCTCCCGGGGAATCCGAAACGGTGGTGCTGCGCTTCCCCCTGGACCGGATGGCCAGCTATGACGACCTGGGCTTGGTGGCCCGGTCCGCCTGGGTGCTGGAGGCGGGGGAATACCGCTTCTTCCTGGGCACCGACGTGCGCTCCGCGGCCCTGCTGCCGGAAACCTGGGTCCTGAAGGAGGACCGGATCACCAGCCAGCTCGTTTCCCGGATGGCGCCCTCCCGGCTTCCGGAGCGCCTGCGCGCCGACGGCAGCCTGGAGAAGCTGCCCGCCGCTCCCACCCTGGAAGCTGAAAAGGAAGGCCTGCCTCCCATGGAAATCCGGGAGCTGGAGGTCACCCCCGAGGTCCGGGCCGTGCCTCCGATGCCCTTCTTCCGCCCCACGAAGGAAATGAAGCTGACGGATGTGGCGGAGGGGAAAATAACCCTGGAGGAATTCACCGCCGCCCTGCCCCTGGAGGATCTGGCCTGCCTGCTGGGCGGCCAGCCGAACCTGGGCCTGGCCAACACCTTCGGCCTGGGGAACAACCCCCGCTTCGGCATTCCCAACATCATGACCGCCGACGGCCCTGCCGGCGTCCGCTTCCATCAGGGGCTGGGCGTGACCACCACGGCCTTCCCCTGCGCCACCCTGCTGGCCTGCTCCTGGGATCCGGAGCTGCTGGGCCAGGTGGGCGCCGCCGCCGGGCAGGAGGCCCTGGAGAACAACATCATGGTCTGGCTGGCCCCCGGGGTGAACATCCACCGGAACCCCCTCTGCGGCCGGAACTTTGAGTATTATTCCGAGGATCCGCTCCTGGCCGGCAAGATGGCCGCCGCCCTGATCCGCGGCGTCCAGTCCAACCGGGTGGCGGCCACCCCCAAGCATTTTGCCCTGAACAACAAGGAAACCAACCGACGGGACTGCGATTCCCGGGCCTCGGAGCGGGCCATCCGGGAGATCTATCTGAAGCAGTTCGAGATCCTGGTGAAGGAAGCGCACCCCTGGGCCCTCATGACCAGCTACAACATCGTCAACGGTCACCGCTCCAGCGAAAACCGGGATCTGCTCACGGGCATCCTCCGGGAGGAGTGGGGCTTTGACGGCATGGTCACCACCGACTGGTGGACCCTGGGCGAGCATTATAAGGAGGTGGCCGCCGGCAACGACCTGAAGATGGCCACCGGCTTCCCGGAGCGCCTCCTGGCGGCAGTCGAGAAGGGGCTTCTTTCCCGGGAGGACATGGAGAAGGCCGCCCGGAACATTCTGCGGCTCATCCTCCGGATCGACTGATTCCTTTCTTCCGGCAGTTCTCTTCGCCCGGAGTTCCGCATTTTCGCGGGGCTTTGGGCCTTTTTCCATCCTTTCTCCCGAATTTTCCGGGGCTTTCTTCTCCTCGTTCTATCCGGATTTCTTGACAAATTCGTAAAAAAACTGTAAAATTCTGAATTGGTTTTCAGGTATCAGCGGTCATTCTCCCGTCTTTCCGGGAAAGGATCGCTCCGATCCTGATCTCCGGCTCCCCCGGGGCTTCCCCGGAGAGGAAAATATCCGACATTCATTGGAGGAAGATTTCATGAAGAGGTTTCTGAGCATCCTGCTGAGCCTGGTGCTGCTCTGCTCCGTCTCCCTGGCGGAAGTCACCCTGAACGGGGACGAGGTCCGCAATATCAAGATCAATCCCGCCGGCCTGAATGAGATGGAGGACGGCGTCTCCCCCACCACCGGCCGCTGGCTGGACGAGGTAGCCGAGCTGGCGCCCTCCGAAGGCTTCACCGGCATGGCCATCTCCGGGGTCTACACCCCCGTGCTGGTGCAGATCAGTAATCCGGAGGGCGGCATCGGCTACAGCTCCAAGACCGGCAAGGCCACCGGATACCGGGCTCCCTGGGGCGCCCAGTATGCTGACATCATCTATGAATCCATCCTGACCCGTCCCGGCGAAACCCGGCTGTCCTTCCTCTTCTCGGACCTGATCCCCGACGAGGCTGGCCCCGTCCGTTCCGCCCGGGCCTTCCACGCCCTGCTGCGGGAGGAGTGGGACTGCGGCTTCGCCTTCTACGGCCAGCAGCTGCAGACGGTGCCGAAGATCTTCAAGGATTACGGCGCCGACAAGAAGGGCGTCCTCTTCGCCGGAACCGACGGGGAGAACAAGCCCCACAAGGCCGCCTACGTCAAGTATCCCAAGATGGATCTGAAGGACCCCAACGACATGAGCGTCAACGCCGCCATGCTGTCCACCCTGGTGCCCCTGGATCATGAGTACCCCAACCACACCTACCTCTTCACCGACGATCTGCCGGACTGGGAGGAGGAGGCGGAAACCATCTATGTGAACTGGGGCTACGCCGATACGGCGACCAGCAACAGCATCATCGAATGGGACGAGGATGAGGAGTGCTACTACCGCTACATGACCGACAAGAAGGGTCAGCCCCACATCTATCAGACCCTGCAGACCAAGTATGACGACGCTGTGGAGATCACCTTCCAGAACGTCATCGTGCAGCTGATCAAGATGGACTGGTGGAACAAGAGCGTGCCCTATCCGGAAGCCATCGGCACCGGCAACGCGGACTACTTCATCGGCGGCCGCCACATGGCCGGCGTGTGGCAGCGGACCTCCGTGGCCGACCGCACCGTGTTCTACGATGAGAACGGCGACGAGCTGGAGCTGCAGCGGGGCCGGACTCTGATCATCGTCATGGACTACCAGACCGATCATCACTCCGTCCGCTACGAATAAGAATAAACAGGATTTTTCAAGGCGCCCATTCTTCCCCCCGGAAGAAGGGGCGCTTTTATTTCGTCCGGCCCGGGCCGTGTGGACAGGATATGGCTTTTTTGATATACTGGAAGCCGGTTTCGGCCCCGGCTCCGGGGCTTTGAAAGCGAAGGATGAAAAGCTTCCGCGGGGCGCAGCGGATCGGAATAAACGGTGGAGGAAGGCGAAAGCATGAAGGCACGGGGAAAGCGGGAGAAATGGCTGACGGCGGCCTATCTGGCGGTCTTTTTTCTCCTGGCGCTGACGCTGGCGGCCTTCCAGCCCCTGCGGGATCCGGAGGGGCTGACCAGCCCGCCGGATGAATCCGACCGGTATGCCGTCCCGCGCTTCATCTATGAGCACGGGGCGCTGCCCACCGGTCTGGAGGAGGAGCTCCGCATCCCGGGATACGGCTCCTCCTACGGCCTGTACAACGTGTTCCCCTATATCGTCATGGGCGGCGTCATGCGCCTCGCCGGGCTCTTCACCCGGGACCCGGGGGCCCTGCTGCTCAGCGCCCGCCTGGTCAACGTGGTCTCCGGGCTGCTGATGGCCTGGGTCGTCCGGAAGCTGAGCCGCCTGCTCTTCGCGAAGCCCGCCTGGCAGTGGCTGTTCTGCCTGCTGATCGTTTATCAGCCCATGAACATCTTCGTGCACAGCTATGTGAACACCGACTCCTTCTGCATGCTTTCCACCGCCATGATGGTTTACGCCCTGGTCCGCCTCCGGCGGGACGGCATGAGCGTCCCCTCCTGCCTCTGGCTCGCCGGCGGCATGAGCCTCTGCGTCCTCTCCTATTACAACGGCTACGGCTATATCCTCTGCGGCGCCATCCTGTTCATCAGCTACTTCGCCGGTGAGAGACGCTTCGACTGGAAGGGCATGTGGCGCTGGGGCCTCCTGACCGCGGGGGTCGTGATCCTGCTCTCGGGCTGGTGGTTCGTCCGGGCGTATATCGTGCTGGACGGGGATATTCTGGGCTTCCGGACCCAGAACGAGCTCGCCCTGCGCTACGGAGCCTATACCGTGAGCCCGATGAACACCTATCAGGCCCGGAGCGTCGGCATCGCCGGCATGCTGCGGGACATGCTTGCCCGGCGGTTCTTCTTCAAGGTCGCCGGAACCCTGATCGCGGCCTACGGCTCCCTGACGCTGCGCAGCTATCTGGTCTACAGCGTCTACTTTCTGATCTGGGGGGCCGGGTTCGCCGGCTGCGTCGCAGCCTTCCTGCGGGTCCTGAAGGCCCGCCGGGGCTGGCGGTACTGGTTCTTCCATCTGACGTTGCTCTTCTGCGTGCTGATCCCCTTCATCCTGTACCTCCGCTACTGCTACGCCTATGATTATCAGGAGCAGGGGCGGTATCTGCTTCCCTCCCTGGTTCCCGCCATGTACTATGTCGCCTCCGGCCTCCGGGAGCTTTCAGATCGCCTGTCCCGCCGCGCCCCGCAGCCGGCCCGGGCCCTGCCCGCGGTCTGCGGAATCCTGATCGTGTGCTGCGCCCTGTGGCAGGTCTTTGCCGTCGCGCTGCCGGCCTACCT
>CAZRLU010000066.1:0-9981 GCA_964600995.1 uncultured Oscillospiraceae bacterium | reverse complement strand
GCCAGGTCGGACATCCAGCGGTACACATCCATGCCGTAGACCCGGTTCAGGTTTTCCGGCGCCATGACCTCCTCCATGGACCCCTCCGCCACGGCGCGGCCGTGATCCATCAACAGGGCCCGGGTGCCGAAGCGCCGGGCCAGGCTCAGGTCGTGGACCACCGAGAGCACCGCCCTCCCGGGCTCCCGGAGCCAGGATCCGATCAGGGAGAAGAGCCGGGACTGATACTGCAGGTCCAGATGGTTGGCGGGCTCGTCCAGCAGGAGAATCCGGGGATTCTGGGCGAAGACCTGGGCCAGGAAGACCCGCTGGGCTTCGCCGCCGGAGAGGGAGAACATGCCGGCATGGCGCAGGTCCGTAAGGCCCGTATCCGCCAGGGCCTTTTCCACCGCCTCCCGGTCCTCCCGGCTGCGGCCGGCGAGCAGGCCGCCCCGCCAGGCGTAGCGCCCCAGGCTCACGACCTCCTCCACCGTATAGTCATAGCCTACCCGGCTCCTTTGGGACAGCACCCCCACGCTCCGGGCCAGGAGGGCAGGCTTCAGCTGCCGGATCTCCCGGCCCTCCAGCAGGATTTCCCCCGCATAGGGAAGGCCCCGGGCAATGGCCTCCACCAGGGTGGACTTGCCGGCGCCGTTGGGGCCGGCCAGCATGAGCCATTCCCCCTCCCGCAGATGGAAGGACAGATCCTCCACGGCGGTGAAATCGCCGTAGCGGACGGTGACATGATTGCCGCGCAGCATGGGATCAGCCTCCTTTCCGGGTGCGGTAGAAGATCAGGACGAAGGCCACGGCCCCCACCAGGGAGGTGACCACGCCGATGGACAGCTCCACGGGGGCAAGGATCGTCCGGGCTGCCAGATCCGCCAGCAGCAGGAACACCGCCCCGGAGAAGAGGGAGGCGGGCAGCAGCCGCCGGTGGTTCGGGCCCACCAGCATCCGGGCGATATGGGGCATGATGAGGCCCACGAAGCTGACAGTGCCGGAGATGGAAACGCAGACCCCGATGAGCACCGAGACGGTGATCAGGATGATCAGCTTCACCCGCTTCACCGGAACCCCGATGTGCCGGGCGCCGTCCTCGCCCAGGGCGAAGGCGTTGAGCTCCGGGGCGAAGCGGAAGAGCACCCCGCCGCAGAGAACCAGGGCCAGGAGCAGCAGCTTCACCTGGCTGTAGCTGACGCCGGAGAAGGAGCCCATGGTCCAGAAGCTCAGGGACCGGGTGTGGTCGCTGGCGAAGGTGATCACCAGGGAGATCAGGGCGGAGAGGAACATGGAGAAGATGACCCCCAGCAGCAGGATGCTGCTGGTGCTCAGGGACCGGTCCAGGGCATAGGAGAGGGAAAGGATCAGCACCAGGGTGCCGAAGGCGAAGACCATGGCGGAGATCATGACGCCTCCGTAGACGGAGCCGGGCAGGGTGAAGCCGGCGGCCATGGCCACCGCGGCGCCCAGGGCCGCGCCGGAGGAGACCCCCAGGGTGGAGCCGTCGGCCAGGGGATTGCGCAGCAGCCCCTGCATGGCGGCGCCGCAGAGGGAGAGGGCCGCCCCGGACAGGGCGACGCAGAGCACCCGGGGCAGCCGCACCTTCAGCACGATGTTCCGGGCCATGGTTTCCGGCAGGGGAAGCCCCCACAGGGCCTTCCAGACGACGCCCGCCGTGTCGGCGAAGGAGAGACGGACGCTGCCGACGCTGACGCAGAGCACCATGACCAGGAGCAGCAGGAGGGCCAGCAGCCCGTAGGTCAGGGGAGTGAAACGCTCCCGCAGGAGCAGCTTGGATTTCCGCATCGGGTTACCTCGTTTTCAGCATGGAATTCCCTGGCTTTGAAAAGGGGAGCCGGAAACGGATCCGGCTCCCCGGGGAAATGGACAATCAGGCGGCGGGAGCGGCTTCGGCTTCCTGCTCCCGGATGAAGTTGTACAGCTCCAGGGCCGCGTCCTTCAGACGGGGACCGGGACGGGAGATGGCGTTGGACTCGGCGTTGAACACATCGCCGTTCTTCACGGCCTTCAGCTCACCCCAGCCCTCCCGGCCAAGGATTTCCTCCACGGGGGTGGGGCCCTCGCCGTAGTACATGGAGATGGTCACGATATAGTCGGGATCCCGCTCCAGAACCTGCTCCTCGCTGACGGGGGCCCAGCCCTCTACGTCGGCAAAGGCGTTCTCCAGGACGCAGATCTCCGCCAGCTCCTGCATGAAGGTCTTGCTGCCCGCGGTCCACAGGCCCCACTGCAGGGGAGAGACCTCAAAGTAAACGGTTTTGCCCTGCTTCGGGGCTTCGGCGCGGATGGCGTCAAAGGTGGCCTGCATGTCGCTGACCAGGGCTTCCGCCTCCTCATTTCGGGCCATGAGCCCGCCCACCATGCGGATGGCGGTGTAGACGCCTTCGATATCCTCGGCCTTGCTCACAGCTACCTGGACGCCGTTTTCCTCCAGCTGCTTCACCTGCTCCTCGGACTGGGCCATGTCGTTCATCAGCACCAGATCGGGATTCAGGGCCAGGATCTCCTCCACGTTGGTGTTCTCGCCGGTCTGAACCACCGGCAGATCCAGCACGGAGGCCGGATAATCCACATACTGGCCGCGGCCCACGATGGCGTCCTCACAGCCCAGGGCGCAGAGGATCTCGCAGTCGGAAGGCTGCATCACCACCACCCGGGAAGCGGGCTCCGCCAGGGTGATCGCCCGGCCGTGCATATCCATGATGGTGACGGCGGTGCCTTCCGTGCCGGCCTCCGCCAGGGCCAGGGCGGCGCCACAGGCCATCAGCAGCGCCAGGAAAAGGGAAACGAGTTTCTTGGACATTCTTGTCCCTCCTCAAAGAAATGATCAGACGAATCAGCGGGAGGGCCGGCAAAAGGAAAAGCGTCCCTCCCTGAGGCACGCCAACAAAACCTGCGGGAAATCCCGCAAGCTTTCCAGCATTCCCACCCCCAGGGGAAAGATTCAAACCACGGTGTAAACAAGTCTCCCGGCTTGGCCTCATCCTCGGGCGCGCCTTCCCGCTTTCGCAGTGGCTTCCGTTGCGCCCTCGTCCGCTTCACGGTTACTGGGATAGCCCGGAACTTTCATCCGCGTTCCTGTGACGGGCCAGGGGCCCGCCGCGCATCGCTGCGCAGATACACCGGCTGTTCATCTGTCGACTGTTATTATAGCTGCAGTGGGCTTCGCCGTCAATTTACTCCGGGAAAGCAGCGGGAGAGATTAAAAAAGAGACGAGCGGGACTGTCCCTTTTCGTCTCTTTTCTTCTCAGGTTTGAATGCGGAGGGCTTCCTCCAGGGAGGCTTCCCCGTCGAAGAAGAGGGGATCCCGGAAGGAGAGGAAGACGGGATCGCCGGGGAAGAGCCGGTCGTAGGTTTCCGGCGGGGCCACCACCCGGATCCGGGCCTCGCCCACCCGCACCCGGCAGTCGTTCACATCCCCCAGATAGAAGCAGGACTCCAGGGTTCCCCGCAGGGGGCCTTCGGAAGCCGAAAGGGTGATCCGCTCGGGCCGGACAGCCACCAGCAGCCGGCCCTTTTTCTCCGGCGGGCAGGGCAGGGACTGGTCCGTTCCCGAAAGAACCACCCGGCCGCCCTCCGCCGTGCCGGGCAGGAACACCACCTTGCCCAGGAAATCCGCCACGAAGGGGCTGGCGGGATGATCGTAGATCTCCTTGGGATGGCCGGCCTGCTGCACCCGGCCCCGGTTGATCAAGATGATCCGGTCCGACATGGCCATGGCCTCGGTCTGGTCATGGGTGACGTAGACCACGGTGAGGCCCAGGCGGGCCTGGAGCTCCTTGATCTCGAAGCGCATGCTCTCCCGCAGCTTGGCGTCCAGGTTGCTGAGGGGCTCATCCAGCAGCAGAAGGCCGGGGCGGCCCACCAGGGCCCGGGCCAGGGCCACCCGCTGCTGCTGGCCGCCGGAGAGCTGGCTGGGCAGCCGGTCGGCATACTGGGAGAGATGCACCGCCTCCAGTGCCCGGGACACCTCCTCCCCGATCTCCGCCTTCGGCAGGCGCCGGATCTTCAGGGGATAGGCCACGTTGTCCCGGACGGTCATATGGGGCCAGACGGCATAGCTCTGGAAGACCATGCCGATGTTCCGCTTCTCCGGGGGCAGAAACTCCCGGTCGGAGGAAACCACCCGGTCCCCGATGAGGATCTCTCCGGAGGTGGGCCGTTCGAAGCCGGCGATCATCCGGAGCATGGTGGTCTTGCCGCAGCCGGAGGGCCCCAGCAGGGTGATGAATTCCCCGTCCCCGAAGGTCTGGTCGAAGCTCTGCAGGACGGTGAGATTTCCGAAGGATTTGGTCACGTTCCGGATGGTTACGGTGGACATGAAAGCGCTCCTTTCCCGGCGGTCAGATGGAGAATTCTCCCCGGGTCAGTTTATTCAGAATAAAGTTCATCAGCACCACGAAGAGCAGGATGCCGAAGGCCATGGCGCAGGCCACGGGCTGGCTGGTGAAGGTCCAGTATTCATAGAGCTCGAAGCCGATGGTCTTGGTGCCGTTGGCGTAGAGCAGGGTGGTCATGGACAGCTCATAGAAGGAGGGAATGAAGATCAGGAACCAGCCGGCGGCGATGGAGGGGAGGATCAGGGGCCCGGTGACGCCCAGCATGGTCTTCAGCCAGGAGGCGCCGGAGATCTGGGCGCATTCCTCCAGGGAGACATGGACCTGGCTCATGGCGGAGACCACGGTGCGCATGCCCATCATCAGATACTTCAGCAGATAGGCGACGATCAGGATCCAGGCCGTCTGGTAGATATTCACGCCGAACTCGCCCCGCATGGACAGGATCAGGCTCAGAGCGATGACCACCGACGGGGTGCCGGAGCCCAGAGCAATCAGGAAATCCGGCAGCCGCCGGCCCCGGACCCGGGTGCGCTGCAGAAGCCAGCTGACCACGCAGGCCACGGCGATGCCCACGGTGGCGGCCACGGCGGCGAAGACCAGGGAATTCCGTAGGCAGGAGAGGACCTCCTCCCGGGAGAAGATGATCCGCCACTGGCTGAGGGTGAAATTGCCCGGCGAAAGCAGGGACTTGCCCAGGTCCACCTTGAAGGAGGTGGTCAGGATTGTGAGGAAGGGAATGCCCACCACCAGCAGGGCGAAGAGCCCCAGCAACAGGGTCAGGGGCAGGCGCCATTTTCCCAGGTCCACGATGTTGGGGCGGGTGCTCTTGCCGGAGACGGTGATGTACTGCTTCCGGGCCACCACCACGTCGGAGAGCCAGAGCACCAGGATGGCCAGCACCATCAGGAAGAGCCCCAGGCTCATGGCGTTGCCCATGCCGTCGGAGCCCCGGCCCACATACTCGATGATCCGGGTGGTGACGGTGTGCACCAGGCCCGGCACCCCGATGATGGAGGGGATGCCGTAGCAGCTGGCGGCGGCGATGAAGACCAGCAGGGCGCCCGCCGCCAGGGAGGGGGTCATGAGGGGCAGGGTGATCCGCAGCACCGTGACGAAGGGGGAGGCGCCGGAGATGCGGCTCGCCTCCTCGAGGGAGGGATCCATCTTCTCCATGGCCCGGGAGATGGTGATGAAGGCATAGGGATAATAGAAGGTGGTCAGCACCCAGATGAGCCCGGGGAGGCTGTAGATGTTCAGGGGGCCGGGGGCGTCCCCCAGGCCCAGGAGGGACCGGAGGAGCAGGTTGATGTCCCCGGCGTTGGGGTTCAGCAGCCGCAGCCAGGCCATGGCGCCCACATAGGGGGGCACCATGTAGGTCAGGATGAAGAGAAGCCGGAAGTACTTCCGCCCGTACAGGTTCGTGCGGCCCACCAGCCAGGCCAGGGGGAAGGCCAGCAGGGTGCCCAGGACCATGGTGCCGGAGGCGGCGATCAGGGTGTTGATCAGGGCGGTGCGGTTCAGCTCATCCGTCCAGAGGCGGGTGAAGGCCTCCAGGGTGAAGCGGCCCTGGGGAAAGAGGGAGCGGAACAGCATGGCGGCCATGGGCAGCACCTGGAACACCAGGAGGAAATCCGCGATCAGCAGGATCGGGACCCACTTGAAATCCAGCCGCCAGACCCGGTCCGCCCGGAGCCAGAGGAACAGGGCTGCTGCGTCCAGCAGCAGCAGGGCCCCCAGAAGCATCAGGGTTTTCCCGGAGGAGGAGAGGAAACGGGTGAGCCAGTTTCCCTCCCCGGAAACCGCCCGGATCCAGCCGTCCACCTTGCCCTCGTCGGTGCGGAGGGCCTTTTTGAACTCGGTGACGGTATCATTGGAGATATAGTCTCCGTTGCCGTTGGCGAGGGTCAGGAAGAGTTTGGCCAGCATGGCGGTTCTTTCCACGGCGGAAAGATCTTTGACCAGCCCTGCGGCGGGCTCGGGCAGCTCCGCATTCTTCCCCGCGAGAGCCTGGAGCAGCAGCGCCTGGAGGGCGGATTTATCATTTGGGGTGAGGGCGGCCAGCTGCTTGCGCTGGGTGGCCTTCACCGAGGGGCCGGAGACGGCGTAGGTGACCGCCAGCAGCTTCAGCTTCCGCTCTGTCAGCGCCTCCCCGGAGAGGCCGGCCAGGGCCGCGGAAACCTTTTCCTCCCCCTGCCAGGCTTCGGAAAGCAAAGAAGGGCTGACCGCCTCCAGGGCGCCGGAATCGGCGCCGGCGGCAGCCAGCCCGGGAAGAATTCCTTTTTCATACAGGGCGTCGGCTTCGAGGCCCAGCTGATGGACGACAGAGAAGGCGTTTTCCCGGCTGTAGTCGGCGGCCTGATACTGCCGCTCGCCCCACCAGCCGCCGGCAAGCATCCCGGCGCCCAGCAGGAGCAGCAGCATCAGCACCAGCCTGCAGCGGAACGCGGCCCGCCTTTCGGATGGCATCATGGACGGAAAAACCTCCTTCCGCTTCGCGGAATCGTCAGTTGTTGACCCGCTTGTTCCACTCGTCCTCCAGGGTGCGGCGCTCCTTGTAGGCCCGCTCCCAGTTCACGCCCATGTCGCTTTCGATCAGCTTCTCGGTGGGCACGGAATCGTAGGGAACCTCGGGGAAATCCTTCAGCACGGAATGCATGTAGCCCGCCACGATGGCCTTCTGGCCCGCTTCGCTGAAGAACCAGTCCGCCACGGCCTCGCAGGCCTCGGTGTTGACGTTGGCGCTCTTCTCCTCGGCCACGATCATGGCGGTGGAGGGGATCATGATGTTCCCGTCCTCGGGATAGATCACCGCCAGCTTGGAGCCGTTGTCATGCCGGCGCTGGAGCACGGATTCCTCCAAAATCATGATCATGCTGCACTCGTCGCTCTCCAGCTTGCTCAGGGCGGTGGAGCCGGACTCGATCATGACGCCGTTGGCCCGCAGGGCGTCCAGGTATTCCAGACCGTATTTCTCCGTCAGGGCGCAGACGGCGGCGAAGGCGGTGCCGGAGGTCAGGGGATTGCCCATGGAAATCCGGCCCTTGACGGAGGGATCCTCGGCGAAGGCCTTGAAGCTGTGGGGCAGCTCGTCCGCGCTGTGCTTCTCGGGGTTGTAGGCCAGCACCATGTTGCAGACCCGGACGGGGTACCAATATCCATCCGGATCATAAGCGAAGCGGAGGTTGTCCTTGGCGGCGATGTCGTATTTATGCAGATAGCCGTAGTCCTTCAGCTCCAGGGAGTAGGCGGGCTCGGCCACCAGCAGCATGTCCACGCTCAGGGGATTGGTGTGATCCGGGCCCATCTCGCCGGAGAGCTGGCTGATGAGATCGGTGGTGCCCTTGTAGTAGAACTCCACCTCCAGGTTCGGGAACTCCTCCTTCAGCAGGGCGGACATCTGCTCCAGCACGAACTGATACATGGAGGAGGCGATGACGATCTTGCCCTCCACGTCCTCATTCACGGCCAGGGCGCCGGAGCAGAGCCCCAGGGAAAGGGCCAGGACCAGGAGAAGGGACAGAAGCTTTTTCATGATGCATGCCTTCTTTCCTATAATTTTGAAACGGAGTTATTATAGCATTTTTCCCCGGGCTTTTCCACCGGTTATGGAAGAATAAAACGATGCCTGCTCTGAATGGAAAATATGAAAAAAGCCCCACCAGACATAAAACCGGGGGACATGACGGAACGAAAAAGACCGTCCCTCCGTTCCGTGACGGAACGAAAAAGACCGTCCCTCCGTTCCCCTCCGTTCCGGTTTCGTCTAACTAGACGGAGCTGCGCTTCACGATGGAGCAGGGCAGGATATCCCGCAGGGGATGGGGGGAGGGGTTGCTGATCATATCCATGATCCGCAGGGCCGCCCGGGCGCCGATCTCCGGCGTGGGCAGGGCCACGGTGGTCAGAGGTGGACGCAGGCAGCTGGCAATCTCCCGGTTGTCAAAGCCGGCCACCGCCAGATCCTCCGGAATCCGCAGCCCCATCTCCTGGGCGGCGGACATGGCTCCGGCAGCCATCAGGTCATTCATGGCGAAGATGACGGTGGGCGGGACGGGAAGCCGCAGCAGGGCCTCCGCCTGAACGCGGCCGGAATCAAACTCCCAGTCGCCGTAGCGGATATACTCCGGGGGCAGCGTCAGCCCCGCGCCCTGGACCGCCATCTGGATGCCCAGCAGGCGCTGGCCCGTGGGATAGGAATGGGGATGCCCGGCGATGACGCCCAGGCGGGTGTGCCCCCGGGCCAGGAGAAAACGGGTCATCTCCGCCGCGGAATCCCGGTTGGAATAGGTGACATAGGTATCCGTCTCGGTGCCGTGGGAATAGGCGAAAACCAGGGGCGTGTCCATGGGATCCAGCAGATAGTCCAGATGCCGGTCATGCATGGCGGTGTAGATAATCCCATCCACATTGGAGGATTTCAGCAGATTGATGCCCTCGTTGATTCGCTCCCGGTAGGTGCCGATCTGCTCATACTGGTTGTACAGCTTCTCCAGCAGATGCAGATCGTGAAGGATGGTCCGGTATCCGCTTTTCGAGAGGGTTTCACTGATGCCGCTGACGATGGGCGCAACCGGTAGACCCCGGATATCCTCCACCAGGACCCCGATGGTGAAGGTCTGCCCCAGACGGAGGGACTTGGCTGTGGTGTTGGGGGTGTAGTTCACCTGGGCCACAGCCCGCATCACCCGCTCGGTGGTCTCCGGGGAAAGCTTCTTGGAGCCGTTGAGCACATAGGATACTGTGGCGGTGGAAACCCCCGCCAGCACCGCGACGTCCCGCATGGTCGCCATGAGCGCGATTCTCCTTTCAGGAACAGGCTTTTTTGCATCCCTTCGGATTATACCGGCCCCCGCCGGGCGCGTCAAGGAAACGGTTAACAAATTAACCTTTCAAAAAGACCAAAAGCCTGCACAAAACCCATTGACAACGGGCCTTGCGAGTGCTATCTTAATGTTAACGAAGAGGTTAATCGAATAACCTCACAGAAAAGAACATAGACCTACGACAGAAAACAGAAGGAGGAAGATTCTATGAAGAAGTTGCTGGCTCTGGTGCTGTGCCTTGCCCTGATGCTGCCGCTGATCTCCCTGGCGGAGGGGGACGGCCGGGTACACATCACCTATTCCTTCTGGGGCAACCAGACGGAGGCGGAAAGCGTACAGGCCACCCTGAATGTGTACAACCAGATGCAGGACAAGGTATTCGTGGAGCCCATGCAGATCCCCGTTGAGCAGTATACGGAGACCCTGGTCAACTATGCCATCGCGAACCAGCTGCCGGACTGCGGCATGGTGAACGAGCCCGCCGTGCTGTACTTCGCCCGCAACGGCGTCATGGCAGACGTGTCCGATATGTATGCCGGTGAAAAACTGCAGCCCATGGACTGCATCACCTTCAAGGATGCGGGAACGCCCGTGGGCTATTCCAGCAGTAACGAGATTCTGATCCTCTACTACAACCAGGACATGTTCGACGCGGCCGGAGAGCCCTATCCCTCCGCGGACACCCCCTACACCTGGGACGAGTTCGTGGCGGTGGCGAAACGCCTGACCTTTGACGAGAACGGCAAACACCCGGACGAAGAGGGCTTCAACCCCGAAAAGATCGTGCAGTACGGCGCGTTCGTGAACAACTGGA
>CAZRLU010000065.1:0-10001 GCA_964600995.1 uncultured Oscillospiraceae bacterium | reverse complement strand
ATGGGCGGATCCGCCAAGGACGTGGATATCATGGCCTTCACGGAGCTGCCGGCGGGGGATTAATTCCCTTTCGGGAAGAATAGGACGTGCTATTTTGCCCGGAAATCCCTGTAACGGAGGGCGGTACCGGGTTATAATACGGACAGAAGGAAAGGAAGGAGCGGAGGCTCCTTCGGAAAGGAGGAAGGCGATGGAATTTTTCGCGGCGAACCTGACGCTGATTCTCTGCGGACTGGCAGGCTTTGCCCTGCTGGTGACGGAGGCCATCATGCCGGGATTCGGCATCGCGGGCATCCTGGGCGCCATCCTGGAGATCATCGCGATCTACAGCGCCTATGTCCAGTACGGGCTTGTGACGGCGCTGATCCTGACGCTGCTGTTCATCATCCTGCTGGGCGTGGTCATATTCCTGTCCTACCGCAGCGCGATGAAGGGACGGATCAGCCGGAGCGACCTGATTCTGAAGGACGCGGAGGAAGCGGCGCCGGAACCTGCAGCCAAGACGCTGCAGGTCTACCTGAACCGGGAGGGCGTGACCGTATCCGCGCTGCGGCCCGGCGGAACCGTGGAGATCGACGGGGTGCGGATCAACGCGGCCAGCGGCGGAGAGCTGGTGGAGAAGGGCGAGAAGGTCCTGGTCACGGGAACGGAAGGCGATCATGTGATCGTCCGCCGGGCCTGAGACCGGACGGAGGCCTGCTCTGAGAGACGCTTTTTCCGGGGCATCGAAGGACCCCGGCAAGAAAAAAGGAGGGAAATGCTTTGTTGGATTCTGCAATTATGATTCCGGTGATCATCCTGGTCGTGGTGGTGCTCCTGGCGATTTTCCTGCACTTTGTGCCCATGGGCCTGTGGATTTCCTCCCTGGCCAGCGGGGTGCACATCTCCATCGGAACCCTGGTGGGCATGCGGATCCGCCGGATTCAGCCCCAGCGCCTGGTCTATCCCCTGATCAAGGCCAGGAAGGCGGGACTGGACCTGACCATCAGCCAGCTGGAAACCCATTTTCTGGCGGGCGGCAACGTGGACAAGGTGATCAATGCCCTGATCGCGGCCCAGCGGGCCAACATCGAGATGGCCTTTGAAAAGGCCTGCGCCATCGACCTGGCCGGCCGGGACGTGTTCCAGGCGGTGCAGATGAGCGTCACCCCGAAGGTCATCGAGACCCCGGTGGTGGCGGCCATCGCCAAGGACGGCATCGAGCTGCGGGCCAAGGCCCGGGTGACGGTGCGGACCAATATCGAGCGGCTGGTGGGCGGCGCCGGAGAAGAGACGGTTATCGCCCGGGTCGGCGAAGGCATCGTGACCACCGTCGGCTCCGCTTCGACCCACAAGGAAGTGCTGGAGAATCCGGACCTGATCAGCCGCACCGTGCTGGGCAAGGGCCTGGACGCGGGAACGGCCTATGAGATCCTGTCCATCGACATCGCGGATGTGGACGTTGGCCGGAACGTGGGCGCCCAGCTGCAGATGGACCAGGCGGAAGCGGACCGGCGGATCGCCCAGGCGAAGGCCGAGGAGCGCCGCGCCATGGCCGTGGCCCGGGAGCAGGAAATGAAGGCCTCCGTGCAGGAGATGCGGGCCAAGGTGGTGGAAGCGGAAGCGGAAGTGCCGAAGGCCATGGCGTCTGCCCTGCGGGAAGGCAAGATGGGCGTGCTGGACTACTACAACATGAAGAACACCATCGCGGACACGGAGATGCGGGAATCCATCGCGAAGGCCAGCGCTCCCCAGTCCGCCCCGGAAGGACAGCCTAACAAGAAGTAATCGCGCCGGGAGGTGAAACGGGATGGATACTTCCTTCCTGCCGCTCCTGCTGCTGGTCCTGGCCTGGGTATTTCTGGGCAGCAAGGGACGGAAGAAAGACACGAAAAAGCCCGGTGGAAAGCCGACACGGCCGGTGGCCGGCTCCGGAGCCGGAGCGAAACCCATGATCCCCGCGGGGAAGCTGGATGAAAAGCTGGCCAAGGAGTTCCCCCACCTGTTCGCCAGGCTGGAGGGCGCGGCAAGCCATCTTGCGGACCAGGTCTCCGGCAGCCTGCCCCGCACCGAAGAGGAGGGGAAGGATCCCTGCCACGACGACTATGCGGCGATGCCCTCGGGGAGCCTGCGGGTGAACCGGGCGGAGGGGACGGACCCCTGCCATGACGATTACGCGAACCTGAGCTCCGGCAGCCTGAAGACCGACATCCCGGAGGGAACGGATCCCTGTCACGACGGTTGGGAAGCTGCTCCGGAACCGGCGGCGGAAACCCGGGAAACCGGGGGAGGCCTGGGGCTGAGCTGGGCGGGAAACGAGATCGTGAAGGGATTTGTTTACGGGGAAATCCTGAAGAGAAGAAACGGATAAGGACCTGTGGGCCGGCGGAAGCCGGCCCGCTTTTCTGTCCCGGGGCCGGAAGACGGAGAAGGCGACGCGGCCGGCAGGAGGGGAGAAATCCGGGGGCAAGGGAATGGCCGGGCCGGAGCTCTTTCCGGAAGCGGGTACAACGCCGGAGCGTTGAAAGTTTCCGGCGCATCTGATATCATTACTTGCACGGAAGAATACGGAGCCCGGGATTCCCGGGAAGAACGGAGGCGCCCCATGGCGGGAAAGAGGCTGATCATCGGGCTGGTGGCCCATGTGGACGCGGGGAAAACTACCCTGTCCGAAGCCATGCTGTATGCCGCGGGGGCGCTGCGTCGCCTGGGCCGGGTGGACCACGGGGACGCCTTTCTGGACACGGACGTGCAGGAGCGGGAGCGGGGCATCACCATCTTTTCCAAGATGGCCCAGATGGAGTGGAAGGGCGTGCAGATGACGTTGATGGACACCCCTGGGCACGCGGATTTTTCCAGCGAGACGGAGCGGACCCTGGGGGTGCTGGACGCGGCGGTGATGGTGATCAGCGGGGCCGACGGGGTCCAGGGGCATACAGAAACCCTGTGGCGGCTGCTGAAGGCCTACCGGGTGCCGACGCTGATTTTTGTAAACAAGATGGACCAGCCGGGGACGGACCGGAAGACTCTGATGCGGGAACTGAAGAGCCGGCTGGGAGAGGGCTGCGTGGACCTGATCTCCCCGGAGGGCATGGAGGAGGCTGCCCTCTGCGGGGAGGAAGCCATGGAAACCTTTCTGGCGGAGGGCAGCATTCCCACGGAAACTCTGGGAGCCATGGTGGCCCGGCGGGCGTTGTTTCCCTGCTTCTTCGGCAGCGCTCTGCGGATGAAGGGCGTGGACCGGCTGCTGGACGGGGCGGCGGAGCTGATCCCCGCGCCGGCATATCCGGAGGAGTTCGGCGCCCGGGTCTACAAGATCACCCATGAGCCCCAGGGGGGCAGGCTGACCTGGATGAAGATCACCGGCGGCAGCCTGAAGACCCGGACGGTGCTGGAGACCCGGGCGGGAGCTGAGAAGATCAGTCAGATCCGGATCTACAGCGGGCCCAGGTTCCGCCAGACGGAGGAGGCGGAGGCGGGAGAGGTCTGCGCGGTGACGGGCCTGAGCGCCTCCCGGGCCGGGGACGGCCTGGGAACGGAGAAGGACGGGGAGGCGCCGCTGCTCTCCCCGGTGTTCACCTATCAGGTGATCCTGCCCCGGGGAACGGACCAGGCGGAGGCCCTGCGGCAGCTGCGGACCCTGGAGGAGGAGGATCCCCAGCTGCGGATCCTTTGGAACGGGGAGAAGCGGGAGATTCACCTGCAGCTGATGGGGGAGATCCAGCTGGAGATCATCCGGAGGCTGTTGAAGGACCGGTTTCAGCTGGAGGCGGCCTTCAGCGAGGGCAGCATCCTGTACCGGGAGACCATCCGGAACCCGGTGACGGGGGTAGGGCACTACGAGCCCCTGCGGCACTATGCCGAGGTGCATCTGCGGCTGGAGCCGGGGGAGCCGGGCAGCGGGCTGCATTTTGCCTCCGCCTGCAGCACGGACCAGCTGGAGCTGAACTGGCAGCGGCTGATCCTGACCCATCTGATGGAAAAGACCCACCTGGGCGTGCTGACGGGCTCGCCCATCACGGATATGAAGATCACCCTGATTGCCGGGAGGGCTCACCTGAAGCACACGGAGGGGGGAGACTTCCGGCAGGCCACCTACCGGGCGGTGCGCCAGGGGCTGATGCAGGCGGAGAGCGTGCTGCTGGAGCCCTGGTATGACCTGCGGCTGGAGCTGCCGCCGGACTGCGCCGGCCGGGCCATGACGGACCTGGCCCGGATGGGCGGGACGATGAATCCGCCGGAGACCCGGGAGAAGGAGACGGTGCTGACGGGCAGCGCCCCGGTGGCGGCGCTGCGGGGATATCCCCGGGAGGTGGCCGGATATACCCGGGGCCAGGGCCGGCTGAGCCTGACGCTGCGGGGATACGAGCCCTGCCGGAACCCGGAGGAGGTCATCGCCGCCGCCGGATACGATCCGGAGCGGGACGTGACCAACACGGCGGACTCGGTGTTCTGCTCCCACGGGGCGGGATTCGTGGTGTCCTGGCGGGAGGTGCCGGCCTGGATGCACCTGCACCCGGAGACGGGGGAAGGTCAGGAAGCCGGCAACGGCGGCGAAGGCGGCGGAGGCGGGGGATCCCGTTCGGCCTACCGGGGCACCGCCGAGGAGGACAAGGAGCTGCAGGCCATCTTTGAGCGCACCTACGGCAAGCAGAAGCCCCGGACCGGGGCGGAGTCGCCGGGAAGAAAGGCGCCCACCGTCAACGGCCGGGTGATGGTGACGGAGCCGCCGAAGACCGAGGCGCTGCTGGTGGACGGATACAACATCATCTTTGCCTGGCCGGATCTGCAGGAGCTGGCCCGCCACAGCCTGGAGGACGCCCGGAAGAGCCTGGTGGACATCCTGAGCAATTACCACGGATTCCGGGAGGGAGAGCTGATTCTGGTTTTCGACGCCTACCGGGTCCAGGGAAGCCAGGGGGCCCGGGAGGAGACCCAGGGGATCCACGTGGTCTATACCCGGGAGGCGGAAACGGCGGACAACTATATCGAGAAGACCATCCGGGAGATGAACCGGAAGAAGGAATACCGGATCCGGGTGGCCACCTCCGACGGGCTGGAGCAGGTCATCATCCTGGGGGGCGGCGCCACCCGGGTTTCCGCCCGGGAGTTCCGGGAGGAGGTGGAGGCCACCCGGGTGGAGATCGCCTCCATTCTGGAGAAGAACAACCTGCATCCCAAGGAGACCTCCGCTGTGGCCCTGGCCCTGCAGGAGGCGGCGCGGAAGGCCGCCGGGCGGGAGACGGAAAAAGGAAAGACATGAAAAAGGGGAGCCCCGCCGGGTGGCGGGACTCCCTTTTCTGAAAATCGGGACGGATTATTTTGCGACGGAAGAGGGCTGCCGGTCCGAAAGCTTCAGGAAAACGAAGCCCAGGGCGAAGAAGACGGCCAGGGAGGCGACGGCGATATTGATGGTGCCGCCGGCCAGCTTGACCCAGGCGATGACGGCGGAGCCCAGGAAGGAAGCGCCCTTGGAGAAGATGTCATAGATGCCGAAATACTCGCCGGAGTTTTCCGGGGGAATGATCTTGGAATAATAGGAACGGGAGAGGGACTGGATGGAGCCCTGGAAGCAGCCCACCCCGAAGGCCAGGATGCCGAAGTGCCAGATGGTGCTGAGGGTCAGGGCGTAGAGGCAGACGCAGAAGTAGCCGACAATGCAGATCAGAATCAGGGGAACCGTCTTGTACTTCTGGGAAAGACGGGCGAAGACCAGGGATCCGACCCAGGCGACCACCTGGGTGGCCAGGAGGAAGATCACCTGGCCGACGGTGTTCAGCCCCAGGTCGGTTCCGATATTGATGCAGTTGTCGATGATGGTTCCGACGCCGTCGATGTACAGGAAGAAGGCGATGAGGAAGAAGAGAATCTTCCGGTCGCCGGTGGCGATCTTCCGGAAGGTGCGTCCCAGCTGGCGGAAGACGGCCCGGACCGTGCCCCGCTCACCCTGCACATAGTTGACCTGCTTGTAATTCCGGATCAGGGGCAGGGTGACCAGGAGCCACCAGATGCCCGTGACGGAGAAGCCGATGATCCGGGAGGCGCTGTCGGGGATCTTGTTCATCATGTCCGGCCCGAGGACGTAGGCGATCAGCGCCACCAGGAAGGGAATGCAGGAGCCGATGTATCCCCAGGCGAAGCCGTAGGAGGAAACCTGATCCATCCGGTCCTCGGTGGTCACATCGTTGAGCATGGAGTCATAGAAGGTCAGGGAGGCGGAATAGCAGATCTTGGACAGAATGTAGATGACGATGAAGGCGACCCAGCCGGCGGCGAAGCCGTTGAGGATGCATCCGGTGACACCCAGGGCCACGGCGGTGGTGAAGAAGATCTTCTTCATATCCTTATGATCCGCCAGAGCGCCCAGGATGGGGCCCAGCAGGGCGACCACGACGGTGACCACGGCAATGGCGATGGAATAATAGGCGGTGGCCTGGTCGCCGGTAATCTGGCCGGGCGCGTCGCCGATGGCCAGGCTTTTGAACCAGATGGGGATCAGGGAGCAGGCAAGCATGGTAAAGGCGGAATTGCCCACATCGTAGAGAACCCACGATTTTTCCGCTTTGGTCAGGTTCTTGAACATGATGACCTCCTCAGGTTTTTTTCCGTTGAGGCAAGTGTACCACAAAACGGAAAAAAAGGAAAGAACGAGATGGACAGGGGAAAACCGGCGGCGCTTGTCAGGAATGGCGGAAATGTGTATAATAAAATTCACACCCAGAAGAAGGGAGACGTTCGGATGCCCGGAAGGGAGCGAATGCTGATCACGGGAGGGAATCCGCTGGAGGGCGAGGTCCAGGTCAGCGGCGGCAAGAATACCGCCGTGGCGCTGATTCCCGCGTCCCTGCTTTGCGATGAACCCTGCACGATTGAGAATCTGCCGGATATCGAAGATGTCCATGCCCTGGTGGATATCCTCCGGGAGCTGGGCGCGAAGGTGGAATATGAACCCGGCCGGATGATGCGGGTGGACCCGCGGCCGGCGGAGGGGGATACGGTTTCCTATCGCAACGCCCAGCGGCTGCGGGCCAGCTACTATCTGCTGGGGGCGCTGCTGGGCCGCTGCGGCCGGGCCAACGTGCCCACGCCGGGAGGCTGCGACATCGGCAGCCGGCCGGTGGACCAGCATATCAAGGGCATGCAGGCCATCGGCGCCGACGCGGAGGAGCGCAGGGGCTTCCTGCGGGCTTCCTGCGAGGAGCTGACCGGGGGAGACGTGTTCTTCGACATGGTGACGGTGGGCGCCACGGTGAACGTGATGCTGGCCGCCGCCAAGGCGAAGGGGAAGACCACCATCTACAACGCCGCCAAGGAGCCCCACATCGTGGACCTGGCCAACTTCCTGAACAGCATGGGGGCGAAGATCAAAGGCGCCGGAACGGACACGATCCGCATCCGGGGCGTGCAGTATCTGCACAGCACCTCCTATGCGGTGATTCCGGACCAGATTGAGACCGGCACCCTGATGATCGCCGCGGCCGCCACCAGCGGCGACGTGACGATCCGGGGCTGCATTCCCACCCACATGGACGCGCTGACGGCCAAGCTGCTGGAGATGGGCGTGAAGGTCAACGACTATGACGACGCCATCCGGGTGCGGGGGGCGGGGCCCAAGCGGGCCATCAACATCAAGACCCAGGTCTACCCCGGGTTCCCCACGGATCTGCAGCAGCCTATGAGCGCTCTGCTGACCACGGTGAAGGGGACCAGCTTTGTGGAGGAGACCATCTTTGAGCAGCGGTTCCGTCACCTGGATGAGATCCGCCGGATGGGCGCCCAGGTCCGGGTGATGGACCGGACGGCGATCATCGAGGGGGTGCCGGAGCTTTACGGCGCGCCCCTGACGGCCACGGACCTGCGGGCCGGCGCGGCGCTGATCATCGCCGGGCTCATGGCCCGGGGGGTTACGGAAATCTACGAGCCCGGATACATCGACCGGGGCTATGAGCATATTGAGGACAAGCTTCGCTCCCTCGGGGCGGTCATCAGCCGCGAGACGGAGCTTTGAAAGGGGACGGAGGCGGGATGAGCACCCCTTTTGAGGAGCTGGGCCTGCAGCCCTGGGCGGATCCGGAGGAGATCCGGGGCGCCTACCGGGCCCTGGTGAAGAAATGCCACCCGGACATGGTGCAGGATCCGGTGAAGAAAAGCGAGGCCCAGGAGCGGATGATCCGGCTGAACCTGGCCTACGAGGAAGCGCTTCGGCTGACGTCGGCACGGCAGCCTGCTTTCCTGCGGGAAATTACCACGGAGGAGGCTATCTCCCTGGCGGAGCGGATGCTGCAGAAGGGCAAGCCGGAGAACGCGCTGTTCCAGCTGCTGCGGGCGGAAAGCCGGGACGCCCTGTGGTATTTTACCCACGGGAAGGCCCTGATGGGGATGGAGCGGTATCATGAGGCGCATCAGGCCTTTCGGGAGGCGGTGCGCCTGGATCCGGACAACAACGAGTACCACACCGGAGCCCTGGAGGCCGCGGTGCGGGAGAAGAAGGAAAAGACGGTGCCCGGAAAAATCGGGAAGTTTTTCAAGGGGCTGAGGAAAAAATAAAACCCGGAGCCATCCGGTTCACATGCGAAGGCGCCGCTCCCGGCGCCTTTTTATCAGGCCGCCGGAAAACCCGGCGGGAGGAGAGGACGGATTGACGTTGAGGAAAAGTTTCCGGGCGCTGCTGCTGTCCGCGCTGGCGCTGCTGCTGGCGCTGGGCGGCGCGGAGGGAGCCCTGGCGGAGACGGCCCGGGAGATCACGGCGGAGTGCGTGATGACGCCGGGCTCCAAAAAGAAGGAATTCAAAAAGGCGATGGACGGCAGCTACCGGACCTACTGGAACTCCAATGCTGGAGAAGGCGCGCAGGTGACGGTGCGGGTGCCGGCGGGGGAGGAGGCCAGCGGCGTCTGGTTCCAGTGGTACGAGCACGAGCACGCCATCGCCCTGCAGGTGAAGGACGAGAGAGGGGCCTGGCAGGAATACGCCTGCTCGGAGGGACAGTTCCTGTCCGAATATGTGCCCCTGCCGGAGGGAACCCGGGAATTCCGGGTGGCCAACCCGAAGAGCGCGAAAAAGTCCGTTCCGATTCCCCTGGCGGAGATCCACGTGTACGGGAAGGGAGAGCTTCCCCCGGAGGTGCAGGTATGGGAGCCTCCGGCGGAGAAGGCGGACCTGATGCTGGTGGCCGGGCATCCGGACGATGAGCTGCTGTGGTTCGGCGGGGTGCTGCCGGTGTACGCGGGAGTAGAGAAGATGAAGGTCCAGGTCTGCATCATGGTGCCGACCCTGCCCCGGCGCAGGCTGGAGGAGCTGGACGGGTTGTGGACCTGCGGGGTGCGGAACTATCCGGCCTTCGGCCATTTCCGGGACAGCTTCACCCTTTCCCTGCGGGAGCAGTACAGCCGGTGGGACAAGAACGCGGTCCAGAAGACGGTGACCGGCTGGGTCCGCCGCTTCAAGCCGGAGGTGATCATCACCCATGACCTGAAGGGCGAATACGGCCACGGCGCCCATCAGGCCTGCGCCGACGCGGTGATTCAGGCCCTGGACCTGGCGAACAATCCGAAGAAATTCAAGGACTCTTACAAGGAATACGGCGGGTGGAAGGTGCCCAAATGCTATATTCATCTTTACGGAGAGAACGTCATCGACTTTGACTGGCGGGTGCCGCTGGCGGAGTTCGGGGGCAGGACGGCCCTGGAGGTGGCCCAGGAGGCTTTCCACCATCATGTGTCCCAACGGGATACGGACTATAAGGTGGAGGACTTCGGTCCCTGCGACTGCAGCCTCTTCGGGCTCTACCGGAGCCTGGTGGGCCCGGACACGGAACACAACGACCTGTTCGAGAACCTGCGGCCCTCGGTGCGGGACGAGGACTGAGGCAGGGGGAAGAGAATCAGAAAGGGAAGCCGGAATCGGCTTCCCTTTTGCAAATGCTTCAGCTGTTCCGGCGACGGCCGGATCCGGGGGCTTCAGCTCTCGGGCGCGGCGTCGGCGGTGATCAGGGGCTCCGTCAGGGTGACGAATTTGGACAGCA
>CAZRLU010000064.1:4363-10026 GCA_964600995.1 uncultured Oscillospiraceae bacterium | reverse complement strand
GATTCACCGGAAGAACGATAATTTGCCGGGGTGAATGAACGCAAAAAAGCCGCCCGATCAAACGGGCGGCTTTTTGCAATGCGAATCAGTTCAGCGCCTCGGCATCGTTTTCGATGGTGACTTCTTCCACGCTGCGGATGCCCCAGCGGGCAACGACCATGCTGAGATTATCCTTTCCGACGGAAAGCGTAACCGTATCATCCTTGATGCCTACGATGGTGCCGTAAATGCCGCCGATCGTGCAGATCCTGTCTCCGGCCTTCAGGTTGTTCAGCATCTCCTTGACCTGCTTGTCCTTTTTCCGCTGCGGACGGATCAGGAAGAAATAAAAGACCACAAAAATCAGGATCATCGGGAGAAATGTTCCCAGAAGGGCGGCAACGGGGTTCGCGGCTTCAGCCGCGGCAGCGGGATCGGCAGCTGCAGCTGTGCCCGTGGCGGCGGCCCCTTCAGCCATCGCAGAGGAAATTCCGAAAACTGAATCTAAAAACATGTCAGAAAGCTCCTTTAAAAAATTTTTCAGAAATGATTATAGCAGAAAGAAAATATTCGCACAAGACTCATTTGATCAACCCGCATGAATGCCTGTTCCGGACCGGCTGCAGCACGGCATGAAAAATACGTCTTGCCCGTTTCGGATTACGCAACCGGACGGGTTGCGATAATGTCCACTCCGGTATGGCAGACATCCCGAAGCAAAACCTGTCCGATGGAAACCGGCGCAGAAACATGAATCTCTCTGATCGCCTTCATGACCTCGGAAATGAGATGTTTGGGTACCGGCTCCGCAGTTTTTACGGAAAGAGGCATTTCCCGGTTTTCAAGGGGGATCACGGCGGTGATCATGCGAAGCGGCAATGTGCATTCCTGCTCCGCATATTTCCGGCCGCGAATGCAGCTGTTTCCCTGAACCGAAACAACTTTCCGGTTCTCATCCAGCGTGACAGTCATTCTGCACCCAACCGGGCAGTTGATACAGGTAATGATCTGCTCCATCTTTCAGTTCTCTCCCTTCTCGATGCGGACGACGATCGGCTGACTGACGTCAAGATCCTTCAATGCTTCCCCTGGCAGCGTGTACGCAGCCATTTCACCGGGGGTGAAGATCATGGCCTTGCGCCTGAGAAGCTCACGCTCTCCGCAGGTAATCACCACGGAGCTGTTCCTGAAAACATTGGAAGGCCTGAACATAAATGTAACAGGGGAATCCGGATCCGGATGAATCAGCTGGGGGACGGTGCCTCTCACGCCGGGGCCATCCACTACCTTCATAAAGGAGCAGGATTCCGGCTCCGACTTCACAAAGGTGGCTGCCGCGTGACCGGCCAGAAAACTTTCGTTTGAGACATGGTCAACAAGATCATGCACGTGCAGAACATTTCCGCAGGAGAAGATTCCGGGCACAGAAGTCTCAAAGGTATCGGAAACAACCGGCCCGGAGGTGGCGGGGCACATGGTCACGCCGGCACTTTCGCTCAGCTCGTTCTCCGGAATCAGGCCGACGGACAGGAGAAGCGTATCACAGTCGAACTTCATCTCCGTGCCGGGAATCGGGCGACGGTTTTCATCCACTTTGGCAACGGTTACGCTTTCAAGCCGTTCTCTTCCCTGAATATCGGTCACCGTATGGGAAAGATAGAGCGGGATATCATAATCATTCAGACACTGAACAATATTGCGGTTGAGGCCGGAGGAGAAAGGCATGATTTCCACGCAGGCGAGAACCTTTGCTCCCTGCAGGGTCATGCGCCTTGCCATGATGAGGCCGATGTCGCCGGAACCCAGGATCACCACCCGTTTTCCGGGCATCATGCCTTCCAGGTTAACAAAGCGCTGGGCCGTTCCGGCTGAATAGATTCCGGCGCATCTGGTTCCCGGAGTACACAGAGCACCGCGGGGACGCTCCCTGCAGCCCATGGCCAGGATGACGGCTTTCGCCTGAATGAACCGAAGGCCCCGGGAGCGGGATATACAGGTAACAATTCTGTCCGGAGATACCGACAATACCGTCGTGCTGCATTCGATCCGAATGCCAAGCTCCCCGGCACGGTCAATGTCCCGCTGGGCATATTCCGGCCCCGTGAGCTCCTCCTTGAACCGATGAAGCCCGAAACCGTTGTGAATACACTGACGGAGTATTCCCCCGGGCTGAGCTTCCCGCTCCAGCACAAGCAGGGAATCAATACCATCTTCCCTGGCCGCAATGGCGGCGGCAAGACCGGCAGGGCCGGCTCCGACAATCAGAATATCGACATGGTCAAGATTCATTTCTCATTCCTCCTTGGCGCCTGCTCGGTCAGCGTGCCGGTAAGCAGATAACTGTTTCCGCCGTTTTTCGTGATATCAAGAAGGGGGATACCGGTTTCCCTGGATATAATTGCCGCGACACGGGGAGAACAGAATCCGCCCTGACACCGTCCCATACCGGCCCGGGTGCGGCGCTTCACAGCATCAATATGCAGAGCCGGAACGGGCCTGTGAATCGCCTCCACAATCTCCGCCTCCGTGATAACCTCGCAGCGGCAGATAATATTCCCATAGAGCGGATTATCTTTCAGGGCGTTGTTCTTTTCTTCCGGAGTCATATCCCGGAAGGGAATGGCCGGCTTCCGATAGGGGACAATTTCAGCCTTCCGGGAAAGCTTGAAATCCTCCGCCACAAGAGAGGAGAGATAGCGGCCAATGGCGGGAGCGGAGGAAAGGCCGGGGCTTTCGATCCCTACCGTTTCATAGGCGCCCGGAAGATCTTCGACTCTGCCCACCACAAAATCGTCCCCGGTTTCGTGGGCGCGGACTCCGCTGAAATTCGTGATATTTGAACGAACAGAAACCTGAGGCCAGGTCAGACGAACTCTTTCCATGACGGAATCAAGCCCGGACTGGGTTGTTGCGGTATCAAGCGGATCCTGAATATCTTCCGCATTCGGGCCCAGCAGCACATTGCCATGAACCGTGGGAGAAACCAGAACGCCTTTCCCCATTTTTGAGGGGCACTGGAAAATGGTTCTGGAAAAAGGCGCATGGACCGGCCTGTCCAGGAGATAATACTGCCCGCGGCGATGAACAATTCTCCGCTTCTCAGGCGAAAGCTGATTATGCAGGTCGGCGGAAGATGCGCCGGCACAGTTGATCAGAACCCTGCAGGTCCAGTCATCCTGATTCGTGGAAACCAGGAAGGATCCATCCTCCCGGGGCGTGATCGTGGTAACCTTTGTGCCGAAGCAGAAGGAAACACCGTTGAGCGCCGCATCATCCGCAAAGGCAAAAGTAAGCTCATAGGGACTTACCACAGCGCTGGAAGGAACGGACAAGGCGCAAAGCACGGCCGGATTAAGATTCGGCTCTGAGGAGAGGAGCTCATCGCGTTCAATGATTTTCAGCCCTTCAACGCCGTTCCGGATACCGCGATCCAAAAGATTCTGAAGGGTTTTCCGATCCTCGTCATCAAAGCCGATCACATAGGCTCCGCATCGGCTGTAGGGTACGCCAAGCTCGGCGCAGAGATCAGGAAAGAGCCGCGCACCTTCCACATTGAAAAATGCCTTTCGGGTTCCGGGAAGCGCGTCGTAACCCGCATGGACGATACCGCTGTTTGCCTTTGAGGCGCCTTCCGCAACATCCCAGGCCTGCTCCAAAAGAGAGACGGAGCATTGATAACGACTCAATTCCCGCGCCACGGCGCAACCGATAACCCCTCCGCCTATAATCAGAATATCGGAGTTCCTGACCATAAATGGATCCCTCCCGGAAATATAATTGAAAATCCGAATTATTCTATCATAGGGTCATGAAAAGAGCAAACGTTTTCCAATATTGCGAAAGAGAACCTTGAATGATATAATATTTGCCGTGGTTTTCAGGGAGGTGAAACAATGATTACGACCATCTGCATGAATCCAAGTTTTGACCGGGCCGTGGAGATGGATTGCCTGAAAATCGGTGAGGTGAACCGAATCAGGGAAATCCGGGAGGATCTCGGCGGAAAAGGAATCAATGTTGCCGTCGTTGCAAAGCGCCTCGGCCTTGATGTTCAGTGCGTGGGCATTATGGGGGAAAACGGGGCGGATCAGCTTTCCGGAATGATGGACGCAGAGAACCTGAAGCATTCATTCATGATAATTCCGGGACGGGTCCGGAACAATCTGAAGCTCGTTATCGCGAATGAGAAGGGAATCACAGAGCTGAACGAATCAGGATCCAGGATTTCGGAGGAGCAGCTTCGCTCCTTTTCGCAGCTTGTAAAGGAAAAAACTGCAAGCAGCGATCTCGTGGTGCTGACGGGCAGCCTCCCGCCGGGATGTCCGGAGGGCACATACAGGGATCTCATCAATGCGCTGGATGGGAAAAAATGCATCCTGGACACAGAAGGACAGGAGCTGGAGCTGGCTGCAAAAGGCGCACATCCCTTCCTGATCAAGCCCAATCTGCGGGAAATGGAAATCACCCTGGGCCTGGAACTGCGTACAATCCGGTCCATCCGCGATGCCGCACTGCTGTTCATCCGGCTCGGCGTTGAGCATGCCGTGATTTCCATGGGAGCCATGGGGGCAATGTATGTGGACAGGGATTGCACGCTGTTTGCGCCGGCACTTCGCGTTTCCACAAAATCCACTGTGGGAGCCGGAGACGCAATGATCGGCGGTATGCTGCTTGGTTACGAAAGGGAAGGAGATATGGCAAAAGCCTTCCGTTACGGCGTCGCCGCCGGGGCAGCCAGCGTGATGACGGAAGGGACGCAGCTGATCAGGCCGGATGATTTCTATTCGCTGCTTGATCAGGTACGGATGCAGGAGGTCTGATGTTTTTCAGGTTTCAGGCCAGGCCTGACTATTCAGACGGAGAGATCGACCTGATTCCCCTGTATATCCCGCGAAGGCTGATGGCTCAGGAGTTCGGACATGAGAAAGTCTGGCGCATTACAGAGCATGGGAAACGACAGGAAATCGGGCAGATCGCCTATCGGTCCGGAGAAAGCAGAGCCATTTATTATTTCGGCCATATCGGATATCACATAGATCCGCCCTGGCGGGGGAGACATTTTGCGGCCAAGGCGTGCGCCCTGATCGCGGATGAAATCCGGCGCAGCGGAAAGAGCAGCGTCGTCATTACCTGCGATCCGGATAATGCCGCAAGCCGAAAAACCTGTGAAAGCCTCGGCTGCCTTTGGGAGAGCGAAGTGACCGTGGAAGGGCAGATCCGGGAGAAATATGATATCAGCGCAAGAAAAGAACGATATATCTGGCGGCTGCAGGAGAATACATGTTTGCGGAGATAAAAGGAACAAGGATATACTATGAAACGGTCGGAGAAAGCGGAAGCAAAGTCCTGCTTCTGCACGGATGGGGATGCAGCGGAGAGTTGATGAAGGGCGTGGCGGAAACTCTTGGAGAGAACCACCTTGTCCTGATCCCTGATTTTCCGGGGCACGGGAAAAGCGGAAGGCCTCCGGAGCCCTGGGGGGTTCCGGACTATGCGGACGCGGTGAAGGAGCTGCTGGATACGCTTGGCTTTTATCCATGTGACATCGTTGCCCACAGCTTCGGCTGCAGGGTTGGCGCCTGGGCCGCAAAGGAATGGCCGGACTATTTTTGCAGACTGGTGTTTACCGGCGCTGCCGGGCTGAGAGCCGCTGAGTCGGAAGCCGGCAGAAAAAAAGCTGCGCG
>CAZRLU010000064.1:0-4263 GCA_964600995.1 uncultured Oscillospiraceae bacterium | reverse complement strand
AAGCTGATTCCGGACGCGGGGCTTGTTGTCCTGGAGGGCGGAAGCCATTTTGCCTACCTGGAACAGGCAGCCCGTTTCAACATAATAGTAAAGCATTTTTTGACGGAGACCTGACGCATGGATAATTCATTGCTGACTGCGGTTTGGGCGGGCTTCGGATCCATCGGATGCCTGCTTGCCGCAAGAACCCTGATTCATTGGTTTCAGCTTGAAAGCTATCAGTTTCCAGGCTATTTCCGAACGCTCAGACGCCAGGGAATTCGCGGCTGGATCCCCGGCGCGCTGATGTGCGTTGCATTTCTGGCGGCATCCTTCCTGCTTCAGCTGACGCGGGATAAGCTTCCCGGATGGGCCGGCTGCATATTGACCGGACTTTTGCTGGTGGCGGCCGGAGCAGCGATTTCTGCAGCCCTGAAGAAACAAAAGGCAAAAAAACCGCTGAACTTTACCCCGAGAGTCAAGCGCCTGTACGCTGTATCCTTTGTTCTGTGGACACTTGTGCTTCTGACCGTATTCCGGACCGGCGCACCGCTGTTTCCCTTCTGCGCGGTTCTTCCCCTTGCACTGCCGCTCTGGACAGCGCTGGGCGGACTTCTTGCCTGGCCCATCGAAAAGGGAATCAGCGAAGCCTACTTCCGTGACGCCCAGCGGATCCTCCGCAGCCGGGAGGACCTGATTAAAATAGGCATCACTGGATCCTGGGGAAAAACCAGCGTCAAATTTATTCTCGGAGAACTTCTGGCCGTCCGGTTTCCCACGCTTGTCACCCCCGCCAGCTTCAACACCCCCATGGGTGTAACGAAGGTGATCCGAACCATGCTGGAGCCGGGACATCGGGTTTTTGTCGCGGAGATGGGCGCAAGGCATGTGGGCGATATCCGGGAGATGTGCCGGCTTGTCCATCCGACCATGGGTCTGCTGACTTCAGTCGGACCGCAGCATCTGGATACTTTTCACACGCAGGAGAGAATTACAAAGACAAAATATGAGCTGATGGATGCAATCCCGGAGGGAGGAACCTGTTTTTTCTCGGACGATGACGGGATTGTTTACGGCCTTTGGGAGAAAACAGAAAAGGAAAAGTACCTTGCGGGGCTGCATCCGGACCGGGATGATGTCTGGGCAGAGAACATTCAGGTATCTTCATCAGGAAGCCGTTTTCTTCTGTGCACGAAGGATGAAAAAACAGAATGCGAAACGGAACTTCTGGGGGAATTGAATATCAGAAATATCGTGCTCAGCGCAGCGGTCTGCTACCGCCTTGGAATGTCCGGAAAGGAAATTTCTGTCGGCATCAGACGGCTGAAACCTGTCGCACACAGGCTGGAGCTGAAAAGGAACCCCTCCGGAATCACAGTGCTGGATGACGCCTTCAACAGCAATATTCAGGGGGCGGAGCAGGCGTTTCAGACCCTGAGGCAGTTTTCCGGGAAGCGAATTGTTGTGACACCCGGCATGGTGGAGCTCGGAGACCGGGAAGAGGAAATGAACTACCAATTCGGCCTCAGAATGGCGGAATGCTGCGATGCGGCAATCCTGGTCGGGCGCCAGCGCAGCGTCAAAATCCGGGAGGGTCTGCAGGCAAAAGGCTTTCCGGAAGAAAAAATCCATATCGTCGGCAGCCTGAATGAAGCGGCGGAGCTTCTGAAAACAATGGCCGGAGCGGGAGACTGCATCCTGTTCGAAAACGATCTGCCGGATAATTACAGTGAGGTGTGAGGAATGTCAAGCAAAAAACAGGTGGGCGTCATTTTCGGCAGCAGAAGCTGTGAGCGGGAAGTTTCGATTATCAGCGCAGTCCAGCTGATGCATCATGTGGACACGGAAAAATACGGGCTGGTTCCTGTATACATCGATGAGAACGGAAACTGGTATACCGGCGAAAAGCTGAAGGATATCCATATCTTCCAGAATTTCAATCCGAACCAGGAGGGCATAAAAAAAGTATTTCTCGATATGACGCCCGGGTCCGGCGCTCTGCTGTCGCTTGAAAAAGGGAAGGGACTGTTTGGGCGGGAAGAGCTGAAGGCGGTTGCCCGGATAGATGTGATGATCGTCGTCATGCACGGCATGAACGGGGAAGACGGAACTTTGCAGGGCATGCTGGAGCTTGCCAATATTCCGTATACCTCCTCCGGGGTGGGAGCCAGCGCCCTCGGAATGGATAAAATCCTGATGAAACAGTTCTTCCGCGGCGCGGATCTGCCCGTACTTCCGTCCTGCTGGTTTACAAGAAGTGCCTTCCACGCGGATCCGGAGCGTGTTCTGAATACAATTGAAGGCGAACTGGGATACCCGGTCTATGTAAAACCTGCGAATCTTGGATCGAGCATCGGTGTCAGCAGGGCGGAGACCCGCGTCAGGCTGAAGGAAGCTCTGGAGCTTGCATTTGAATACGACCGCAGGGTTCTTGTTGAAAAAGGGCTGACCAAACCGATTGAACTCAATTGCAGCGTGATCGGCTTCGATGAAGAGGTTAACGCATCTCCTATCGAAATGCCGCTTACCAGCGAGGACTATCTCGACTTCCATGAGAAATACCTGTCGAACGGCGGAAGCAAGGGGATGGCCAGCCTGCACAGGATCGTCCCTGCACCGATAGAGGACGAACTCCGGACCGAGATTCAGGAGATGAGCAAGTCCATTTTCAGAATGATGGACTGCAAGGGCGTTGTGCGGATTGACTATATGTTTGACCGGGACAGTCAGCAACTGTTTATTACGGAGATCAACACAATTCCCGGAAGCCTTGCCTATTATCTATGGGAGAATACGGGGCTTCCTTATCGCGAGCTGATCGACAGGATGATTCTTTTTGCGGAAAAGGCGAACCGGGAAAAGAATCAGGCGAATTATGCCTACACAAGCGATATCCTTCGGGGGGCTTCCTTGGGAAGCAAGGGAGTCAAAGGAAGCAAGGGCGCCAAAATCTGAGCCGGATTCGCTGACTGAAGGGAGAGCCTGAATGCTGCTGGAAAACATCAAAGATCCGGATGATCTGAAAAAGCTGGATTACGCACAGCTTCAGACCCTTTGCGGAGAAATCCGGCGGGAGCTGATCCGGACTGTCGCAAAAAACGGGGGTCACCTGGCCTCCAATCTTGGAGTTGTGGAGCTGACGGTTGCCCTGCATCGGGTTTTTGATTTCCGCAAGGATAAAATCGTTTTTGACGTTGGCCATCAGAGCTACGTGCATAAAATGATCACCGGACGGCTGAACCAGTTTGCCACCCTTCGGAAATACGGAGGGCTCAGCGGCTTTCCCCGGCGCGACGAAAGCGTTTATGACTGCTTCGAAACAGGGCATGCCTCCACATCCATTTCCGCGGCGCTGGGCTTTGCCCGGGCGAGAGATTTTCTGGGAGAATCCTATGCTGCGATCGCGCTTGTCGGAGACGGAGCACTGACCGGCGGCATGTGCTATGAAGCGCTGAATGATGCAGGGAACACCCAAACTCCGATGATTGTAATTCTCAACGACAATGAGATGAGCATTGCCAGGAATGTCGGAGCGCTCAGCAACAGCCTGACCAATCTGAGAGTCAGCAGCGAATGGCAGAATGCAAAGCTGGCTGTCCGCAGGTTCAGAAGAATTCCCGTGATCGGGAAACCCGTCTACAGGATTATGCATGCGCTGAAAACGATGGCCAAAACAGCCCTGGTCCGCACGGACAGCATCGGTTTTTTTGAAACCCTTGGCTTTGAATATTTCGGTCCGATTGACGGGCATCATCTTGAAGGGCTCGAAAAAACCTTCCGCAAGGCGAAGGAACTTCATGCCCCCTGCGTGATTCATGTAAAAACAAAAAAAGGATATGGATATGACAAGGCGGAGGAACGTCCCGAAGTATTCCATGGAACGCCTCCCTTTCTGGTTGAAACGGGCGACCGGGCTGAAAAACCGGACCATCCTTCCAGCGGTCATGTGATGGCATATACTTTGACGGAAATGGCGGAAAAGGATCCGAGAATCGTTGCCATCACGGCGGCAATGCCCCTGGGAACCGGGCTTGACCATTTTGCCGAGAGCTTCCCGGACCGGATGCTGGACGTTGGGATCGCGGAAGAGCATGCGGCCACCCTGGCTGCCGGGCTTGCGGCCGGAGGGATGCGCCCCTATTTCGCGGTATACTCCACATTTTTCCAGAGATGCTATGATCAGATGATCCATGATGTTGCCATGCAGCAGCTTCCGGTTACTTTTCTTCTGGACAGAAGCGGAATCGGAGGCGAGGACGGAAAAACCCATCATGGTCTGTTTGA
>CAZRLU010000063.1:0-10176 GCA_964600995.1 uncultured Oscillospiraceae bacterium | reverse complement strand
TGTCGCGGGGTGGAGCAGTTTGGCAGCTCGTCGGGCTCATAACCCGGAGGTCGGGGGTTCAAGTCCCTCCCCCGCAACTTGATGGCTCAGTAGCTCAGCTGGCTAGAGCATTCGGTTCATACCCGGAGTGTCATAGGTTCGAGTCCTATCTGAGCCACATGAGGAACCCCTTGAAGCATAAGGCTTCAAGGGGTTTTCTTATACCTGCGGAGGGGTGGGGGAAAAGGGACTTCTTTGGCATTTTGCGGTAGTCGACGGAAGTCAACAGGCGCTGGCTGACTTCGGGCCGGAGGGATGCGCCGGAGCCGTTCCATCCACGTGGGAATTGTTTATCCGTTGTTTTTCTTCCTGAATTCTGATGACATAAAAATGAAATATAGTATACTGTACTCATTCTGAGCGGAAACAGGAAAAGAAGGAGGCGGAGAAAAGATGAAAATCACAAATATGACGGAAACAATCGTTTTCATTATTTACCTTGTGTTCATGATCGGCATCGGTTTGTTCTTTTTTCTTCGAAGCAAGGGCACCGGAGAAAAGGAATATTTCCTGGGCGGCCGGAAAATGGGGCCCTGGGTGAGCGCGCTGTCCGCGGGAGCCTCGGATATGAGCGCCTGGGTCCTGATGGGTCTTCCCTCCGCGATTTATGCTCTGGGGCTTGGGCAGCTCTGGATTCCTGTCGGCCTTGCGATCGGGTATGCGCTGAGCTGGATTATTGAGGCGCCCAGGCTGAGGGCTTTTTCCGTGGTAGCGGACGACGCCATCACCATTCCGCAGTATCTTACCCGGCGCTTCAAGTCCAAATCCTACGCGCTGCAGGTGGTCTGCGCGGTGATTTTCCTGGTGGCGTATACCATTTACGCAGCCTCCTCCATCAAGGCGGCGGGGAAGGTTTTCCATACGGTCATCGGGATTGATCAGACGGTGGCGATGTACCTGGCCGCCGGCATTATTATCGCCTATACCTTCCTGGGCGGCTTTTCCGCAGTTTGCTGGACCGATTTTTTCCAGGGCCTGCTGATGCTGGGGGCGCTGCTGCTTGCCCCGCTGTTCGCCATGAATATGCTGTCTGTGAATGCGGAACAGATTACTGCGGAAACCCCGGGATTCTTCCAGCCCTTCACAAGCTGGCAGGATGTTGTTTCGGGACTCGGATGGGGACTTGGATATTTCGGCATGCCTCATATCATCATCCGCTTCCTTTCCGTCAAAAGCCAGAAAGCCATTCGCAGCTCTGCCGTGATCGGTATCAGCTGGACCACGCTGATCCTCATTTTCGCCGCGCTGGTGGGGATCTTCGGGCGGCAGATGATTCCCCTGGATCAGACATTGATTCAGAATGAGACGGTCTTCATCACCATGGTACGGAACATCTTTCCTTCCGTGATCGCGGGAATCCTGCTTTCTGCGATTCTGGCGGCTTCCATGTCCACGGCGGACAGCCAGCTGCTTTCCGCTGCCTCGGCCTTCTCCAGCGATGTCTATAAGCCCATCGTGCGTGCGAACAAGGCCAGCGACCGGGAAATGCTCTGGATCGGGCGGATGGTGGTCATCATCATCGCGGCGATTGCGCTGGTGATCGCCAGCGATCCGAACGCCCAGTCCATCATGGGGCTGGTTTCCAACGCCTGGGGCGTTTTCGGGGCCGCCTTCGGGCCTGTGATTCTGCTGAGCCTTTTCTGGAAGCGGTTCAATTTCCCCGGCGCCCTGAGCGGCATTGTTGCCGGCGCCGCGGTGGACATTTTATGGCTGATCTTCTTCTCCGGAACGGGCGTTTATGAAATTGTGCCCGGATTCCTGTGCGGAACCCTGGCGGCGGTTGCGGTTTCCCTGTGCACAAAAGCGCCTGGCCCCGAGGTGGAAGCGCTGTTTGAGGCCGGAGCTTCCTATCAGGATGATCAGGCGGAATGATCCGATGCCCTGTTCTGCGGAGAGCGTAACGCTCTCCGTTTTCTGATGCGGAAGAATGCTCTTTTATTGACGCAAATTGCGCTTTTCGGTATAATTGACCCATAAACGCTGAAGAAAAACCATCGAGCATGAGGACGGTGAAGGAATAAATGGATAAATGGGATCATCGGTTTATGAAGATGGCGTATACCATTGCGGAATGGTCAAGCTGTTTCAGAAAAGGACGCAGCATCGGATGCGTAATCGTTCGTGACAAGCGGATCATGACCACCGGCTACAACGGTGCGCCGGCGGGAATCCGAACCTGCAGGGAAAAAGGGGAATGCCTGCGGGATAAGCTGGGGATTGCCAGCGGAACCCGGATGGAAACCTGCTATGCCGTTCATGCGGAACAGAATGCAATCGTCCAGGCTGCCAAGCTGGGGGTTTCCATTGACGGAGCCACCCTCTACTGCACGCATCAGCCCTGCAGCATGTGCTGCAAAATGATCATCAACAGCGGAATCAGGAGGGTGATCTACCGGGAAGGATATCCGGATCCCTTTACGCTGGAGCTGTTTGATGAAGCCGGCGTGAAGCTGGAAAAATATGAAGACGAGATTGCGTGAAAGAGGACCGATGCCGAATGAAATACCATATTGACACCATCCCGATCTGGGACGCAGCGAAAAAGGAGGATGAGTGCCTCCTGTGCACCCTGGGACGGAAAATTGAGCTCGGCGAGGCTGAAAGATATCTCGGAGCCTCGGTGATGGAGCCGGATGTCCGGATCCGGGTGAATCAGAAAGGTTTTTGCAAAAAGCATCACGCGATGCTTTTTTCGATGAGCAACCGGCTCGGGCACGCCCTGATGCTGGAGAGCCATATGATTGAAAACCGGGAGAGGCTGAAAAAAATCTGGGAAAAAGTGGACCGGGCCGGAAAGCAGCTGGAGGAGGCCGGACTCGGAGACCGGCTGAACGGCAGGAACAGAAACGCCAGGGAAGCGATCCTTCAGGAGGCGAAGGAGATCCGGGCCATGTCGGGCACCTGCGTCATGTGCGAAACGATAGAGGACAATATGCTTCGCTACCTGCATACCTTCTTCCATCTCTATCAGCATGACAAGGAATTCAGACGCAGGTTCTCAGCGGGGAAAGGCCTCTGCATCCCCCATACGGGTCAGCTGCTGGAGATCGGGGCGGAGGAGCTGAGCGCCCGGGAGTTCGGAGAGTTTGCCAGGGAGCTGTCCCGGATTGAAAGCGAGAATCTGGACAGAATCCAGGAGGATATTTCCTGGTTTATCAAGAAATTCGACTACCGCTACGAGAAAGAGGACTGGAAGAACAGCAGGGACGCGGTGGAGAGGACCGTGAACAAAACCCGGGGATGGTGCGTGGGCAAGGAACCGAACGATTAAGGGGGAAAAAGAATGACCATCGGAGATGTGAAGGAGATTCTTGAAGCCCGGATCATGGTTGGCGGCGAGAGAATGGGAGAGCAGGTGGAGACTGCCTGCGGGTCAGATCTGATGAGCGACGTGCTGGCCTTTGTGAAGGATAAGACGGTGCTTATCACCGGGCTGATCAATCCGCATGTGGTCCGGACGAGCGAGATGCTGGATATCACCTGCATCGTCTTTTCCCGGGGAAAGCTTCCCAGCGTGGAGATTCTGGAGGAAGCGGATGAATGCGGCATCACGGTCATGTGCACGGAGATGACCACCTACACAGCCTGCGGAGAACTGTATGTACATGGACTGCCGGGAACCAAGAAAAGAGCCGGCTCGGAAGGAGCGTGACACATGGCTGTACTGATGGAAAAACGTTTTCCGGTGAATGCGGGTGCTTACGGAACCGCGGGAGAAGCTTCCACGACGATCAAGAGAACCCTGAAACAGCTGGGCGTAAATGCCGAGGTGCTGCGGCATGTGAGCGTAGCCTGTTATGAAGTCGAGCTGAATCTGGTGATTCATTCCCTGGGCGGGGAACTGATTCTGCAGGTGGAGCCGGAAAAGGTCACGCTGATCTCCAAAGACGTGGGTCCGGGAATCCCGGATATCGGCAAGGCGATGACGGAGGGCTTTTCCACGGCCAATGAGGAAGCCCGGACGCTCGGCTTCGGCGCCGGCATGGGCCTCCCGAACATGAAAAGGAATGCTACGGAATTTGACATTCAGAGCGAAGTTGGCGTCGGCACCACGATTACCATGAGCTTCGCGCTGAAATAAAGGACAAACGGTGCGCCCGTGAGGAAGGAGGATGCCCCTCCGACGGGCGGTGCGGAGAGACGGCGATGGAGAAGACAAACATATTTCATTCCGTGAGACTGGAAAGGGACAAGTGCAGAGCCTGTACCAACTGCCTGAAAAGATGCCCGACGGAAGCGATCCGGGTACGCGGCGGGAGCGCGCATATCATTGACGAAAGATGCATAGACTGCGGGGAATGCATCCGGGTATGCGACTATCACGCCAAGGTAGCCGTGACGGATCCGCTGAGCGTGATCGAAGGATGGAAATACCGCATTGCGCTGCCGGCGCCAAGCCTCTATGGCCAGTTTAAAAACATGCAAAGCATTTCCCAGCTGCTGACGGCGATCAAAAGCCTTGGATTTGACGAGGTTTTTGAGGTGGCCCGGGGCGCTGATGTGGTAAGCAGGGCCATCCGGGAAAGACTGAGAAACCCGGATATTCCCCGGCCGGTCATCTCTTCCGCCTGCCCCGCCATTGTGCGGCTGATTCAGGTCCGTTTCCCGGATCTGATTGATCACATCGTGGATCTGCGGCAGCCCATGGAGGTGGCGGCCATGATCGCCAAGCGTGAATTCGCCCGGAAAAATCAGGTGAAGGAAAAGGAAATCGGATGCTTTTTCCTGACGCCATGCCCGGCCAAGGTGACGGCCATCAGAAACCCGATCGGGCATGACAGGAGCGCTGTGGACGGCGCCATCAGCGTCATGGATATCTATGGACCGCTGAGCGCTGCCCTGGCCAAAACCAAAGCAGAGGAAAAGATTCAGGAATCCTCCGATTTTGGGGTCGGCTGGGCCAGAAGCGGCGGAGAATGCGATGCGGTATGCCCGAAGGAGAGCATGGCGGTGGACGGTATTTCCAACTGCATCAAGGTTCTGGAGGAAATCGAGGATAACCGCCTGAACGGCCTGGAGTTTTTTGAAGGCGCAGCCTGCAACGGGGGTTGCGTGGGAGGTCCGCTCAACTTTGAGAATACGTATGTGGCCAGGAACTGGATCCGTCACCTGGTGGATATCCGGGACGCGGACCTGAACGTGGACAACGGCATGCTGACGAAGTATGACCTGTATGATAACCGGAGGATTCAGCCCAACAGCGTCCTGAAGCTGGATGATGATCTGGTGGAGGCGATGCGGAAGATGGAAAGGATTGAGGAGATCTTCAAAAAGCTGCCCGGGTATGACTGCGGAAGCTGCGGCAGCCCGACCTGCCGCACCTTTGCGGAGGACATTGTGCAGGGCAACGCTAAGGAAATGGAATGCATCCATCTGATGAAGGATCATCTGAAGGTCATGGCGCAGCATATGGTGGATCTCGCGGGAACAACCAGGGAATAAAAAAGTCAGGGAGAGACTATTCAGAAAAAGGAGCAAGAGACGATGAAACTGGATGAACTGATTCGGCTGACCGGCGCGAAGGATATGACTCCGGAGGCGCCGAAGGACAAGGAGGTTACCTGCGGATACACCTGCGATCTGCTGAGCTGGGTCATGGCCCACGGAAAGGCCGGCATGGCCTGGATTACCGTGCAGACCCATATGAATGTGATCGCGGTGGCCAGCCTGATGGAAATGGCCGCGGTGCTGATCCCGGAAGATATCGAGATGGAGGAAGCGACGCTGGAGAAAGCAAAGGAGGAGGGCATCTGTGTTCTGCAGAGCAGTAAAACGGCCTTTGAGCTCTGCGCGCTGATGTCGGAGGCCGGACTTCCGGGATCCCCCAGGGAGGAGTAAAAATGTGGGTCGATCTCCACATACACAGCTGCCTGAGCCCCTGCTCGGATGACGACATGACTCCCGCCAACATATGCGGTATGGCGCATCTGAAGGGGCTGGACGCCATCGCCGTCACAGATCACAACACGGGGCGCAATCTGCCCTATGTGAAGGAAGCGGCAGACTATTACGGATTGATTTTTCTGCCCGGCATGGAAATCACCACAAAGGAAGAGGTTCACCTGCTGGGCTATTTCCGGGATGTGGATACCGCGGTGCAGGTCGGAGAAATCTTCAGCAGCCACCTGCCTCCCCTGAAAAACAAACCGGATTACTTCGGAAACCAGTATGTGATGAATACGGATGACGAAATCATCGATACGGAAACCCGCCTGCTGATCGGCGCCACGGATCTGAGCCTGAAGGAATGTACGGAGCTGATCCGCAGCCACGGCGGCGCCGCAGTGCCGGCACATATCAACCGGGGTCACGGCTTGCTGGTGAACCTGGGACTGTTTCCGGAGGATGTGGAATATCCCGTGGTTGAAGTGCGCCCGGAAATTCCGGTGGCGGAGAAGCTGATCGCCGGGAAGCGGAGACTGTGGTCCTCGGACGCGCATCATCTGGGAGATATTCTGGAGGCGGTCAGCGACCTGACGGTGGATCGCTTTTCATTGGGTGGACTGTTTGACGCTGTAAGCGGAAAGTGATATGATTCTGATTTGCAAAAAAGGCGGGAGGGATGCGGATTGCAGAGCATGACGGGCTGTGGAACCGGCCGTGCGGCCCGGGACGGCTGGGAAGTTACGGCGGATCTGAAGACGGTGAATCATCGCTTTCTGGATATCGGTCTCAGGCTGCCCAGGAATCTGCTGTTCCTGGAGCAACTGACGAGAGAGATGATCTCCGGAGCGGTTAAGCGCGGTCATATAGATGTTTTTCTGAATGTAACGAATACCGAAGGAAGCTTCAAGGAGGTCCAGACGGATCTGCATCTGGCGAAAGCCTATGCGGAGGCAGCCAGGCAGATCGCTGAGGAAACCGGATCACAGGGGATCCCCGGAGTCCGGGATCTGATGGAAATGGAAGGCGTGATGGTGCTTGCGGAGCGGGAAATGGATCAGGAAACCGTTTCCCGGCTGTGCAGGGAAGCGCTTGAAAGCGCGCTGGCTCAGCTGAGTCTGATGCGGAGCCGGGAGGGTGAACACCTTCGGGAGGATCTCAGGACGCATCTTTCCGCAGCGGAAAAGCTGAGGGGGGAAATCCTGGAAAGAGCGCCGGCGGTGGTCACGGAATACCGGACCAGACTCTCGGCCCGCCTGGAGCAGATGGGCGCGGGCGGGGTGGATCCGCAGCGGCTGGCGCAGGAGGTGGCCCTGATGGCTGACCGCTGTGCCATCGATGAGGAGCTGGCCAGGCTGGACAGCCATATTCAGCAGATGAAGCGCTATCTGGAAGCGGAGGGCGAAATCGGAAAAAAGATGGATTTCCTGATTCAGGAGATGAACCGGGAAGCGAATACCATCGGCTCCAAGGCATCGGATGCTGAAATTGCCCAGCGGGTTGTTGACCTGAAGAGCGAGATCGAGAAGATGCGGGAGCAGATTCAGAATGTGGAGTAAACCCATGCAGATGATCAACGTGGGATACGGGAATATGGTTGCTGCCGAACGCATCATAGCGATCGTGGCACCGGAAGCTGCTCCGATCCGCAGAATGGTACAGGATGCGAGAGACAAGGGAATGGCCATCGACGCCACCTGCGGACATAAAACCAAAGCGGTTGTCATGACGGACTCGGGTCACATCGTGCTTTCACCGCTGATGCCGGAAACCATTGCGGGGAGAATCAGTCCGAGAAAGGAGCCTGAGCAGGAATGAACGAAAAAAGGAAAGGCATGCTGCTGGTTATTTCCGGGCCCTCCGGAGCCGGGAAGGGGACCTTGGTACAAAGACTGCTGGACAAGGATCCAAGTTTCTGCTTCTCGGTCAGCGTTACCACCAGGGAAAAGCGGAAAAACGAAATTGAGGATGTGCATTACCACTTTATTTCTGAGGATGAATATGATAAACTGCTGCGGGAGGATGCTTTCATTGAGCATGCAAGCGTTCACGGACACCGTTACGGAACGCTGAAGAGCGAGGTTTACTCCCGGATGGAGAAGGGTCAGAATGTGTTGCTGGACATTGACCCTCAGGGCGCCAGAGCTGTGATGGAGAAGGAGCCGGACTGCGTCAGCGTGTTTGTATTGCCGCCGAGCTATGCAGATCTGAAAATCAGGCTTCACACGAGAAACACCGAGGCGCCGGAGGAGATTCGCCGGAGGCTGGATAACGCCCGGGGCGAAATTGCGCAGATGAACAGATATCGCTATCTGATCGTCAATGACAACCTGGATCTGGCCTTCGAGCAGCTTTCCGCCGTGGTCAGGGCGGAGAAGCAGAACTCAGTCAGGTATTTTCCCGAAATCGGAGAGTAAACCGTCCCCGAAGAGTATAAACCCGGAAGAAATGGAGGAAAACAAAAATGTCCATTGTGGATCCGAATGTCCTGGAGCTCCTGAATCACGCAGACAGCCGCTACAGCCTGGTGGTTGAAGCCAGCAAGCGCGCAAGAGAAATCGTGAGCGGAAGCGCGCCCGCCATCAACGGGGAGGGCATGAAGCCGCTGAAGATTGCGGTGGAGGAGATCAACCGCGGACTGCTGAGCTATGAGAAGCCGGCGGAAGAGGAGTAAAATCATATGGATCTGACCGGCAGGGAAATCGTGCTGGGCGTAACGGGAGGCATTGCCGCATATAAAAGTGCGGATCTGGTCTCCCGTTTGCGGCATAAAGGGGCAAATGTCAGCGTCATTATGACCAAAAACGCCACGGAGTTTATCGCGCCGCTCACCTTCCGGACCCTGAGCGCGAGACCGGTTGCGGTGGATACGTTCCAGTCCCCGGAATACTGGAATGTGGAACATGTGGCGCTGGCTCAGCGGGCGGAGATCTTTCTGATCGCCCCGGCTACGGCAAATATTCTGGCCAAGATGGCGCATGGGATTGCGGATGACATGCTGAGCACAACCGTGCTGGCTACCAAGGCGCCGATTCTGGTTGCGCCGGCCATGAACACGGGCATGTGGACAGCGGAGGCGACCCGGGAGAACGTGGGCATTCTGAGCCGGCGGGGGGTTCATTTTGTCGGGCCGGACAGCGGGCTGCTGGCCTGCGGGGACACGGGCTCCGGAAGAATGAGCGAGCCGGCGGACATCGTGGCCGAGGTGGAACGGATCCTTGGGAAAAAGGAAGACATGAAAGGACTCAAGGTTCTCATCACGGCCGGCGCGACACGGGAGAGGCTTGACCCTGTACGCTTTCTGACCAATGATTCCAGCGGCAAGATGGGATTCGCCCTGGCGGAGGCTGCGAGAGACCGGGGTGCTGAGGTTGTAGTGGTAAAGGGGGCGACTACGGCGGCTCTTCCCCGGGACCTGCGGGTGATTGAGGTGGAAAGCACCGGGGATCTCCTGGAAACCATGGAGAGGGAAGCGCCGGAGAACGATATCGTGATTCAGGCCGCGGCCCCGGCGGATTATAAACCGGCGGAGCAGTCCCCCAAAAAGATCAAGAAGCAAAACGGGGAAGAGCTTGTGATCCGGCTGACGGAAACGCCGGATGTGGCGAAGGCAGTCGGGGCGAAGAAAAAGGCCGGACAGACCCTGGTGGGCTTTGCTGCGGAAACGGATCAGCTTCTGGAGCATGCCGGGGAAAAGCTGAGGAGAAAGAACCTGGATCTGATTGTTGCCAACGATGTGACGCTGCCGGGAGCGGGATTCGGCGTGGATACCAATATCGCCACGCTGATCACGCGGGATGAAATGATCAGCCGACCGCTTCAGTCCAAACGCGCCCTGGCGGAGGATATTCTGGACAAGGTCCTGGAGCTGAGACGAGCTCCGTGACCGAACTGAATCCCGGTTTCTTCGGGCTGAATCCGGACTGCCCTGGAAGCGGCTTTTCCGGGAAATGAACAGAGCCGGCAGGAAAGAAGTGTAAAATTAAGTTGTAAAAGCCCGGGGGGTTATGATATACTGAATCGGATAGTCATACTACGCTGAACAGGAGGAAACGAGTGACATGCAATACAC
This sequence comes from uncultured Oscillospiraceae bacterium, assembly GCA_964600995.1. Classification (GTDB taxonomy): domain Bacteria; phylum Bacillota; class Clostridia; order Christensenellales; family Aristaeellaceae; genus Aristaeella. Next base: position 182 of record CAZRLU010000063.1, on the reverse strand, counting down.
CAAGGAAGTTGAAGACATGGTCTGTGTTGCGAAGGGCCCGAATCACGGCCCCGCACCTATTCCTGAAGAAGGAAAGTGGATCCAGGCCAAGGAAATCAAGGACATTTCCGGCTACACGCACGGGATTGGCTGGTGCGCTCCCCAGCAGGGCGCCTGCAAGCTGAGCCTGAACGTGAAGGACG
>CAZRLU010000062.1:2108-10331 GCA_964600995.1 uncultured Oscillospiraceae bacterium | reverse complement strand
CGGGGCTGAAAACCCCAGCCAGGGGCCCTGGGAGCCTGGTGCTCTCGGTGCGGCAGATGACGGAGGAAAACCCCCGGGTGAAGCGGCTGATCGACACCGCCATGACCCTGGAGGGCATGCCGCGGCACGCCTCCACCCACGCGGCGGGGGTGCTGATCACCGGCAAGCCGGTGGTGGAATACGTGCCGCTGCAGCGGAACGACGAGGTGATCACCACCCAGTATCCCATGGGGACCATCGAGCGGCTGGGACTGCTGAAGATGGACTTCCTGGGGCTGCGGACCCTGACGGTGATCCGGGATACCCTGGATCTGATGCGGGAGGCCGGGGTGGAGATGAAGGCCGAGGACATTCCCCTGGACGATCCCGAGGTGTACGGGATGATCTGCGAGGGGGACACGGAGGGTGTGTTCCAGCTGGAAGGCAGCGGCATGACCGCCTTCCTGACCAACATGAAGCCCACCTGCTTTGAGGACATCATCGCCGCCATCTCCCTGTACCGGCCGGGCCCCATGGACTCCATTCCCCGGTACATCGCCGGGAAGCACAACCCGGAGACGGTGAAATACCGGACGGAGAAGCTGCGGCCCATCCTGGACGTGACCTACGGGTGCATGGTGTATCAGGAGCAGGTGATGCAGATCGTGCGGGACCTGGCGGGCTACAGCTACGGCCGGAGCGACCTGGTGCGCCGGGCCATGGCCAAGAAGAAGCACAAGGTGATGGACCAGGAGCGGGAGATCTTCGTCCACGGGCTGCTTGATGCGGAGGGCAGGGTTCAGGTGCCGGGGTGCGTGCGCAACGGCGTGCCGGAGAAGGTGGCCAACGAGATCTATGACGAGATGATCTCCTTCGCCAGCTATGCCTTCAACAAATCCCACGCGGCAGCCTACAGCGTGGTGGCCATGCAGACCGCCTGGCTGAAGCGGTATTATCCGGTGGAGTTCATGGCGGCCATGCTGAACAGCGTCTACGGCAACGCGGGGAAGATCGCGGGCTACATCCAGTACTGCCGGGGACGGGGGATCTCCGTGTATCCGCCGGACGTGAACCGGAGCCGGTGGAAATTCACCGTGGACCGGGAGGGCAAGGCGCCCGCCATCCGGTTCGGCCTGGGGGCCGTGAAGGCGGTGGGCGAGAACGCGGTGCGGGCCATCGTGCGGGAGCGGGAGAAGGCGCCCTACCGGGATCTGTTCGACTTCTGCCGGCGGATCGACACCGGGGAATGCAACAAGCGGGTGACGGAGAGCCTGATCCGGGCTGGGGCCTTCGACGGCATGGGCGCCAACCGGCCCCAGATGCTGATGACCTACGAGCAGGCCATGGACGCCAACCAGAACCAGCGGAAGAAGAACGTGGCGGGGCAGGTGAGCCTGTTCGACATGTTCGGCGGCGGGGAGGAGGACTCCCTGTTCGGGGACAACCCGGGCTATCCGGAGGTGGAGGACTGCCCCACCCGGATGAAGCTGCAGATGGAGAAGGAGGCCACGGGGGTCTACATGACCGGGCATCCACTGGACGACTGGCAGGAGACCCTGAAGAAGATGAGCTTTTCCACGGCCCGGGCGGCGGAGATGGAGGAGATGCCGGACCGGGGGATGAGCCTGGACGGAAGCCAGGTAGAGATGGGCGGCATCATGACGGCGGTGAACGGCAAGGCCACCAAGAAGGGGGACTACATGGCCTTCGTGACCCTGGAGGATATGACGGGGCAGATCGAATGCCTGGTTTTCCCCCGGGTGTATGAGAAATATCAGGCGCTGCTGACGGCGGATGAGATCGTGGCGATCAAGGGGCGTCTCTCCCTGCGGGAGGAGGAGGACCCGAAGATCATCGTGGAGAGCATCCAGCGGCTGGAGGACTGGAAGCCCCAGGCTTCAGAGACGGCCGGAAAGCCGAAGGCGGAGGCGCCCCGGGAGACCGGGGACGAGGCCCGGCTGGCCGCGGCGGCGGAGGCGAAGCTTTTCCTGCGGCTGGAGCGGAAGGACCTGGAGCGGGCCCGGGCGGTGCTGGCCCTGGATCCGGGAGAGATCCCGGTGTATCTGCACATCCCCTCGGAGAAGGCCACGCTGCTGAGCCCCCGGCGGGAATGGTGCGGCGGCAGCGAGGAAGGCCTGCGGCGGCTGCGGGAGACCCTGGGAAATGAAAATGTGGTTTTGAAGAAGCGGAGCTGAAGGCCTGCCGCGGAAGAAAGTTACAGAACGTTTACACTTTTCCCGGGCAGAAGATGATACAATGAAACGCGGCGGAGAATTCCGCCGCGTTTTGACACAAAAAGCTTCCGGAAAAGAGACGATTCAGTCGTGAACGCGCGGGAGGGAGGCGTTCTCCAAGGCACCCTACGGGGAACATCCCTTCGTTCGACTGAATCGTTACCTAGAAGAAACATTTTCGGGAGAAAGGAATGCCGGGAAAGATGATTTCACTGGAGCATGTGACCAAGAAATACGGCCGGGTGACGGCACTGAAGGACGTTTCCCTGCGGGCGGAGAAGGGAAAGATCACCGGGCTGCTGGGGCGGAACGGGGCGGGGAAAACCACGGCCCTGAACCTGATGACCGGCTTCCTGGCCCCGACGGAGGGGCGGGTGCTGGTAGGGGGAGACGACATGCGGGAGAAGCCCCTGGCCTGCCGGCGGCGGATCGGATACCTGCCGGAGCGGCCGCCCCTGTATGACGAGATGACGGTGAAGGAATACCTGGGCTTCGTGTGCGACCTGCGGGAGGTGCTGCCCCGGGCGCGGAAGCAGCACGTGGCGGAGATCCTGGAGCTGTGCGCCCTGGAGGAATGCGGGGACCGGCTGATCGGCCAGCTGAGCAAGGGCTTCCGGCAGCGGACGGGCATCGCCCAGGCCCTGTGCGGAAACCCGGAGATCCTGATCCTGGACGAGCCCACGGTGGGGCTGGATCCGAAGCAGGTGGTGGAGACCCGGGAGCTGATCCGGAGGCTGGGGGAGGAGCACACCATTCTCTTTTCCAGCCACCTGCTGCCGGAGGTGCAGCAGCTGTGCGACCGGGCGGTGATCCTGCACGAGGGAAGGGTGATTCGGAGCTTCAACCTGCGGGAGGAGAACAAGGACACGGAAATCCGGCTGCGGATCCGGGCGGCGGGGAACGCCGGGGCGTTGGTGAACGCGGTGCGGAGCCTGGGGTGCGTCCGGAAGGCGGAGCTGCTGAACGAGACGGAGCCGGGGACGGCGGAGATCCGGATTACCGGAAGGCTGCAGGACGACCGGGGGCGGATGACGGACCAGGTTTTCCGCCTGGCGGCGGCCCTGGACACGCCCCTGCGGGGCATGTGGCCGGAGAAGGACGATCTGGAGACGGTTTTCCTGGAGGCCACCGGGAACTGAGAGAAAAGAAAGAAGAAGGGCATCCGCGGACCCTTCTTCTTTCTTTTTGTGAGACGAAAGGGTCTGACCCTTTCGTCTCGGGTTTAAAGTTGAGAGTTGAGAGTTAAGAGTTTATAGTTGAGAGTTTATAGTTGGGATGAAAAGGGTCTGACCCTTTTCGTCCCAATCACGCCCTTCAGGACCAGCAGGCCCAGGAGGCAGACGCTGATCATCTCGCCGGCGAAGATCTGGAAGGCCAGGATGTGCCAGGCGTCGGGCACATTGTAGGCATGGATCAGCACGAAGGGCACGATGATCGTGTTGCTGAGGACCGGGGGGATCCAGCTGAGGTAGGGCTTTTTCCGCATCAGATAGGTTCCGATGGCGCCGATCAGGGTGGCCAGGGTGCCGAAGACCACGTCCAGGGGGGCGCAGCCGGTGAGCAGGTTGGCCAGGAGGCAGCCCAGGGTGAGCCCCGGCACGGCCGAGGGGATCAGGCAGGGCAGCAGGCACAGGCTTTCGGAAATCCGGACCTGGATGGCGCCGGAGGCCAGGCCGAAGGCGTTGGCCACGAAGGTCAGGACCACATAGAGGGCGGCGATCATGCCGCCCAGGGCCAGGTCTCTGGTTTGCTGGGTTGTTTTCATCTTTCTTTTTCTCTCCTTAGTTTTGTTTTAGGTGAGGATGGTTTCGAACTCACCCGCGCCGCGGCGCGCAAGGGCGATTATATCCGAAAGGGAGGCGCAATGCAAGCACAAAAAACCGCCCGGCGGAGCCGGACGGCGATACTGTACATGGACAAGCAGACCGCCTGTTGCGGTATTTGCGTCTGCCAGGATCACTGCCAGAGGGGGGCGGGATAGAGGCCGCTCTCCGTGAGGGAGGCCAGGGCGGCGCGGACCTGGGGCTTGTCGGCCTGATAGGTGACGCCCCACCACCGGTCCTCGCTGCGGAGGACCCGGACGGAGGTTTTGCCCTCCGCCAGCAGATCATTGACCACGAAGGGCAGGAAGAATTCCGCCTTCAGGGGATTCTGCTTCACATCCGTATCCAGGAAGCGGGGGAACCGGGCCGCCAGCTCATCCAGCAGGGCGGGGGAAAAGCCCCACATGTTCATGGAGACGGGAGCGTCCGGGGGCAGGAGCCGGTAGGTTTCCCCGTCCTCGGTGAAGAGGGGGCCGTCGCTGGAGGCGACGATGTGGGTCCGCTCCCGGATTTCCAGCAGGCTGCCCTCGGGGCTGACGGAGCAGACGCCCCGGGCCACGTAGCCGTTTTCCGTCAGGGTATTGCGCAGGGAATAGGCCACCATGACGCAGGAAAGATGCTCCTTTCCCTCCGGGAAGGAGGTAAGGGCGGCATAGGCCTGGGCAAAGGCGTGGGGGCCGTAATAATCATCGGCGTTGATGACGGCGAAGGGGGCGTCGATGAGATGCCGGCAGCAGAGGACCGCATGGCCGGTGCCGAAGGGCTTGACCCGGCCCTCGGGAACCCGGTATCCCTCCGGCAGGGCGTCCAGCTCCTGGAAGGCATAGGACACCTCCATGAAGGGGGCGATGCGATCGCCCACCAGGCGGCGGAAATCCTCTTCGATTTCATGCTTGATCAGGAAGATGACCCGGCGGAAGCCGGCGCGGCGGGCGTCAAAGACGCTGTAATCCAGGATGGTCTCCCCGGAGGGACCCACGGGATCCATCTGCTTGAGACCACCGTAGCGGCTGCCCATCCCGGCAGCCATGATCAGAAGAATCGGTTCTGCGGACATGTTGCTTTTCGCTCCTTTTTCCCGAACCCGGAGGCTTCCGGGGCCGGGCTTATTTATGATACAGCTTATGGGTCTGATAGGCCGGATCGCAGGTGAGATTCAGCCCCAGGCGGCGGAAGGTGTTGTCATCCACCGCGGGGAGGATCACCGTGGAATGGGCCTCGCAGCCCTTCAGCAGGGTCAGCATGGACAGGGCCCGGGCGGCGGTGGGGTTGATGGCCGCGGACACGGAGAGGGCCACCAGCACCTCGTCGGAATGAAGGCGGGGATTATGGTTCCCGAGATACTTGCACTTCAGCTCCTGCACGGGGCCGATAACGTTGGGGGAGAGCAGCAGGGTCTGCTTGTCGATACCTCCGAGGCGTTTGACGGCGTTGAGGACCACCGCGGCGGAGGGGCCCAGCAGATCCGTGGTCTTGCCGGTGACGATCTGCCCGTCGGGCAGCTCGATGGCCAGGGCCGGCATGCCGGTGGCTTCCGCCTTGGCCCGGGCAGCGGCGATGACGGGGCGGATCCCGTCCCCCAGATCCAGATTCTTCAGCAGGAGGTTGATCTTCTCGCCCTCCTCCTTGGTGGCATGGCCCTGGAGATAGGAGCAGCGGGCGGCGTACCAGCGGCGGAGAATCTCCTTGTCGGCCGCCTCGCGGCAGACCTCATCGTCGGAGATGCAGAAGCCTGCCATGTTCACCCCCATGTCCGTGGGGCTGCGGTAGGGGGAATAGCCCCAGACCCGCTCGAAGAGGGCATTGAGCACCGGGAAGATCTCGATATCCCGGTTGTAGTTGACGGTGGTTTCCCCATAGGCCTCCAGGTGATAGGGATCGATCATGTTCACGTCGCTGAGATCCGCGGTGGCGGCCTCGTAGGCCACGTTCACGGGATGCTTCAGGGGCAGGTTCCAGATGGGGAAGGTTTCAAACTTGGCATAGCCGGCGCGGATGCCCCGGCGGTTCTCCTGATAGACCTGGGAGAGGCAGGTGGCCATCTTGCCGGAGCCGGGGCCCGGGGCGGTGACCAGGATCAGGGGGCGGGTGGTCTCCACATAATCGTTGCGGCCGAAGCCCTCCTCGGAAACGATATGATCCACATCGGAGGGATAGCCCTCGATGGTGTAGTGGCGGAAGGTGCGGATGCCCAGGGAGTTGAGCCGCTGCTCGAAGGCCACGGCGGCGGGCTGGGAGGCGTAGCGGGTCAGCACCACGGAGCCCACGTAGAGCCCGATGCCCCGGAAGGCGTCGATGAGGCGGAGGGTATCGGCGTCATAGGTGATGCCCAGATCACCCCGGACCTTGGATTTCTCGATATCGTCGGCGTTGAGGACGATGAGGACTTCCTCCTGATCCTTCAGGCGGAGGAGCATCTGCACCTTGCTGTCGGGCCGGAAGCCGGGGAGCACCCGGCTGGCGTGATAGTCGTCAAAAAGCTTGCCGCCCAGCTCCAGATACAGCTTGCCGCCGAACTTGCCGATCCTTTCCAGAATATGTTCCGACTGCATCCGGGTATACTTCTCATGATCAAAACCGATTTTCATACGCGCCTCCCGCTTCGGTCCGAGGAATACATCACGGGGAATATTTTATCCGGGGAAGGGGGACGGGTCAAGCATTTTCGGGAGAGAAATCCGGCAAGATTTGGTCTTGCATTTTCCCGGGAAACCAAGTATACTCTTTGTTGCCGTCGGCGCGATGACGGCTGGGTCCCGTGCGATCCGTCGATGTGAACCCTGTCAGGTCCTGACGGAAGCAGCAGTAAGCGTTGGATGGGTGTGCTGCGGGGTTGCCCGGTTGGAGCGTCGACGGTTTTTTCTTTGTTTTTTCCCCGGAAGGGAGGCAAAGGCGGGGAAAGCTATGCTATACTTGCTGACGGCCCGAGGGCCCGAGACCCACACATCAGGAGGAAAGAGGATGGAACTGGATCTGATTCGCAGCGCTGATCCCGAAATCGCACAGGCCATTGAGTTGGAGCTGAACCGGCAGCGGACCCACATCGAACTGATCGCCAGCGAGAATTTTGTTTCCCCGGCGGTGCTGGCCGCCATGGGAACCTGCCTGACCAACAAGTATGCAGAAGGATATCCGGGAAAGCGGTACTACGGGGGATGCCAGTTTGTGGACGTGGCGGAGAACCTGGCCCGGGACCGGGCCTGCCGGCTCTTCGGCGCGGAGCACGCCAACGTGCAGCCCCACAGCGGCGCCCAGGCCAACATGGCGGTGTATTTCGCCATGGCGAAGCCCGGGGACACCATCATGGGCATGAGCCTTTCCCACGGCGGGCATCTGACCCATGGCAGCCCGGTGAACATGAGCGGCGCCTACTTCAACTTCGTGCCGTACGGGGTGAACCCGGAGACCGAGGTGATCGACTATGAGGAGGTCCGGCGGATCGCCCTGGAATGCAGGCCGAAGATCCTGGTGGCCGGCGCCAGCGCCTATCCCAGGACCATCGACTTCCCGAAGCTGCGGGAGATCGCCGATGAGGCTGGCGCGCTGCTGATGGTGGACATGGCCCACATCGCCGGGCTGGTGGCGGCGGGAGAGCATCCCAGCCCCGTGCCCTATGCGGATTTCGTGACCACCACCACCCACAAGACCCTGCGGGGTCCCCGGGGCGGCATGATCCTGTGCCGGGAGCAGTACGCGAAGGCCATCGACAAGGCCATTTTCCCCGGCACCCAGGGCGGGCCGCTGGAGCACGTGATCGCCGCCAAGGCGGTGTGCTTCGGAGAGGCGCTGCAGCCGGAATTCAAGGCCTATCAGCATCAGATCATCCTGAACGCCAAGGCCATGGAGGAGACCTTCCGGAAGGAAGGGGTGCGGATGGTTTCCGGCGGAACGGACAATCACCTGATCCTGCTGGACTTTACGGGGACGGAGATGACCGGAAAGCTGATGGAGACCCTGCTGGAGGAGGCCAACATCACCACCAACAAGAACACCGTTCCCAACGAGACCCGGAGCCCCTTCGTGACCAGCGGACTGCGGGTGGGCACGCCGGCAGCCACCACCAGAGGACTGAAGGAAAAGGAAATGGCCCAGGTGGCCGGCTGGATTGCGAAGATCCTGCGGGAGGGGGAGGCGGCCGTGCCGGAGGTACGGAGCCAGGTGGAAACCCTGATGAAGAACTACCCACT
>CAZRLU010000062.1:0-2008 GCA_964600995.1 uncultured Oscillospiraceae bacterium | reverse complement strand
TGTTTTGATATTTACTTTCCAGTAAAAGAATGATAAAATATTAGAAAACTACAGACACGTGAAAGGAGTCGTCCTGACAGTGAGAAATACTTTTCGCGGAGGCGTGCATCCGGAGGAGAGAAAGGAGCTGAGCCGGGAAGCCCGGCTGCGGCTTTTCAATCCGAAGGGGGAGATGGTCTTTCCGCTGCAGCAGCACATCGGGAAGCCGGCGAAGCCCCTGGTTCAGAAGGGGGACACAGTGCTGGTGGGCCAGCGCATCGCGGAGGCCGACGGGTTTATTTCGGCCCATATTCATTCCAGCTGCTCCGGCAAGGTGAAGGCCATCGAGAAGCGCCGGGTGCTGGGGGGCGGAATGATCCCCTGCATCGTGATTGACAACGACGGTGCGTTTACGCCCTTTGCGGACTACACCCATAAGGACAACGAATCCGCCCTGTCGGACGACGAGATCGTCCGCCGGGTGCAGGAGGCCGGGGTGGTGGGCCTGGGCGGCGCGGGATTCCCCACCAGCGTGAAGCTGCGGCCGAAGAACCCGGACGCCATCGAGTACGTGATCGCCAACGGCGCGGAATGCGAGCCCTACCTGACCTGCAACGATCAGCTGATGCGGACCCAGAGCACCGCCATCGCCGAGGGACTGGAGCTGGTGCTGCGGCTTTTCCCCAACGCCCAGGGGGTCATCTGCATCGAGGACAACAAGCCCGAGGCCATTCACGCCATGAAGATCGCCGCTTCCGACAAGCCCCGGATCCGGGTGCTGCCGATGGTGACCAAGTATCCCCAGGGCGGCGAGCGCAGCCTGATCCAGGCGGTGACGGGCATCGATTTCCCCCTGAGCAAGCTGCCGGCGGACGTGGGATGCCTGGTGCAGAACGTGGGCACCCTGTATGCCATCCAGCGGGCGGTGCTCTATCAGGAGCCCCTGTTCAGCCAGTGCTTCACGGTTTCCGGCGAGGCGGTGGCGAACCCGGCGAACTTCTTCGTGCGGGTGGGGACCAGCTTCGCCGAGGTGCTGGAGGAATGCGGCGGGGTGAAGGCCGGGACGGAGGCCGTGAAGGCCCTGGCCGGCGGCCCCATGATGGGCATCACCATGGGTACCCTGGAGGTGCCGGTCCAGAAGCAGAACAACGGCCTGACCCTGCTGGCGGAGGACCCGGTGGAGCAGGCGGAGAAGATGATGACCGCCTGCCTGCACTGCGGCAGGTGCACCACGGTGTGCCCGGTGGGGCTGATGCCCCAGCTGATGGCGGACGCCGCGGCGGCGGGGGACCTGACCAGATATGAGAAGAAGCTGTACGGGCTGGAGTGCATCCAGTGCGGCAGCTGCACCTTTGCCTGCCCGGCCAAGCGGCCGCTGATGCAGGAATTCAAGCAGGCCAAGGCGGAAATCCTGGCGGCGAAAAAACGGGAGGGAGGCGCGCAGAAATGAACGGCATGATGAACATTTCCTCGTCCCCTCACGCGCGGGACAGATGGACCACCCCCTACATCATGCGGGTGGTGCTGATGAGCCTGATGCCGGCCACCATCGTGGGCATCATCGTCTACGGCTGGCAGGCGGCGGCCATCGTCGCCCTGGCGGTGGCCTCGGCGGTGCTGACGGAATGGGTTTTCAACCTGATCTGCCACAAGCCCAACACCATCTGGGACGGCAGCGCCGCGGTGACGGGTCTGCTGCTGGCCCTGTCCCTGGGGCCGCGGACGCCCCTGTATCTGCCGGTGCTGGGATCGGTATTCGCCATCGCGGTGGTGAAGGGCTGCTTCGGCGGCCTGGGCAAGAACTTCATCAACCCGGCCCTGGCGGCCCGGTGCTTCCTGCTGATCTCCTTCGCCAACGCCATGGCCATCAACCCGGTGCTGGACGCCACGGCCTCGGCCACCCCCATGGGAGCCCTGAAGGCCAATGAGACGGTGGACATCACCCGGATGTTCCTGGGCACCGCCGACGGCGTCATCGGCAGCTCCATCCTGGCGCTGCTGGTGGGCGGGCTGCTGCTGTGGAGCCTGG
>CAZRLU010000061.1:7928-10391 GCA_964600995.1 uncultured Oscillospiraceae bacterium | reverse complement strand
GGCGCGGCGTCGGCGGTGATCAGGGGCTCCGTCAGGGTGACGAATTTGGACAGCATCCAGCAGTGGTACCCGTCCACCTCGATTTCGCTCCACTCCCCTTCCTGGGAGAAGACGGCGATGGAGGTGCCCACGGGATATTCCTTGGCGGACTGCTTGGCCTTGTTGGAGGGGGAACACCGGAAATGGACGTAGTTCCCCCGGGGGGTCTTGCCCTTGACGGTGATGATCGCGTTGACCCAGTTTCTGGGCTCGTTGGCGTAGAAGGTGAGCCCCGAGGTCAGCACATAGGCCCGGACTCCGCCGTCATCCACAAAGGTCCAGGTTTTGCCGGTGCTGATGACCCGGACCACCCTGCATTTTTCACAGTGGCCCATGACGAAGGACTTCTGGCTCTTCTTGGCCCGCAGGGTCAGATAGGTCTGCTTGGAGGGGGTGGCTACGGCCAGCACCTTGTCCTCCGGCGCTTCCGTATCCCATTTCAGGGCCACGGTGGGCACGGTCATCGTCTTTCCCTCCACCAGGATGGTGCTGCGGGCGAGACCCAGCTCCAGAATCTCCGCCGGAAGGACATTGCCGAGGCCGTCCATGAAGACGGTGCCGGTGGTGACGCCGTTTTTCGCGGCATACTTGGCCCAGCGGGCAGCCCATTCCTCCTGGGTGAGATGGGGGGAGCTCTCCTCCTCATCCGGCGCCGAAACCTGGCCGGACTGGACGGTGACGCTGCCATCGGGATTCTTCTGCAGGCCGGCGGTGGGATCCGTCGCGCCGTCGGAGGAATTCACCGTGATGGCTCCGGAGGAGGACCCGGAGGAGGGCTGAGAGGAGGAAGAGGAGGCTCCGCCGTCGGAATTCTCGATGGGATATCCGACGCCGTTGACGATATAGAGCCCCGCGGCGTCATCCCACAGATCGGCGATGACCTGGCCGCTTGCGTCCACATAGAGCCCCTGGCCGTTTTTGCTGTAGGCGGCCGCGGAAGCGCACAGACAGACCAGCGCCAGCGCGGCAGCAGCGGAAAGAATTCGTTTCATGGCTACCTCACGGTCTTTTTCCGGATCCGGCGGATCCAGTCTATGGGCATCATACCAAAAAAACGCCATTTCGTCAACAAAAGCGTAATTATTCTGTAACAAAAATGCCCAAAGAAAACAAAACCTGCGGAGAAGGAATCTCCGCAGGGAAAAGACAGGAAGGGGATCAGACGCCCGGGGTGAAGACATACTCCTTCAGCCGGCGGAAGGCCTCCTCCACCCGGGAACGGGGGAGGGCCAGGTTCATGCGGATGCCCCAGGGATCCCCGAAGGGCCGGCCGTCCTGCCAGGCCACGCCCACGTCCGTTCCCCGGCGCATCAGCTGCTCCAGGGACAGGCCGTGGGCCCGGCACCAGTCCTCGCAGTGGAGGAAGAGCATATAGGTGCCCTCCGGCTTCTGCAGCGTGACGCCGGGGAAGTGATCCCGGATGAAGCCGAAGGCGAAGCTCACGTTTCCGGAGAGCACCTGCAGCAGCTGATCCAGCCATTCCTCCCCCTCGGGCCGGTAAGCGCCGATCAGGGCGTGCATGGAAAGGACATTCATGGCATTGTAGACGGAGAGGGAGGATTCCTTGGCCTGCCGGTCCCGGAGCCAGTCGTCATAGATGATATGATAGCTTCCCACCAGGCCGGCCAGGTTGAAGGTTTTGGAGGGGGCATAGAAGGCGGCGGTATGGGTGCGGGCATATTCGGAGACGGACTGAGTGGGGGTGTGCCGGCGGCCGTCCAGCAGCAGGTCGGACCAGATCTCGTCGGAAACGACCCAGACCCGGTTCCGCTCAAAGATTTCCATGGCCCTCCGGATCTCCTCCTCCGTCCAGACCCGGCCGCAGGGATTGTGAGGATTGCAGAAAACGGCGGCATGGATATGATGCTCCCGGATCTTCCGCTCCATATCCTCATAATCCAGGCGCCAGACGCCACCGGCATCCCGCTGCATAGGATTGTGGACGATCCGGTATCCGTTGTTCTCCAGGGCGTGGGTGAAGCCAATATAGGTGGGGCTCTGGAGCAGCACCGCGTCCCCCCGGGAGCAGAGCACGTTCAGGGTGGAGACCACGCCGCCCAGCACGCCGTTTTCATACCCGATATGCCGGGGCTCCAGGCCGGAAACCCGGTTCCGCTTCTCCTGCCAGCGGATGATGGCGCGGAAGTATTCCTCCGAGGGCTCAAAATAGCCGAAGGCCGGATGGCGGACCCGGTCGATCACGGCCTGCTGGATGGCAGGGCAGGTGGCGAAATTCATGTCCGCCACCCACATGGGAATGGCGTCGAAGCCCTCCTTCGGCCCCGCGGGGGCGAAGCCTCCCGGCTGACCGATGGCATCCACGGCGATGGCGTCCTTTCCATGCCTTTCCAGCAGGGTTTCAAAATCGTATTTCACGGCGAGTCCTCCTTATTTCAGTTCCTTCGGAGCGGATTCCTTCCCGGA
>CAZRLU010000061.1:0-7828 GCA_964600995.1 uncultured Oscillospiraceae bacterium | reverse complement strand
GCCCAGGCTGAACATCAGCGCCACCAGCAGCTCATAGAAATATCCCACGGGAATCATCCTTTCCGGACGCCCCGGCCCGCGCAGGGACAGAGATTTCTTCCGGGGAAAAATATAGCCCGGCGAAGGCCCTTTGTCAATCCGGAAAGGCGGGGAAAGAACCGGGCTGCCCCTTCATCCGGCGGCCAAAAGGTGCTATAATGACAGGCATGATGCTGCTGGAGGGAAGGCCTCCGGCCGGGGCGCGGCAGGGCTTTCCCGCCGGGCCGGAAAGGAAGGGTTTATTCATGAAGATTTCCAAGGCCGACGCGCTGCGCTGGTTCACCTTTTTTGCCTCCCTGCCGGAGGATCAGCCCCTGGGGCCCCGGCAGCAGGAAATCGCCCTGGCGGTTTTCAGCCAGATCGAGCTGGCGGCGGAGGACCGGTTCCGCCGGCTGAAGGAGCAGATTCCCGGCCTGAAGGGGCTGGGGGAGGGGCCCAGCACCCTGTATGTGGGGCCGGAGGAGCACTTCCCCCGGGGATGCCGCTCCTGCCTGCTGGGCACGGGGCTTTCCGCGGTGCGGAAGACCAACCGGTGCAACGCGGCCTGCCCCTTCTGCTATGACTTCGGGGTGCTGGACGCGATTCCCCCCATCGGGGAGGGGCTGTGGGAGATCGGCGGCGGCCGGTACCGGGAGGAGGACCTGGACCTGCTCTTTGCCCTGCAGGGGAAGCCCACGGGGATCGCCTACGTCTATCTGGAGCCCTTCATGGAGATCGAGAAGTATTACGGGATCATCCGCCGCTTCCATGAGGCGGGGGTGCATCAGCATCTGTACACCAACGGGCTGAACGCCACGGAGGAGCGGCTGGCGGCCCTGGGAGAGGCGGGGCTGGATGAGATCCGCTTCAACCTGGGGGCCTCCGGGGCGGCGGATTCCGTGATCCGGGCCATGGCGGCGGCGAAGAAGCATATTCCCCAGGTGGGGATCGAGACCCCCATGACCCGGGAGTTCCAGGCCCAGTTCCGGAAAAAGAAGGAGCAGATCCTGAAGACGGGCATCGACTTCATGAACTGCGCCGAGCTGCATCTGAACGCCAACAACCTGGGCAACTACCTGGGGGAGAACCTGTACTTCTACCGCATGGGCTATCTGAGCCCGGTGTTCAGCCGGGAGATCTCCCTGGGGATGCTGCGGGAGGCGGCGGAGGAGAAATGGCCCCTGGTGGTGCACGACTGCTCCAACCGGACCAAGTTTGCCCGGGACCTGAACCAGAAGAAGAAGGAGGGCGGCTGGTTCGGCCAGACCAGCTACGGCTGCGAGCTGGACAGCTATCCCTGGGAGGCCTTCCTGCCGGTGCTGGAGGATCCGGAGTTCCTCTTCCTGGAGGAAGAGGAGCTGCCGAAGGGATACCGGCCCGGGGACATCGTGCTCTGAGAAGGGCGGACGGAAGCAAAGAGATTTCCGGCGCTGGGGAAGGGGCCCGGGGCCCGCGGCTGCGGCGGCCGGTAAAGAGAAAAGGAAAGGCGGAGGAAAACCATGGAGGGAAGCATTCTGGAACAGCTGTCCTCGGGACCGTTCTATCTGATCTGCGGCGGGATCATCGCCTTTGTGGCGGCGGCCTGCGTTGTGTTCTGGGTCCGGGCCTGGAGGGCCGGGCTGGCCATTGGCATGGACAAGGCCAAGATGAAGCGGGCGGTGACGGCCTCCGCCTCCTTCTCCCTGCTGCCCAGCGTCGGGATCCTGCTGGGGGTCATCGCCCTGAGCGGCTCCCTGGGGGTGCCGTGGCCCTGGCTGCGGCTGAGCGTGATCGGCGCCCTGCACTATGAGACCCAGGTGGCCGCGGCCGCCGCGGAGGCGGTGGGCCTGCCGGGGCTCAGCGGCAGCGACATGACGGCCACGGCCTTTGCCACCATCGCGCTTCTGATGAGCGTGTGCATCATGTGGGGCATGGTGCTCTCCGCCCTGTTCAACAAAAAATACCTGCACCGGCTTCACGGCCAGGGGGAGAAGCAGCCGGGAGAGAAGAAGGGCGGCTTCGGGGACCTGGCCATGGGCGCCATGTTCGTGGGCATGGTCAGCGCCTATCTGGGCAGCTACCTGGGAGACTTCGTTTCCGGGGAAGGGCTTTTCACCTTCCGGGGAAGCTGGACGCCCCTAGCGGTGGCCGGGGTTTCCGCCCTGGCCATGGCGGGCTTCACCTGGCTGTCGGAAAAGAAGAAAATGCAGTGGCTGGAAAACTTCTCCATCGCGGCCAGCATGCTGATCGGCATGGTGGCGGCGGTGCTGATCGGAAGGTAAGGGGGCGGAGAGAATGCAGGAAAGAGAAAAGATTCTGGACCGCTACATGCAGCGGACCCATGTGCTGGGACGGGTGGTTTCCATCGTGACCCTGATCCTGCTGCTGGGGGCGCCGTTCCTGCTGGGAGCGACCCTGGGGGCCATGCCGGACCTGGGGGCCGCGGCCCGGGGCTTCGTGTCCGTGGGCCTGGTGTGGACCGTGTCCAGCGTGGTGGAATTCCTGGTGTACACCCCCATGCTGGGGGCCGGAGGCAGCTATCTGGCCTTCATCACCGGGAACCTGATCAACATGAAGATCCCCTGCGCCATCAACGCCAAGGACATGGTGGGCGCCAAATCCGGCACGAGGGAGAATGAGATCATCTCCACCCTGTCCATCGCCACCTCCAGCCTGGTGACCATCCTGGTGCTGGCGGCGGGGGTGGCGCTGCTGACGCCGCTGCGGCCCGTGCTGCAGAGCCCCCGGCTGGCCCCCGCCTTCGCCAACGTGGTGCCGGCCCTCTTCGGGGCCATGGGATACAAGTATTACCGGCAGAACATCCGGCTGGCGGCGGCGCCGCTGCTGGTGATGAGCATCCTGTTCATCCTGGCGCCGGGGCTGACGGGATCCACCAGCATGATGATCATCCCCAGCGGAGCCCTGGCCATCGGCCTGGCCTGGATGGATTACCGGCGGCACCGGAAGGAGGGACGGGCATGATCGCGCTGTATATACTCCTGGGGCTGGCGGGGCTGATCCTGTGCCTTCTGGGAATCGCCCTGGTGCGGACGCTGCTGACGCCCTCCCGGGTTTCCGGATACAGGCCGGATCCGGATCCGGAGCGGGCGATGGCCTATGCGAAAAAGCTTTCCCGGATGATTCAGACGGAGACGGTTTCCGTGCCGGACACGAACCAGCGGGAGAAATTCCTGGGCTTTCACCGGGTGCTGGAGGAACTCTTTCCCCGGGTGCACCAGGAGCTGGAGAAGACGGAGATTGACGGGAACCTGCTCTTTTACTGGAAGGGGAAATCCGCCGAAAAGCCCCTGGTGCTGATGAGCCACCAGGACGTGGTGCCGGCGGAGGGAACCTGGGAGCATGCCCCCTTCTCCGGGGACATTGCGGAGGAGAAGGTCTGGGGCCGGGGCGCCTCGGACACGAAATGCTCCCTAATGGCCTTTCTGCAGGCGGCGGAGGAGCTGCTGGAGCAGGGCTATGTGCCGGAACAGGACGTTTACCTTTCCTCCTCCTGCACCGAGGAATGGGCCGGGGACGGCTGCCCGAAGCTGGTGGAGGAGCTGGCCCGGCGGGGCGTGCGGCCCTGGCTGGTGGTCGACGAGGGCGGCGGGATCATCACCGAGCCCGTGGGAGGCATTCCCGGCAACTTTGCCATGGTGGGAGTTTTTGAAAAGGGCAAAGCGGACGTGAAGCTGACGGCCCGGTCCCAGGGCGGACACGCCTCGGCGCCGAAGAAGCATTCCCCGGCGGCCCGGATCGCGGATTTCATTCATGAGGCGGAGCATGGGAACCTCTTCCGGCGGAAGATGTCCCGGGAGGTGCAGGCCATGTTCGCCACCCTGGCGCCCTACGCCTCCTTCCCGCTGAAGCTGGTCTTCGGCAACCTGTGGCTGTTTCGGCCGGTGCTGCTGCGGGTGCTGCCCATGATCTCCGCCCAGGGGGGCGCTATGATCCGGACCACCATGGCCTTCACCATGCTGAAGGGCTCCGACGCCTACAATGTGATGCCCCAGGAGGCCACCCTGGGGGTGAACATGCGGTTCATTCCCCATCAGGGCATGAAGGAGAGCCTGGAAATCGTCCGGAAGCTGGCGGAGAAGCACGGGCTGGAGATGGAAACCTTCCATGCCTCCGACTGCTCCGCCGTCACGGATATCCACGGGGAGGCCTACCGGACGGTGGAGCGGGTGATCGGGGAAACCTTCCCCGGATGCCCGGGAAGCCCCTACGTGATGACCGGCGCCACGGACGCCCGGTACTACGAGCGGATCTGCGACAGCGTGGTGCGGTTCGCGCCGGTGGTATACGGGCCGGAGCAGATGCAGGGCATGCACGGGCTGAACGAGAACATCCGGTATGACTGCCTTCCGGGGGCGGTGGACTTCTATCAGAATCTGATCCGGGCGCCCCGGGGCGGAGAAGCCTGAGGATCCCGGAACGGACGGGGAAAGGGAGGAAGCATGATTCGGATTCTGGACGTGGCCTCCATGCGGGAAAGCGACGCGGCGACCATCGCCTCGGGCGTTCCCGGCCGGGAGCTGATGGAACGGGCGGGCCGGGGCATCTTCCGGGCGGCGGAATGGAAGCCGCCGGTGGCGGTGGTCTGCGGCCGGGGAAACAACGGCGGAGACGGGTTCGTGCTGGCCTACCTGCTGGCGGAGGCAGAAATGCCCTGCACGCTTTTCATCGAAAGGGAGGAGCTGCCCCCGGACGCGGAATACTGGTACCGGCAGGCCCTGGAGCAGAAGGTGCCGGTGCGCTTCTGGCGGGACACGGCGTCCCTGGCGGGCTTCGGCTCCGTGGCGGACTGCATCTTCGGCACCGGCTTCCGGGGCCGGGCTGAGGGCGAGGCCGGAAGGATGATCAACCTGATCAACGAAAGCGGGGCCCTTGTGGTCAGCGCGGATATCAACAGCGGGCTGAACGGGGACAACGGACTGGCGGAGAAGGCGGTCCGCAGCGATCTGACGGTGTCCGTGGGGCACTTCCAGCCGGGGCATTTCCTGAACATGGCCATGGACCTGATGGCCCGGAAGGAGAATGCGGAGATTGGCATCGCGCCCCGGGGGCCTGAGCGGTACCTGCTGGAGGCCCGGGACGCGGCACAGGTTTTTCCGCCCCGGAAGCATTTCGCCAACAAGGGCACCTACGGATACCTGGGGCTCATCGGCGGCAGCCTGCGCTACAGCGGGGCCCTGCGGCTGGCCTCCTCGGCCTGCGCCGCCATGCGGGCGGGGGCGGGCGTCGTGAAGGCGGCGGCGCCCCGATCCCTGTGTCCGGCGCTGATGCCCCTGATCCTGGAGAGCACCCTCTTTCCCCTCAGCGACGGGGAGGAGGGGCTGATCTTCGTCCGGGAGGAATGGGAGGAGCTGATCCGGGGGCTGCGGGTGATCGCCCTGGGCATGGGCGCCGGGAATCCGGCGGCCCTGACGGAGGGATTGACCTTCCTGCTGCGGGAGTATACCGGCACCCTGATCGTGGACGCGGACGGGCTGAACTGCCTGGCGACGCTCCTGCGGAAGGAGCCG
The DNA here is from genome assembly GCA_964600995.1 of uncultured Oscillospiraceae bacterium. Classification (GTDB taxonomy): domain Bacteria; phylum Bacillota; class Clostridia; order Christensenellales; family Aristaeellaceae; genus Aristaeella. The sequence continues at coordinate 2,303 of CAZRLU010000061.1, read as the reverse complement.
GAGATCCTGCAGAACGCCTCCTGCGCCACACTGCTGACGCCCCACCCGGGGGAATTTGCCCGGCTGACGGGGAAAACCGTGGCGGAGATCCAGGCGGGCGGCCTGCTCCCGGCGGAGGAGTTTGCCCGGGCACAGCGGACCACCGTACTTTTGAAGGGCCCGGCCACCCAGGTGACGGACGGAAGGGTGACCTGGCTGATCGATCGGGGATGCCCCGGCATGGCCACCGCCGGCAGCGGGGATGTGCTGAGCGGAATCCTGGCGGCGGTATGCGCCGGGGAGGCGCCGCTGCCCCTGGCGGCGGCTGCCGGCGCCTGGCTGAACGGCCGGGCGGGGGAGCTGGCCCAGGAGAAGACGGGCGAGGTGAGCATGACCGCCGGTGACACGGCTGCGGCGATCCCGGCGGCGATCCGGGAGCTGAAGGAAGCGGAAAATCCGGCGGAGAAGCCGGAAGGCGGATTGTAAAAGAACCCGTGGTGTGGTAAGATGCATCTGCATTTTAAATCGCAGGGAGGATGAAAGATGAGCGGCAGGAATCAGGAACTGAAGATTGCCTATATCGGCGGCGGTTCCCGGGGCTGGGCCTGGGGCTTTATGATGGACCTGGCCATGGATCCGGACATGTGCGGCACCATCCGGCTGTATGATATCGACCGGTCTGCCGCGGAGCGGAACCGGATCATCGGGGAGAAGATCAGCGCCCGTCCGGAGGCCCGCTCCCGCTGGGCCTATGAGGTCAGCGATACCCTGAAGGAAGCCCTGACCGGGGCGGACTTCGTGGTGATTTCCATCCTTCCCGCCACCTTTGCGGAAATGCAGTCCGACGTGCATCTGCCGGAGCGGGTGGGCGTCTGGCAGCCGGTGGGCGACACGGTGGGCGCCGGCGGCTTCATGCGGGCCATGCGGACCATTCCCATGTATGTCACCATCGCCGAAGCGATCCGGGACTTTGCGCCGGACGCCTGGGTGATCAACTATACCAACCCCATGTCCCTGTGCGTGCGGACGCTGTACGAGGTGTTCCCGGGCATCAAGGCCTTCGGCTGCTGCCACGAGGTCTTCGGGACCCAGAAGCTGCTCTGCGCCATGCTGAAGTCCGAATGCGGCATCGAAGGCGTGAAGCGCCAGGACCTGTACACCACCGTGACGGGCATCAACCACTTCACCTGGCTGACCCGGGCCAGCTACAAGGGCCTGGATCTGATGCCCATCTATGCCCGGTTTGCGGAAAAATACCGGGAGACGGGCTTTGACGAGGGCGGGGACAACAACTGGATGAATTCCCACTTCAACTGCGCCCAGCGGGTGAAGTTTGACCTGTTCCTGCGCTACGGCGCCATCGCCGCGGCGGGAGACCGGCACCTGGCGGAATTCACGGCGCCCTGGTACACCCGGGATCCGGAGACGGTCCGGGAATGGAAGTTCAGCCTGACCCCGGTTTCCTGGCGGCTGGAGGACCTGGACCGGAGGATGAAGCGGTCCGACGCCCTGATCAGCGGGAAGGAAGAGCCGGAGCTGAAGCCCTCGGGAGAGGAAGGCCACCTGCTGCTCAAGGCGATCCTGGGCCTGGGAGACCTGGTTTCCAACGTGAATATTCCCAACCGGGGCCAGATCCCCAACCTGCCCCTGGGCGCAGTGGTGGAAACCAACGCCCTCTTCGGCCGGGACCGGATCGAGCCCGTTTTCGCCGGGCCCATGCCCGCCTCCATCCTGCCGCTGGTGGCCCGTCATGTGTACAATCAGGAGAATACCCTGACCGCCGCCCTGAAGCGGGACCGGAAGCTGGGCTTCACCACCTTCATGAACGACCCGCAGATGGCCGGGGTGACCCTGAAGGACGGGCAGAAGCTGTTTGACGATATGCTGGAGAATCAGCGGGACTACCTGCCGAAGGAATGGTTCCGGTAAGGGGACGATTCAGGCGTGAACGCGAGGGAAGGAAACAGAGATGAAGAAGACGGAGACGGGGCTGCCCGGGGTCTATGTGATCGAACCGCAGGTTTTCGGGGACGCCCGGGGCTATTTCATGGAAACCTGGAGCACCCGGAACTTTGAGGAGCTGGGGCTGAAGTATGATTTTGTGCAGGACAACCAGAGCTATTCCGCGAAGAAGGGGATTCTGCGGGGGATTCATTTCCAGAACGAGCCCTGGAGCCAGGCGAAGCTGGTGCGGGTGACCCGGGGCGCGGTGATGGATGTGGCGGTGGACCTGCGGAAGGGAAGCCCTACCTACAAGAAATGGGTGGCAGTGGAGCTGAGCGCGGAGAACAAGCGGATGCTGATGATTCCCCGGGGCTTCGGCC
>CAZRLU010000060.1:4949-10437 GCA_964600995.1 uncultured Oscillospiraceae bacterium | reverse complement strand
CGTTCCCGTTTCAAGCTCCGGCACCAAAAGCCTGCGGGGACTTTTCCCTGCGTCCTGCTTCTGTTTCCGGCCTGTCCGCCCGGCTTCCGGAGGCGGTCCGGAAAAGCTTCAAAAAAGGGTCAGGAAATTCATCTCTCAAACTGCCATCCCCTTCCAGGTCACCGTATCTAATGGTGGAATTGATCCTGCGGCAGATTGAAAGCCCGCGGATGAATCCCAACATCAAACGAAGGAAACCAAGCAAGGCAATACTTCCCGGAAAGCACGGGAAAGAAATGAGAAAGAAAAAGGAGATCTGAATCATGAAGTGCGTAAATTGCGGAGCGAACCTGGTCATTGATAATTCCCGGATGCTGAAGTATTGCCCCTACTGCGGGCAGGAGATTGAACTGCACGAGGAGGAGCCCCAGAACATGGCCTCTGCCATTTCCGGCATCGCCAAGAGCCTCCTCAGCCAGCGCGCGGAGCAGCAGCGCTTCAACCGCGACCATGCTGCTGAAATCCGTGCGGAGAAGCGCAAGGAACGGATTGAGGAGCAGAAAAACGGCTTTAAAATCGTGTTCATGATGATGGGCGGAATGATGGTGCTGGGCGTCATCGGCATGTTCGCCATGCGTTTCATGGCTTGATAAAAACCGGATGTCCGGAGAGAGATTCCCTCCGGACACTCATCGCGCCGGCCGGTCCGGCGCGTTTTTTTATGCCCCTGTCTGCCCTCAGTCGCCCTCCGGCAGCGGCGGCAGGTCATGGATATCATAGGTGTCGTAGTAGATCTCATAGGCAGTTTCCACATCCTCGGAGAGCTCGATCAGCGCTCCCGCCTGGAACATGGCGGACAGGGTACCGCTGGGCGCCTGCCAGGCGGCGTTGCTGACGACCTCAATGCTGCTTTCCCGCAGGATCGCCTCCGCGCCGAACAGCAAAACCCCCGTGGCGATATGGTAATCGCTGGAGATGATCGCAATCTGCCGGACTCTCGGATACTTCGCCGTCAGCAGATCAAAGGTGTAGATCGCGTTCTGGGCCGTTGTCAGGGACCGGTCCTCCACAATCAGGCGGGAGGCGTCCACCCCCTGGGATTCCAGCCACTCCGCCATCCTTCCCGCCTCGGTGGCCGTCGGATCTCCCGCCGCCGTCGGTCCGCCCGTGCAGGCAATGACCGCCTGCGGGTATTTTTCAGATGCCGCCAGCACCACCTTCAGCCGTTCCACCAGCTCTTCCCGCATTGTTCCGTCCCGGTTCAGCTGAAAGCCGAGGGCTACCAGGCACAGTGAGTCATCCTCCGGCAGGCCGTCCGGGAGCTCCTCGCGGACCGTCACCGGCGCCTCCCAAAGATCCATAATGCGTTCCCACTTTTTTCCCATCGCCGGATCCAGCGAGGTCAGCTCTGCCAGGGCCTGCGCATCTCTTTCCCCGTCTCTCGCGAAGGATACCACAGCCCGCTCGATCATGGGCTGCGTTCCCCCGGCCGCCCCGGCCAGCGCCATCGCCGGAATCAGCCACAGCAAAATGAACACACCGATCCTCCTGAGTTTCACTTCGGAATCTCCTCCTCATCTTTTATCCGCATTCTTCCTCTGTCTTTTCGGACAGGAATATGTTATGATGGATCCGTAGCTTCGGGATTCAATCAACCAAGTCGGAGGGACAGAATGGATTCATTTGATCTGGAAATGCAGCGGGACAAATTCCTCAGGATCTTTGACACGGAGATCGGCGACCGGGAGGGAAAGGACGCGCTGCGGGACTGGCTCACGGGCGACGACTGCGATTTCTTCATCGCTCCGGCCAGCACGAAATACCACGGAAACTATACCGGCGGTCTCTGTGAGCATGCCATCGACGTCTATGAAATGGCGGTCCGGCTGGAAGCCCTGTATCGCGAGGAAATCCGGCGGCGGTACCTGGTGCTGAACCGTCCTTACGGCCGGGATCAGTTCATGGAGTCTCTGGCCGTTTCCGCCCTGTTCCATGACCTGTGCAAGGCCAATTTCTATAAGGTGAAAACGAACGGGCGCAGCAGCTATTTCGCCGTGGAGGAGCAGCTTCCCTTCGGCGGTCACGGTTCCAAAAGCGTCTATGTCCTTTCAAAATACCTGAAAGATATCCGGGATGAGGAGGCCATTGCCATCAACTGCCACATGGGCTTCTCCCGGGGCAATGACAGCACCATCAGCATCGGCGACTCCTTCCATTATTCTCCCCTGGCCTGGCTCATCCACGTGGCGGATGAGGCCGCGACCTTCATGCTGGACCGCGGCGCGCCGGAGGCATGATTCCCCCCTGGCGTCCGGAAGAAAGCAGGCCTGTACCGCGGTCTGCTTTTCATTTTTCAGGGCCCTTTCTCAGGGATTCCCATCCGGATCCTTCGTTCCGGTCTCCAGGTTCCATTCCCGCAGGAAGCTTTCCAGAAACGCGTGGCGGCTTTCCGCCATAGCTTTGGCTTCCTCTGTGTTCATCATATCCTTCAGGCGAAGCAGCTTCTCATAAAAATGATCGATGGAGGAATCCAGGGCCCGCCCGTGCTTTCCGCTGTAGGCGAAAGTACGGGCGATACCGATTGCGCCGATGGCGTCCAGCCGGTCCGCGTCCTGCACGATCCGGCCCTCCGTCGTATCCGGGATTCTGCCCCGGTTCTTGCTGAAGGAGACTGCATTGATCACCCGGCAGATCCGCTCCGTTTCCTCCTCGTCCGCCCCCTGTTCCCGCAGGAAGGCCCTTGCATGGGCGTTGTCCTCCGTCGTAAAGAGCTTGGAATCATCCGCGTCATGCAGCAGCGCTCCCAGAGCCACGACAGTTTTGTCGCAGCCGGGCTCGGTTTCCGCGATCTGCATCGCGTTCCGGTAAACCCGCATGGAGTGATCGAAATCATGCCCGTCGCTGTTTCCCTGAAACAGCGTCCGGATATAGGCGACGGCTTCCTCCGCCATTTTTTCCTGCAGCATGCGCTTCAGCGCTCCTTCTGAACATAATCCTTCCGCCCGTTTTCAAGGCCATGCCTGTTATTTTCGCCACGGACGAGATACTTCCTTTTGCTTCACGCCCCCTGAACCCATTCAATGAAGGCCTGCGCTTCCTCAAAGGTATTCAGCCGCGCGGTGTACATATACCGCCCCATCTGCGGCCAGTTCATCGGAGGCATCTCCTCCTGCATCATCATCCGGTCTCCGTACCGGGCCATGATCTCCTCATGGGTCCGGCCGTAGGTGTGCCCGTCCTTCCGGCTGGCATAAACGCAGTAGAAATGCTCCCCGGATTCCGGCACCATCCGGGCGTCAAAAGCCACCATGTCCGCATAGATCTGATATACGTCCGTGGAGTGGGCAAAGTCCATCATGTCCGGCGTATAGCCGCCCGCCGGGCGCATGTTCACCTCCAGGGCCACGAAATCCCCGATCTCTCCGAGGCCTTTGCGGGCCTTCGTCAGCCGGAAGAACTCCAGATGCACAAACCGGCGGTCCACCTCGAAGGCCTTCACCGTTTTCCGGCCCAGCGCCCGCAGCTTCTCCGGAACCTCCGGGCAGGTATAGTACATCAGGTCCAGATCCTTGTTGACGATATCCATCACCGGGGGCCACACCGTCATGCTCTCGAAGAGCGGCTCGCATTTTGAATCCAGGATCGCGTCATAGGAGCAGATCTCTCCCTGGATGAATTCCTCCATCACATAGGGAACCGCCGGCAGATGGTCGTAGAACGCCTCCAGATCCCCTTCGTTCTCCAGCTTCCAGGTGTGCGTTGCCCCGACCCCCACGTCCGGCTTGACGATCACGGGATACCCCACCTGCCGAAGGAAGGCTTTCCCCGCCTCCCGGTCCGAAACCACATGCTGCCGGGCCGTGGGGATGCCGGCCTCCAGATACAGCTTCTTCATCAGGCTCTTTTCCTTGATGAAGCCGATCCGGTCCGACCGGATGCCGGTGGTGATATTGAAATCCGTCCGCAGCCGGGCGTCCTGCTCCAGCCAGTACTCATTCATGGATTCCACCCAGTCGATCCGGCCGTACTTAAAGGCAAAGAAGGCCACCGCCCGGTATACCTGATCGTAGTCCTCCAGATTGTCCACCCGGTAATACTCCGTCAGCGCGGCCTTCAAGGGTGCCTCCAGGCTGTCATACGGGGCGTCCCCGATGCCCAGCACGTTGATCCCGTTCCGGTGCAGCCGGTCGCAGAACTGCCAGTAGGTATGGGGAAAATGCGGAGAAACAAAAACAAAATTCATCGCCATCAGGTCCTTTCCTCATTGATCATGAACGGCAGGAAATACCGCATCTGCCGGAACCACCAGGGCCAGTCGTGATTCACGTCAGGCCCCCAGAAATCACACCAGGCTTCGATCCCCTTTTCCCGGAAGATCCGCTCCAGGTTCCGGAGCGTGCGCACCCCGTCCTCCTCCCAGGCTCCCTGGCCGCAGCACAGGATGATTTTCCGTTCGTTGTACATCCCGATCCAGGGATGATCCGCGGGCATGTTGGGAAGAAACCGCTCCGGGGAATTGTCATACAGGGTCGGATTCATCCATCCGTCGAAGAAATAGTCCGCGTCGTAGACGCCGGACAGGGCGATCACGCCCCGGAAGAGATCCGGCCGGCGCAGGAACGTGATCACCGCGTGATCCGCGCCCATGGAGAAACCGGTCACCGCCGGCGTCCGGGGATTCCGGGACCGGATCAGCGGAGTCACCTCATCCGTGATATAGTGGAAATACTGCTCCTGCCTGGCGGCGCGGTATTCCTTGTCCCCCTCCTTCGGAGACCAGCTTTCCCGGTCCACCGTATCCACCACAAACAGCTGGATCCTGCCTTCCTCGATCAGATCCGCCAGGTGATGAATCATGCCGAACTCTTCATAGTTATGGCACATGGAATCCTGCGTCGGAAAGCAAAGGAACGGGATTCCTCCCTGTCCGTAAATCATGATATGCATTTCCCGGTCCAGGCACCGGCTGTAATGCGTCAGCTCTTCTCTGTTCATCGCGTTTCCTTTCGTCCTGCCCCGCTCCGGCTTCCTTTTCTCACGTTCCGATCACATCCGACAGATTGTCAAAGATCCTGCGGGCAATCCACGGCTTGTTCATCGTGTACAGATGAATGCGGTTGACGCCGTTGGCCACCAGATCCACGATCTGCTCCGTCGCGAAAGCGATACCCGCCTGGGTCATCGCCGCCGGCTGGTCCGCAAAGCGGTCCGCGATGGCCGCAAACCTGGGCGGCATGATGGATCCGGACAGCCGGATCACCCGCTCAACCTGCCTCGCGTCGCAGATCGGCATGATGCCCGCGCAGACGGGAAGATGAATCCCCGCCCGTTCCATCCGGTATAGGAAGTTGTATAAAAGCCCGTTGTCAAAGAACATCTGGGTCGTCAGGAAGCTGACCCCGGCGTCCACCTTGCGCTTCAGATAGTCCATGTCCGCTGCTCTGGAAAGGGATTCCGGATGCTTCTCCGGATAGCAGGCGGCCCCGACGCAGAAGTCGCCCTGGGTATG
>CAZRLU010000060.1:0-4849 GCA_964600995.1 uncultured Oscillospiraceae bacterium | reverse complement strand
GTCGTGCCGGCCGCGCCGTAGGTCACGGAGATAAACGAAGGGTGCAGCCCCGCGATCTCCCCCGTCACCCGCCGGACCTCCTGCAGTCCTTCGAACTTCTTCGGAGGAAATACCTCGCAGGAAATCCGGACCTTGTTTTCCGTCATCAGATCAGTCAGACGCATCCGTTCATTCCTTCCCTTTCTGCCGTGTGCGGAAAGGCGGGATATCATCCCGCCCGCGGATCATTCAGACCTCACTCAGAATAATCCATTATATCCTATTTTTCGAAGGAAAGGCACATCTCTGCTGTTTTTTTACTGTATGAATCAATCCTGTCCTGCAGAGGCAGGCCGTCCGCCTCCGGAAGCTCTCCGTGCTGGCTGCGGTTGCTGCCATCAATATTTACTCCGGCGCCGTCCTTTCGGGCCATCCGCGGACAGCTTCTTGCCGGAATTTGCACCAATGGTTATAATGAATATCATGATATTCTGTGCTTGCATTTCAAGGAGGAAATCATGGAGATCCGGACGCTGAGATATGGCAATACCTATACGTTTTTGGTCATGGGATCCGCAGGAAACCTCCTTCTGGATACGGACTATGCCGGCTCCATGCCGGGCTTTTATCGCGCGCTGAAGGCATACGGAATCCGGCTGAATCAGATCAGCTGTGTCCTGGCCACCCACTATCATCCTGATCACTGCGGTCTGATCGGTCAGCTTCAGGCACAGGGCGTTCAGCTGCTGCTGATGGATGCACAGGTGGAGGCGGTTCACGCTCCGGACTATATCTTTCTCCGGGAAAAACGGGAGTATATTCCTGTCGATCCCGCGAAAGCGCTGATCCTTTCCGCGGACGGAAGCAGATCGTTCCTGAAGGGGCTTAGAATCGAAGGCGAAATCATCCGGACTCCAAGTCACAGCGCGGACAGCGTTTCCCTGATTCTGGATGACGGCAGCTGTTTCGTCGGGGACCTTGAGCCTCCTGAATATATGGAAGCCTATACTGATCATGCGCCGCTGGCGGAGGACTGGAAAAAGATTTCGATCCGGCATCCAAAGATCATTCATTACGCTCACGCGCCGGCAAGAGAAATTGAAATAATACGCTTTCCCCCGGACATCCGTTTCTGAGCCTCCGGGCGCTGAAAGCGCAAGGGGATCATGGATAGGATGAGATCATGTGAATCCCTCTTGATCTGTACGGAACAGCGCTTTGATCCAGGTTCCGGATAATTCCTGCGTCGGTGCGAAATGGCGCGATCCGAGATAATCATAGACAGCCTGCTGCAGCGCCCGGGCTTCGGGGTATTTTAATAGATGGTGGAGGCCAAGGGAGGACACCAGCAGTTTCCCGTTGCCGCACCTGCATTCAAACAGCTTCGCCATGGGGCGCAGGAATGCGTATGAATCCATTTCGGCGATGATGCAGTCCGTTCTTTCTGGCAATATCATAGCCCGTTGGGTCGCCATGGGCCACCATTGCCAGGTGTTATAGGCTTCGGTGGGAAAGCTTCGGAAAATCGGGTGATTTACGTCGATCAGCTGTCCCATGCCGCCCGCCTGCTGCGGAAAGGTGCATACCGACCAGAAATCGGGGCTGAATTGGGCCTGAATGGAATGCGGCAGCGCCTCTTCTGTACTGTCCGGAGACAGATACACGCTGCCGCCGTTTTGCAGCGTTTTCTCCGCCTTTTCGTCAAAGCTTCGACATTCATAGACGCCGTCCGGGCAGACAGGCCGCGCATCAGGATACACCCAGATCGGATAGACATTTTTTTCGCCGCAGAAGGAAACGGTCAGCGTCAGCTTCTGCGGTTTCGCTGCGCTGTTCAGAGGAACGCAGATTTCCCCCAGGTCCGTCAAACAGCCGGCGGGGGCAGCGGTGTCAGGCAGTATACCGGATCGTTCAAAAGCCTCTCCCCGCAGCTCCCAGGCCGGACTGCCGGACAGATCGAGCTTTCCGTAATTCGCCATCTTTACCTGGGCAGTCAGCGTTTCGCCTGTGTTGTAGGTATATTTTTCCAGGAGCACCAGGGGCAGCGCATCCCGGAAAAAGGCGCTGAAGCGCTCCGGCCGGGCGAAGGCATGGGGCTTGGGTTGCAGGTGAGCGTTCATCATGCCCACCAGCGCCGTTCCCTGGCCGGGAAAATCCTGGAGCCCCAGCAGGGAAATGCCGCTGTACCCTTCCGTTCGCAGCGCAGCTTCCACCTCGGCCCGGTAGCATAAAAGCGCACTTTCGCCGGTGGCCTCCGTCATGCGCTGCCAGTCATCTTCCAGCCCCTTTTCCCGGACCATCCTTTGAATGTGCTTCAGGTTTTCCGGAAGGGTAACGCCGTGATATTGATGGATTTCAGCAAAGTCCGGCAGCACCTCATACTGCCCGGCTTCAAAGGAAAGCACGGGCTGATCGGTCTTTTCCCGGATTGCTTTCACAGCGGTCTGGTAATCGTGCCGCGCATTGGGATATTCCTGGTTCAGCCAGCCCTTGGGACCATCGCAGGTAGCCCGCATCTCATGATCATAATACGTCATGGCGGTGTGGAAGTCGCTGGCAGGGTCTGCCCCGGTTGCTCCATAATGAACATTTGAGCCATTGGCATACAGGCGGGTGGAATCATACTCCCGGGCTTTGCTTAGCAGCGAGTCCATGAAGGCATGCCCCGCCGCATCGGCCTGCAGCTCGTTGCCGAAGGTCAGCATCACGAAAGAAGGATGATTCGCCAGGTGCCGCAGGATGGCCCGCAGTTCCGTCTCATAATACCGCCGCGCTTCCTCGGAAGCGAAGGCGTGCTCCGGGTCCCAATGGGACAATTCCGGCTGCATCAGCATCCCCAGTTCATCCGCCGCCACAAACGCCGCCTCAGGCGGGCAATGGCTGTGGAAACGCATGCAGTTGACTCCGTAAGCGCGAAACTTCAGCAGGATTTCCTTCCAGGCATCCGAATCCATGGGCGGATAGCCTGTTTCCGGGAATACGGCGCAGTTGGCTTCGCCCCGCAGGAAAACCCGGCGGCCGTTCAAGGTAAAGCGCCCATGTTCCGCACTGAAATCCCGCAGGCCGAAGGATGCGGAGCAGGTCTCTGATCCGGGCCCGGATACGGTTAAAACATGCAGGTTGCCCTCCTCTGTATCCCATTTCAGTGCTTCAGGTTTCACCGTCAGGCAGCGGAACCGGATTTCGTGCTTTCCGGGATGAATATTCACAGGGAGGGATGCCGTGTTCTCCAGCGCACCGGAGGAAACATGGAGGATTCCATGCCAGGGACAAGTGCTGTCCAGCTCCACGCACGTATCCAGCATCTGCCCATGCGGATAGACGCGCACGTGGGAAATGAAGGTCTGCTGTTCCGTGCGCAGGCGCACATACCCCAGCAAACCGCTCCAGTTGGTCTGGGTCTCGTCTGAAGCGGCAGAGGAATAGATGATGGCGTCCCGGGGCCAGCCGGGATAGCTGTTGTCCAGCCGGAACACAAACTGATCATGGCCGGTGGCCAGGCCCGTTATCTCAAAACAGTATGGGGTGGAAAGACCGGCGGGCTCATGCAGGGGCGCTTCCTGCCCGTTCACCTGCAGCCGAAGCTGCCGGGCCCGCTCCACATCCACAAAGACGCGCTGTCCCTCCGGCATATCCCAATCCACCATGCGGGAAATGATCGCTTCGCCTTCAAATGTATGCTTTCTTGTAAGCCTTGTCACAATGGGGTCGCCATCCCGGTAAAGCCCAATGCGGCGCACCTCATCCGCTTTCCACTGCCTGCTCGGATCGTCCGGAAAGCCGATGCCGTTTTCATCCAAAGTCCCCGGCAGGCGCAGAGGAGCGCACCGGCCGGGGATTTCGCATTGCCATATTCCCGAAAGGTCTATGAACATGGCGTTTCTCCTTTACAGTAGTTTTTTGTGCAGGATCGCACCCTGGTGACTTTGATCAATCGCCAGCACTTTTACTCCCTTCGCTGACCCTCGTGAATCCCAATTGGCCGGTCGTTCAATTGCATTCAAGGTTGTTCCCGGGAACAGAATCTGTATATCCTGTCATAGAAGTCCTTTGCTTCTTCATAAGCGCCATGGCCGAGACCCTGATAAATACAGAGCTCACTGCCCGGTATGCTCCTGTTGATCACATAAGGAGCTTCATTTCCCACTATGTGATCATCCCCTCCGGCAATAATCAGTGTCGGGCAGCCTATCTTTGGCAATTCTTCGCGGGCATCAAATCCCAGAATCGCAGAAGCATTCCTGAAAAAGCGCTCATAGCTTTTCGGCTTTGTGAAGCGCGCCATAAGCGGAAACAGCTTTCTGTTCTTTTCCAGGTAAGGCTTTGAATACATTTTCTCAGCGGTGTCCGTCATCAGGCGGACATGGTCTCCCTGCTTTGCCATCTCAATCCAGGCCCCAACCACGTCTGTTGCAACCTCGTTTGCATTCGGTGCGGTCACCGCGAGAATCAGTTTCTCCACCATTTCCGGGTAATCGATCGCCAGATACTGGGCGACCATACCGCCCTGGGATACACCAAGCACCGCAGCCTTCCCTATGCCAAGTTTCTTCATCGCCAGCGCCTGGTCCTCCGCCATTTGCCTGATTGTATACCCTTCCGGCATGTCATTTTTCCGGCTGAACATATAAACGGTGTATTCCGTCAGGAACCTTTTAAAAGGCGCCTTCAGGAATAACGCTTTTCCTTTTACCGTTGCAAGCCCGTCTGATAATCCGGGAAGAACGACCAGGTTTTTGCTGCCATGTCCGAAGCACACATAATACATATCAGTCTGATGAATGGCTATGCGCCCATTCTTCATGCCGGTATTCACCCCCGCGCAATGATATGAAACGAAAAATGCAAAGTTGGCGATTCACAGAAAAAG
>CAZRLU010000059.1:0-10486 GCA_964600995.1 uncultured Oscillospiraceae bacterium | reverse complement strand
AACGGCCGGAGAACCGGGGCAAGGTGATCGTGGCCCTGCTGCCGGACAGCGGGGACCGGTATTATTCCACGCCGCTGTTCACCGAGGCATAAACGGAAAGAAGCATATGCAGGGCGGAGCCGGGAGCATGTTCCCGGCTCCGCCTTTTAAAACGCCCACCCGCAGACTGCGGGAGGCGGCTTCCCGGAGACAGTTGCCGGATCCGGGAGAAAGGGATATAATAGGCGCCAATGGGGCCGGGATTTTCCGGCTTCGAAAAAGCGGATAAAGGAGACGGAACGGATGAGAAGACTGCTTGCGGCGATCCTGGCGATCTGCCTGATGGGCTGCGTTCCCGCGGCCCTGGGGGAAAGCGGGGAGAAGGCGGAGAGCCTGCCCCGGGTCGGGGATGTGATACACGGCTTTGAGGCGAAGGAGATCCGGGAATTCGGCGCCTGGGGCGCCACGCTGACGCTGTTCGAGCATCAGGAGACCGGGGCGAAGCTGATCTACGCGGCTAATGACGACACCAACCGGGCCTTTCAGCTGACCTTTCTGACCCGGCCCCTGAACGATATGGGCCTGCCCCACGTGTTTGAGCACGCGACGCTCTACGGAAGCGAGAAGTATCCTTCCAAGACGCTGCTGTTCAACATGATGTATCAGACCTACAACACCTATATCAACGCCTATACCACCGACGCCATGACCTGCTACCCCGTGGCCTCCCTGTCGGAGGCGCAGCTGCTGAAGCTGGCGGACTGGTATACGGACAGCTGCCTGCATCCCAACATCATGACGGATGAAAGCATCTACCGGACCCAGGCCTGGCACTATGAGATGGAGGACGCGGACAGCCCCCTGACGCTGGAGGGCACCGTGTATTCGGAGATGACCGGAGCCCTGACCCTGGAGCGGAGCGCCCTGGACAACGCCAACCGGGTCACCTTCCCCGGCGCCGCCATCTCCTACAACTACGGCGGCATTCCGGAGCACATCACGGAAATGAGCTGGGAGGACCTGAAGGCCTATCATGACCACTACTATGCCCCCTCCAACTGCCTGGCGCTGCTCTATGGCTCCTTTGAGCATTACAGCGACTTTCTGAAGCTGCTGGATGAGGCCTTCACGGACTATGGCCGGCAGGAGATCTCCCGGGAGGAGACGGAGTACCGGCGGATTGAAGCTCCGGTGATCTCCGAGGTTCCCTATCCCGTGGCGCAGGGAACCGATACTTCCAACCAGAGCGCGGTTTACTATTACATCGTGCTGCCGGGGCTGCGGGACAATCCGGAGGCGGAGATGCTGGTGGATCACCTGTGCCAGCTGCTGAACAGCCAGGGCTCCCCTCTGACCCAGAACCTGAAGAAGGCCCTGCCCACGGGCGTCTTCTCCATGGGCCGGGAGGTGGCCGCGCCGGATGACGCGGTGGTGGCCGTGATCCAGAACGTGAACCGGGAGGATGCGGAAACCTTCCGGAGCGTGGTGAACGACACCCTGAAGGACATTGCGGAGAAGGGCTTTGACGAGACCCTGGTGGAGGCGCTGGCCACCGCCATCGACCTGGAAAACCGGCTGGCGTCGGAGGGGGCGGACCCGGTGGGAACCCTGCTGACCAGCCTGGCCTATGACTATGCGGTGACGGGCCGCCCCTTCGGATATGTGGACAGCGTGGAAAGCGCCGGGCACATCCCGGAGGAGAACCAGCAGGGGCTGCTGCAGCAGGCGGCGAAGGACTGGCTGACGGATCCGGAGCTGTATACCCTGACCACCACCTATCCCGCCCCGGGCGAGAAGGAGAAGCAGGACGCGGCCCTGGCGGAGAAGCTGGCTGCGGTCAAGGCTGCCATGACGGAGGAGGAAATCCAGACGGTGATCGCGGAAACCCACGCGGAGCCGGAGGAGGAAGACAACGCGGCGATGATCGCCTCCCTGCAGGCGCTGACCATCGCCGGCCTGCCCGAGGAGGTACGGAGCTATGAGAGCTCCGACCGGACGGGCGAGGACGGCGCAAGGCGCATCGAGGTGAAGGCCGGCGTGGACGGCGTGGGAGAGGTGGAGCTCTTCCTGGACGCCCGGGCGCTGCCTCAGGAGGATATTCACTACCTGCGGCTGTTCACCCGGCTGCTGGGCAAAATGGACACGGACGCCCATACCCGGGAGGAGCTGAGCGTGCTGATGAGCCGCTACCTCAATGGCGGCGTGCTAGGCGTTGGCGTCTATCCCGGCGCGGACAGCAGCGAGGTGCAGCCCTATCTGGTGGCCCAGTGGATCGCCCTGGACGAGGATCTGGAGAAGGGCTATGAGCTGGTGAAGGAACTGCTGTTCCACACCTCCTTCGCGGATACGGCCAGGCTGGCGGAGCAGATCAGCGCCCAGAAGGCGGCGGCCCGCAGCCAGATCAACAGCGCTCCCTACCAGATGAACCTGTTCCGGGCTCTCGGACGGGGGAATATGGAGAACCGGTACTACGACTATCTGAACTTTACGGCATATTACGCTTTCCTGGAGGGGCTGGAGAAGCAGATGGCGGAAGCGCCGGAGGCCGTGGCGGAAAGGCTGGCGGGAATTCAGCGGTTCTTCCATAACCGCTCCGGCGCCGTGGCGGGCTTTGCGGGAAACGAGACGAGCATCGAAGTGAACCGGCCCCTGGCGGACGCCTTCCTGGCGGAGCTGGACGATGAGGTGCGGGAGATCCCGGCGCTGGAGCTGCCGGAGCCCGCGGCGGCCGAAGGCATCATCGTGGATTCCAACATCGGGTTCAACACCCTGGCGGCGGACTTCGGCACCCTGGGGACCTCGGCCGACGGCGGGCTGGACGTGATCTGCGGCATCGTGGCCGACAAGATCCTGGTGCCCACCCTGCGGGACCGGATGGGGGTCTATACGCCCATCTGCTCCCCGTATGAGGACCGGGGACTGTACCTGGTGAGCTACCGGGACCCCAACGTGAAGGAGACCTTTGAGGTCTACCGGACCCTGCCGGACCAGATCGCAGCCCTGGAGATCAGCCGGGAGGAGCTGGACGGATACATCATGAGCAGCTATTCCGCCCTGGCCAAGCCCCAGGGAGAGCTGACGGGGGCCGTGGCGGAGCTGGAGCGCATCCTGAAGGGAAAGGAAGCGGACGAGACCCTGAAGCGGATGCGGGAGATGAAGCAGGTGACCCCGGAGAGCGTCCGGGCATCCGCGGAGCTGTTCCGGACTCTGTGGGAAAAAGGCTACAAGGGCACCGCGGCCGGGGCCGGCGCCGTGCAGGCCAACGCGGATCTCTATGAGGCGGTGCTGAATCCCTTCTCCGCGGTGGACGCGGGAGATGTGACCCTGGCGGACGCCGGGGAGGACCGGGAGGACTATGAAGCCATCCGCTTCGCCTATGAGAACGGCCTGATGGCCCTGACCGGGGAGAACACCTTCAGCCCGGACGAGGCGGCCACGGCGGGAGACCTGTACGCCGCGCTGTATGTGCTGGTCGGCGGAGCCCCCAACGCGACGGAGGAGGCCATGGCCACCTTTGCCCAGATTGGCCTGGTGCCGGAGGGCGTCGCGGCGGATTCGGCGCTGACCTTCGGGCTGCGGGACCAGATCATGAGCGCCTTCGGCGCGGCGGTGCAGATGCCGCTGCCGGGCATCGGCGCGGGACGGGAAACGGAAACCATGACCCGGGCCCAGCTGGCGCAGGATCTGATGATCTTCAACGAGGAGGAATAATCCCGGGAGGGCAGGGCCCTCCCTCCAAAACGGACACGGAAAATCCCCCGGCGAAAGCCGGGGGATTTTCAGATCCGGGGGGACGGATTGCGGGGGAGGCTTCCTCCGGAAATCTGCGGAGGAAGGACCGGACCCGGCTCAGCCGGGAAGGCTTTCCCCTTCCCGGGCCGGCTCTTCCTCTTCTTCATCGAGGCGGCGGAGGCCGGCGATCTCGGTGACGGGCAGGGAGAAGCAGATGGCCCCCGCCTTGGTCTGCAGGCCGGCTTTTTCCATGATGGCCCGCATGATCTCCCCCTTGCGGGAGGATTTGGCGACGATCAGGATGACCTCCTTCTCGCTGGCCAGGGACAGGCCCTGGAACTTCTCCGTCTGCTTCACGCCGGTGCCCTTGGCGGTGAGGACGGTGCCCCCCGCGGCGCCGGCGGGGCGGGCGGCGTCCATGACCTCGTCGGAATGACCCTCGTTCAGGATCACGTAAATCAGTTCATACCGGAAATTCAGCTCCGGCTTTCCGCCGGCCTCGGGCTTCTGATCCGTCATGTATGCCAAGGTGCTTCTCCCTCCTACGCTCTTGATGGGAACGGAAATCATGATGCCGTTTCCCGGAATGTCAATGTATAGCTTTTCCTTCGCCAGGCGGATCAGCTTTCGGGTGGCTTCCCGGTCCGCCACAGCGCCGACCACCGCCTTTTCCGTGGGGGTCAGGCTCCGCAGCCGCAGGTGCTCCGCGGTGGCGGTTCCCGCCCCCAGCATGGTCAGGAAAAGGCGGATGCCCAGGGACTCGCAGAGCTTTTCCATCTGCTCCCTGCGATCCCGGTCCAGGATCGCGATCACGTAATTCAGCTCCATTTCAGACTCCTTCCCACAGCTCGATCACCTCATACTCATCCGGCAGCGGCTCGGGGGCCCGGAGCGCGCGGTGGCGGGAGGCCAGGGAGGCGATCAGCCCCATGATCTGCACGGTGATCAGGGGCATCATGGCCACCAGGGCCACCAGGCCGAAGGCGTCGGTCATCACGTTGCCGCCCCGGGCGGTCACCACGCCCATGGCGAAGGGCAGCATGAAAGCCGCCGTCAGGGGGCCGCTGGCCACGCCGCCGGAGTCAAAGGCGATGGCGGTGAAGGTATTGGGCACGAAGAGAGTCAGCACCAGGGCCAGGGCATAGCCGGGAACCAGGATCCAGAGGATGGGGATGCCCGTCAGCGCCCGGAGCATGCTGAGCCCCATGGCGGCGGAGACGGCGACGGAGAGGCTGAGCCCCATGGCCCGGGAGGAGATGGCGCCGGCGCTCAGCTCCTCCACCTGCTTGTTCAGCACGTGGACGGCGGGCTCAGCGTTGATGATGAACCAGCCCATGACCATGCTGATGGGAATCACCAGGAAGCGCCACCGGGGATCCGCCAGCTGCTTGCCCAGCAGATAGCCCAGGGAGGAGAAGCCCACGTTGACCCCGGTCAGGAAGAGCACCAGGCCGGCCAGCGTCAGCAGCAGGCCGAAGAGAATCCGCAGCAGGGGCCTGGACCCGAGATGCAGGGAGAAAAGCTGGAAGGCCAGGAAGATCAGCAGGATGGGCAGCAGGGCCACCCCGATCTCCTTCAGGCTCTCCGGCAGCTCGGCCAGATAGTTCCGGCCCAGCTCCACCGTATGGGCATAGCCGGAAATCTCCTGGGCGGCGGAGGTGGAGGCGCCGTCATAGAGAAAGCCCAGCAGGATCACAGCCAGGACGGGGCCGATGGAGCACAGGCCCACCAGGCCGAAGCTGTCCTGCTGCGCCCGCTCGTCGCTGCGGGCGGAGGAGACGCCCAGCCCCAGCGCCATGATGAAGGGAACGGTCATGGGCCCGGTGGTCACGCCGCCGGAATCGAAGGCGACGGACATGAAATTCGGATCGGAGAAGAAGCTGAGCAGAAAGATGAGCCCATAGAAACCCAGCAGCATCCACCGCAGGGGAAAGGCCTTGAGAATGCGCAGCAGGCTCAGCATCAGGAAGATGCCGACCCCCAGGGAGACCACCAGGATCAGCACCAGGGTGTCGATTTCCGGCACGTTGCGGGAAAGGACCTGCAGATCCGGCTCCGCGGCGGTGACGGCGATGCCCAGCAGCAGGCCGGCGGTCAGAATCAGGGGCATGCTGCGGGAGCGGGTCAGCCGGGCGCCGATGTGAGTCCCGATCTGAGTCATGGACAACTCCGCGCCCACGGAAAAGAGCCCCATGCCGATGATCAGGAAAAACGCCCCGATGAGGAAGGAAAGCATCAGATCATTCTGCATCGGGACCCAAAGCAGGCACAGCACGGCCACCAGGGTGACAATGGGAAAGACGGAAGCGGCCGCTTCCTTGATTTTATCCAGCAAAACGCTTTTGCTCAGCATAATATGAAAGGCCTCCGGAGAGAGAATTTGAACCGAAGGCCGCGGGCGCTCCCGCCCGCGGACGGGGACAATTATAGCATGATTGCCGGAGGCTGTCCAGAAAGCCGGACGGAAAGAAACCGGAAGGAATCGGCCGGAATTCCGGGCGGGGGACGCCTTCGGGCGGGGCAGGCAGGAAAAAGGGGAGACGCGGCGAAATACGGAAGAAGAAGCATCCAGCAATAAGGAGTCGGATTCCGGGGGGGCCTGCCGGAAAGCGGGCAGGCCGAAGCCCGGAGAGATCCGGAAAGGACCGGTATGATCAAGGTTTTTCTGGTGGACGATGAGATTGTGATCCGGGAGGGAATCCGGACCTCCTTCCCCTGGGAAAAGACGGAATACGTGCTGGTGGGGGAGGCGCCGGACGGGGAGATGGCTATTCCCATGATCCGGGACATGCAGCCGGACATTCTGATCACGGATATCCGGATGCCCTTCATGGACGGAATGGCCCTGTGCCGGGCGGTGCGCAGCCAGATGCCCTGGATCGGGATCATCATCCTGAGCGGCTACGATGAATTCGACTACGCCCGGCAGGGAATCCAGCTGGGGGTCAAGGAATACATGCTCAAGCCGGTGACGGCGGAGGAGCTGAAGCAGGCTTTGGACCGGGTGACGGAGAGCATGCGGGCGGAGCGGGGAAACCGGACGGCCCGGAGGATGACCCCCGACGTCACCTTTGTGAAGGAAAGGCTGCTGGACGCCCTGTATCAGGAGGACACCCGGGAGGAGGACATCCGGGGCGTGGTGGAGCAGCTGCGGGGCATGGGGGTGAACATCGCCGCCTCCCGCTACGCGGTGATCGACGCGGCCTTCAGCCCCATCGACGAGGGGTTCCGGATCCTGCGGGAGCTGGCGGAGAGCAGCGGCGGCATCGTGCACGTCTCCGCCAACCGGACCGGCGGCCGCATGCTGGTGCTGGGGGACAGCGAGGAGGACACGGAGGACCGGGCCTACGCCTTCGGCAACTCCATCCTGCTGGAGCTGGAGAAGGCCGGCTGCACCGGCATCCGGATCAGCATCGGGGAGATCGTGGAAAAGCCGGAGGAGATTCTCCGCAGCCTGCGCAGCGCGCGGCATATCCGCCACGTGCTGGGCGGAGAGAAGACGGAGGGGCCGAGAATCGTGGGCGTGCGGGACTTCAGCGAGGGCAGCGGGGAACGGGGCGCCGCGGTGGTGACGGCCCGGGCGAAGATGTATCTGAACGAGCATTTTCAGGACGGCAGCCTGATGCTGCAGGACGTGGCGGCGGCGGTGGGCATGAGCAACAGCCGCTTCTCCACGGTCTTTGCCCAGGAGAGCGGAAAAACCTTCACGGAGTATCTGACCTGGCTTCGGATCGAGAAGGCCAAGGAGCTGCTGCTGAGGTCGGAGAAGCGCAGCAGCCAGATCGCCTTTGAGGTGGGATTCAACGACAGTCATTATTTCAGCTATCTTTTCAAGAAAACCGTGGGGATGACCCCCGGGGAATTCCGGTCCGGCCGGGAAGAATGAGAGGGAGCGGAGCATGCGAGGAAAGAAGATCCTGGCCCTGCTGCTGGCGGGGCTGATGACCCTGGGCCTGTCCGGCTGCAGCCAGCGGAAGGAAACGGCGGCGGAGCCCAAGCTGCTGCTGGGATTCAGCCAGCTGGGATCCGAGAGCGCCTTCCGGATCGGGGAGACGAAGGATACCGAGGAGAACGCGGAAAAATACGGCATCAGCCTGATGATGAAAAACGCCAACCAGAAGCAGGAAAACCAGATTGCGGCCATCCGCAGCTTCATCGCCTACCGGGTGGACGTGATCGCCTTTTCCCCCATCGTGGAGGACGGATGGGACACGGTGCTGACGGAGGCGAAGAAGGCCGGAATCCCGGTGGTGCTGGTGGACCGGGCCATCAGGACAGAGGACAGCAGCCTGTATGCCTCCATCATCGGCGCGGACTTCCATCAGGAGGGAAGAATGGCGGCGGAGTATCTGATCCGCAAGGCCGACGACCTGGGGATGGAAAAGGTGAACATCGTGGAGATCCGCGGCACGGAGGATTCCACCCCCATGCGGCAGCGGCATGAGGGCTTCATGGAGGTGATTTCCGGGGATCCCCGGATGCGGGTGCTGGACAGCGTGGACGGGGATTTCCTGCGGAGCCGCGGCGCCGAGTGCATGCGGGATCTGCTGGAGCGCTACGGGGAAGAGGTGGACGTGGTCTTCAGCCACAACGACGAAATGACCATTGGCGCCCTGCCGGAGATCGAGAAGGCCGGGTTTGTGCCGGGAAAGGACATTCTGCTGATCTCCATCGACGGGGGCCAGGAGGCCATCGACATCCTCAAGGAGGGAAAGATCAACTGCATCGTGGAGTGCACGCCGAAGCTGGGGGCCATGCTGATGGAGACCGCGCTGAAGCTGGCGGCCGGGGAAGCGGTGGAGAAGGAGATCCACCCGGTGGAGCGGACCTTCAGCGACTATGACGACCTGACGGCCCTGGAGCCCAGAGGATACTGAGCATGAAGGAAGCAAGAAGAGATCCCAGCATCGTGGGCCGGATCAACCGGATGACGAACACGCTGATGATCCTGCTGGGCGTGCCGGTGATCGCCACCATCATTCTGACGGTGGCCGTCGCCAACCAGTATACGGAAATCAATGCCCGGATGAGCACCATCGCCGGCCTGAAGCCCGTGATCGAGACGGAGATCCCGGAGACGGTCTGGACCGTGGTCAGCGGAAGAGCCTCCATGGAGGACAGCGGCGTGGAGGAGCGGATCCGGGAGGTGGACCGGATCATGGACCGGGTGGCGGGGCAGACGGGGGAAGAGCAGCAGCTGGAGCTGCTGGTGGCCCGCCGGACCATGGACACCCTGGAGGAGTATGTGCATCAGGTCCGGGACAACCTGGAGCAGGGCGCGCCGGTGGTGGAGAACGAGGCGGTGCTGGCGGAGATCCGGGACGTGGCGGCCCTGGTGGGCAGCATGCTGAACGACTACATCACCGACTCCATCGAGGCGGGCAGCCGGATGGTGGCGGGGATTACCCGGAGCGCCTACCTGGGAGGCATCCTGGAGGCTGCGCTGCTGATCCTGGCGCTGCTGCTGACGGCCCGGTTCCGGAAGCGGACGGAGCAGTTCATCCGGGAGCCGGTAGCCAAGCTGGAAAGCGTCACGGCCCAGCTGGCGGAGGGGGACATGAGCGCCCGGATTCCCCTGCCCCAGGTGGAGGAGCTGTGGAAGCTGTCCGGGCAGGTCAACATCATGGCGGACAACCTGGAGGACATGATGCGCCAGCGGGTGAAGGACGAGCGGAGCCTGAAGAAGGCGGAGCTGCGGATCCTGCAGGCGCAGATCAATCCCCATTTCCTTTATAACACTTTGGACGCCATTATCTGGAAGGCGGAGGTGGGGGACCAGGAGGAGGTCATCCATCTGACCCGGGCCCTGAGCGACTTTTTCCGGATCAGCCTGAGCAGCGGCGCGGACTGGATTCCCATCAGCCAGGAGAAGAAGCACATCGCCGGCTATCTCAGCATCCAGAAGACCCGGTATCACGATATCCTGAACTATGAGATTGACATCGACGACGCCATCGGCGGCTATTATGTGCTGAAGCTGCTGCTGCAGCCTCTGGTGGAGAACGCCCTGTATCACGGCATCAAATACCGGCGGGGCGGCGGCACCATCCGGGTGGCCGGGAAGAAGGAGGGAGAGGAGCTCTGCTTCTCCGTCCGGGATACGGGCCGGGGCATGGATCCGGAAACCCTGGAGCGGGTCCGGGCCCGGATGCGGGAAGCGTCCCCCGCGCCCCAGCCGGCGGGAAACAACGGCTTCGGCCTGGTGAACGTGAACCTGCGGCTGCGGCTGTATTACAATCAGCCGGAGGGCCTGCAGATCGAAAGCGGGCCGGAGGGCACCACCGTCAGCTTCCGGGTTCCCTGCAGGACGGCGGAGGACCTGGCAAAGCGGGAGGATCAGATTTAACCGACGTAAAATCATTTTCAACCGCGGCAGAGGTAAAATCCCGGATTCGGGATGATTTTTACCGCCGGAAAAACATGATTCCATTTTCTTTTTGACGAATTTGGTTAAAATAAAGCCTAAAGAGACCGAAAAGGTCGAAGAGAAAAAAGGAGGATTCTGTCATGAAGAAACTGTTATCCGTCGTTTTGGCTCTGGTTCTGGTGCTGAGCCTGGCCAACGCTTCCGCGCTGACCATCGCCTTCTCCCAGATCGGCCAGGAGTCCGACTGGCGTACCGCCAACACCGACAGCGTGACCAAGGCCATCGAGGGCCATGAAGGCTGGACCTTCGTGTATTCCGACGGTCAGCAGAAGCAGGAGAATCAGATCACCGCGCTGCGCAACTTCATCACCCAGAACGTGGACTACATCCTGTTCACCGGCGTTGTGA
>CAZRLU010000058.1:0-10534 GCA_964600995.1 uncultured Oscillospiraceae bacterium | reverse complement strand
GGCTCGTCCAGCAGCAGCACGTTGTCCTTCCGCAGCATCAGCTCCGTCAGGGCCACCCGGCCCTTCTCGCCGCCGCTCAGGGTGGAGACCAGCTCAAACACCTCGTCCCCCGTGAAGAGGAACTGGCCCAGGGCGCCCCGGACCTCGTACTGCTCCAGCCGGGGAAACCGGTCCCACACCTCGTCCAGCACCGTCTTGTTCTCATGAAGCCCCGCCTGGTGCTGGTCGTAGTATCCGATCTCCACGCCCGCGCCCCAGCGGATCAGGCCGGCATCCGGCTGCTCCTCCCCCAGCAGGCACTTGAACAGAGTGGATTTTCCGGTGCCGTTGTCCCCGATCAGGGCGATCCGGTCCCCGGCCCGCACGTGGACCTTCAGGTCCTCGAAGAGGGTCCGCTCCCCGTATCCCTTCCGCAGGCCCTCCGCCACCAGCACGTCCTCCCCGGTGTTCCGCCGGGTTTCGAAGCGGAAATGGATCGCCTCCTCCTGCTGGGGCCGCTCCAGCCGCTCCATCTTTTCCAGCCGCTTCTCCCGGCTCTCCGCCGCCCGGATGCTCTTTTCCCGGTTGAACCGGCGGTAGGTGGCGATGATGGCCTCCTCCCGGGCGATCTCCTTCTGCTGGGCCTGCCAGGCCTTCATCCGGATCTCGTAGACCGCCGTGCGCTTCTCCAGATATTCGGAATAGTTTCCGTCATAGGTTTCCACCGTACCCATCAGCAGCTCCGCCATCCGGCCGCACACGTGGTCCATGAAGTACCGGTCGTGGCTGATCACCAGCACCGCGCCCCGGTAACTCTGCAGGTATTCCTCCAGCCAGGCGATGCTCTTCAGGTCCAGATGGTTGGTGGGCTCGTCCAGCAGCAGCAGCTCCGGGTTCGACAGCAGCATCCGCCCCAGGCTGAGCCGGGTCCGCTCCCCGCCGGAGAGCAGGCCCGTCTTCCGGTCCTGCCAGTCCCGCAGGTCCAGCCCTGCCAGCACCCCCTGCACCTGGCTCCGCCAGCCGTATCCGTTGCCCTCCTCAAAGGCGTGGGTCAGGGCGTCGTAGCGCCCGCCCAGCCGGCGCAGCCGCTCCGGGTCCCCCGCGGCCTCCGCCATCTCCGTCTCGGTTTCCCGCAGCTCCTGCTCCAGAGCCACCACCGGGTCGAAGACGCTCTCCAGGGTCCGCAGCACCGTCTCCTCCGGATCCAGGGCCCCCTGCTGGGCCAGATAGCCCACCCGCAGCCCCTTCTGGATGCTCACGGTGCCCTCGTCGGCCTGCTCCAGCCCGGCGATGATCTTCATCAGCGTGCTCTTGCCGCTGCCGTTGACCCCCACCAGGCCCATCCGCTCCCCTTCCTGCAGGGTCAGCGAAGCTTCCCTGAGCACCTCGTGGGC
This sequence comes from uncultured Oscillospiraceae bacterium, assembly GCA_964600995.1. Taxonomy (GTDB): domain Bacteria; phylum Bacillota; class Clostridia; order Christensenellales; family Aristaeellaceae; genus Aristaeella. The sequence goes on along the minus strand of CAZRLU010000058.1, from coordinate 9,161 downwards.
CCCAAAGCTCTTCCGGATTCCCTGCAGGGAAAGAATGATCATGTTTCCGCTCCTGACTGAACCGCCGCCCCGGAAAGGAGCGGCGTTCCCCTGTTGATTTCAGTTTTCGCTTTTCTCCCGGAGGACGTAGACCTCGCCCACCCGGTCCCGCAGCGCCACGCTCAGGTTCACGTCCCGGCCGGTGCGGATGCCCTCCCGCTCCAGCATCTCCGTGGAGACGGTCCGGGCCAGCTCCGGCGTGTTGTTCTCGCCGCTCAGGTGCCCCAGCAGCACCGTCCCCGTTCCCGCGGCGATCAGGGACAGCAGCGCCTCGGCGCAGCTCTGGTTGCTCAGATGCCCGTGGTCCCCCAGGATCCGGGCCTTCAGCTGGGCGCTGTAGTGGGGGTTGGCCCGCAGAAGATCCGGGTCGTGGTTGCTCTCCAGCAGAATCAGATCGCTGCCGGCGATCCGGTCAAAGACAAACCGGGAGAAATGCCCCAGGTCCGTGGCCGTGGACACGCTCAGGCTGCCGCCGTAGAGCCGGAAGCCCACCGGGTCCGCCGCGTCGTGGGGAATGGGAAAGGGCGCCACCCCGATATCCCCCAGATAGAAGTCCCGCCCCGCCTGAATCTCCTGCCGCAGCTCCGGGGCGATCTTCCCGATCTTGCCCTCCATGGCCGCCCAGGTGCCCGATGTGGCGTACAGCGGCAGCCCGTATTTCCGGGAGATCACCCCGGCCCCCTGGATATGGTCGCTGTGCTCATGGGTGATCAGCACCCCGTCCAGGGTCTCCGGCGCCACCCCGATGCTCCCCAGGGCCTCCTCGATCTGCCGTCCGGGCTTTCCCGCGTCAATCAGCAGCCGGGTATCCCCGTACTGGCAGAAGAGGGCGTTCCCGCTGGAGCCCGAAAACAGCGGGCAGAAATACATTTCGCTCATAGGTCCAGATGCTTCGCCACCCGCTCTTCCACCGGCGGCGGCGTCATATAGTCCTTTCCGAAAAGGATGGTCAGCACTTCGTCATACCGGGCCGGGATCAGGCATTCCACGTCCTCGAAGGGAACCCGGATCTTCTCCCGGAACTGCTCCGGATGCCACACGTGGGTCATCAGCTCGAAGGCGCCGTTGCTCATGTGCAGGTCGTTGCCCGTCTTCACCCGGGTGGAGACCTTCTCATACCGCTTCGCCTTCCACCGGTAGGTGAAGGGCAGCCCCATCAGATGGGTGGCCCGCAGCAGGATCCGGTTCTTCAGCCCGAAGCGGGAGTAGTCCACGTTCTTCTTCATCATGCCCTGCAGCAGGTGCAGGTGCAGCAGATGCAGCTTCCGCCGCCAGCCCTCCGGGGGCAGCGGATCCAGGATGAACAGGTCCGTGAAGGCCGCGGCCTTCTCCGGATCCCGGTTCATGACCCGGGGAGTCCAGGTGTCCAGGTAGGTCAGCTCAAACCGTTTGTCGCATTCCTTCGGATAGACCTCCCGCAGCCGGGTGAACTCCTCCCGGGTCAGCAGCAGGTCCACATCGTCGTCCCAGGGAATGAACCCCTTGTGCCGCACGGCCCCCAGCAGGGTGCCGCACATCAGGTTGTATTGTATGCCGTGCCGGTCGCAGACCGCGGTGATGTCCCGCAGCTGCTCCAGCAGCTCCGCATGGATCTCCTCCAGCGTCAGGTCCCTCTTCATGCGTTCTTCCTTCTCCTCCCGGCGTCCCTCACCGCGCCCGGGCGGTCTTCACCAGCCCGGCCGCTTTTTCCGCGATGGCCTCCGCGTCTATTCCGTAGCAGTGCCGCAGGTAGGCCTGATCCCCCACCACCGTGGAGAAGCAGTCCTGCAGCCCCATCCGGTGCACCCGGCAGCCGCTGCCAAGCTCCGCCACGATCTCGCTCACCGCGCTGCCGAAGCCTCCGGTCACGCTGTGCTCCTCCACCGTCAGGATATCCCGGTATTTTTCCGTAAGCTGCAGCACCGTTTCCCGGTCCATGGGCTTCAGGCAGGGGAAGCTCAGCACCTCCGCCTCGATGCCCTCCCGGGCCAGGGCCTCCGCCGCCCGCTTCGCCTCGATCAGGATGCCGCCCGCCGTCAGGATCGCGATGTCCCGTCCCTCCCGCAGCCGGATGGCCCGGGGCAGCTCCCAGGCGGGAATCTCCTCCTCATGGGCGTGGGGTTCGTTCCCCCGTCCCAGCCGCAGATAGCAGGTGCCCTCCGTGGCAAACATCACCGGCACCACCGCCTCCGTCTCCGCCGGATCCCCGGGGGTGAAGCAGGTGACGCCGGGGATCGCCCGCATCACCGCCATGTCCTCCGTGGCGTGGTGGCTCATGCCCAGGCTGCCGTAGACGAATCCGCCCCCCACGCAGACGATCTTCACGTTCGCCCCGTGATAGGCGCAGTCGTTCCGGATCTGCTCCAGGGGCCGCAGGGTGGGGAAATTCCCGATGGAATAGACCACCACCTTCCGCCCCGTCATGGCCAGGCCTGCCGCCAGGCCCACCATGCTCTGCTCCGCGATGCCCGCGTTGATCAGCCGGTCCGGGAATCTTTCCTTCACCGGCCGCAGCACCCCGAAGCCCAGATCCCCCGCGATCAGCACGACCCGGGGATCCTTCTCCATCTCTCTCAGAAGCGCCCGCACAAAAGCATCTCTCATGGTCTCCGGGCCTCCAGTTCCTTCAGCGCCGCTTCGTATTCCTCCCCCTGGGGCGTGCGGTAATGCCACAGGATGTTGTTCTCCATAAAGCTCACGCCCTTGCCCTTGACCGTGTGGGCCAGGATCACCGAGGGCTTTCCGCTGCCCGCGTTGCCCCAGGCCCAGGCGAAGGCCCGCTTCAGGGCCTCCGTATCATGGCCGTCGCAGCTCAGGGCGTTCCAGCCGAAATCCCGCCACTTGTCCTCGAAGGGCTCCAGGGCCAGGGTTTTGTCCACGAAGTCCAGGCTCTGCATGTGGTTGTAGTCCACCACCGCCACCAGCCGGTCCAGTCCGAACTGGGCAGCCTGCAGCGCGCTTTCCCAGACCGCGCCCTCGTCGCATTCCCCGTCTCCCAGCACCACGCAGGTGTGCCAGTCGGCCCCGTCCATCTTTCCGCCCAGGGCCATCCCGGCGCCCACCGCCAGCCCGTGTCCCAGGGAGCCGGTGGAAACCTCCACCCCCGGTACCCCCTTGTGGCTCACGTGGCCGCTCAGCCGGGAGCCGTTGGCATAGTGCTCCTTCAGCTCCTCCACCGGGAAGAATCCGCTTTCCGCCAGAGCGGAATACACCGCGCTGCCCGCGTGGCCCTTGCTCAGGATCATCCGGTCCCGCTCCGGCCACCGGGGATTCTTCGGATCCACCCGCAGCACGCAGGCATACAGCACCGCGATGATCTCCGCCACGCTGAAAATGCTGCCGATATGGCTTCCCCGGCTCAGATGGGTCATCTCCAGCCCGTTCCGCCGGATCAGCCAGGCCAGCACCCGGGGATCCCGCGCGTCCGGCCTGCCTCCCTGGAATCCGCTGTGCACCCTGGCTTCATAGCTCTCTGACATATCCGCTCCCTGCGTCCCCTTTCCGCCGGCGGGACCGCGCCTTCGTCCGTCTTCCGGATTTTCTTCTATATGAATAAATGAATCAGGCCTGCTCCCGGGCCGCCTTCTCCGCCTTTTTGAATACCCCGGCGATGGTCTCCCAGAACAGCTGCCAGTCCAGGGGGAAGCTCTGGTTCCGGGCGTATTCCACCCGCATGGCGTTCTTCTTCGGCAGCACCAGCCGCTCGAAGTTGCCCACCGGGTCCTCCTCGCCCACGATCTCGTCCTGGGAGATGTAGACGATGCTGCTCCGGTCCGTCACCCCCGGCCGCACCCACATGATGCACTGCTGCTCCTTCGTGTACTGATTGGTGTACAGCAGCAGCTCCGGCCGCGGGCCCACGAAGCTCATGTCCCCCTTCAGGATGTTGAACAGCTGGGGCAGCTCATCCAGCTTCAGCTTCCGCATGATCCGCCCCGCCCGGGTCACCCGGGCGTCGTTCTTCGCGGTGGTGCCGCCGGTTTTGTCCGCCCCCACCACCATGCTCCGGAATTTGTAGATATGGAAGGGCTGGTTGTGGTATCCGCCCCGCACCGCCTTGTAGATCACCGGCCCCGGCGAATCCAGCTTCACCCACACCGCCAGGGGGATCATCAGAACCAGCCCCGGAATCAGCAGGATCAGCGCCACCATGAAATCCAGCCCCCGCTTCACCACCTTGCTGTAGAAGGGATGGCTCAGCGGGCCGTCCAGATAAGGCAGCTTCGGTAAATCCTCTCTGCTCATGCTCTCTCCCCGAAGGGCCGCCCGAAGGCGCCCTTCCCGTTTTCTGCGCGGCGGATCCTTCCCGCCGGCGTTACCCCTGTCTCAGACCAGCTCCAGCATCTCGCTGAGCCGGTTCAGCTCCTCCAGGCTGCCGTACTGCAGCACGATCTTCCCCTTCCGGGAGGTGCCCGTCAGGGTGGCCCGCATGCCCGTCCGCTCCAGGATCCGCTCCTGCAGCTCCCGCAGCTCCGGCTCCAGCTCCCTTTTCCTTCCGGCGCTCTTCGGGGCGTCGTTCCGGGTCCGGGCCGCCAGGGCCTCCAGCTGCCGCACGTTCAGCCCTTCCTCCCGGGCCTTCCGTCCCAGCCGCAGCTGCTCCTCCCGGCTCTTGAGCCCCGCCAGCACCCGGGCATGGCCGGAGCTCAGCTCGCCCTCCCGCACCATGTCGGTGATCTCCTCCGGCAGCGTCAGCACCCGCAGCAGGTTCGTCACCGCCGGCCGGCTCTTGCCCAGCCTCGCGGCCACCTTTTCCTGGGTGTATCCGCACTGCTGCATCAGCGCCCGGATGCCCCGGGCCGCGTCGATGGGGTTCAGATCCTCCCGCTGCAGGTTTTCGATCAGGGCGATCTCCATCTGCCGCACGATGTCCAGATCCTTCACGATGCAGGGCACCTTCTCCAGCCCCGCCAGCCGGCCCGCCCGGAATCTCCGCTCCCCGGCGATGATCCGGTACCGGCCGTTGCTGGTGGCCACCACCAGCAGCGGCTGCAGAATCCCCTGGTCCCGGATGCTGTCCGCCAGCAGCTCCAGGCTTTCCTCGTCAAAGCTCTTCCGGGGCTGATCCGGGTTCACGTCGATCTCTCCCACCGGAATCTCCTGGATCCCCTCCCGGTCCCATTCCTCGGAGTCCGCGAAAAGGGAGTCCAGCCCCCGGCCGAGGCCATGTGCCTTCTTTGCCATTCCGCCGTCCTCCTTATCCTTTCTTCCGGTTCCGGGAAATCACTTCTTTGGCCAGGGCCTGATAGGCCTGGGCCCCTGTGCTCTTGGGATCATAGAGATGAATGGGCATGCCGTGGCTGGGCGCCTCCCCCAGCCGAACGTTCCGCGGGATGGTGGTGGCGAAAACCTCCTTCCGGAAGTGCTTCTTCACCTGCTCCACCACCTGCAGCCCCAGGTTGGTCCGCCCGTCCAGCATCGTCAGCAGCACGCCTTCGATCTCCAGCCGGGGGTTCATGGTCTTCTTCACCCGGCCCACGGTGTTCATCAGGCTGGTTACCCCCTCCAGCGCATAGTATTCGCACTGGATGGGAATCAGCACCGAATCCGCCGCCGCCAGGGCGTTCAGGGTCAAAAGGCTCAGGCTCGGGGGGCAGTCGATCAGGATGAAGTCATAGTCCTCCCGGACCGGGCCCAGCAGGGTCTTCAGATAGTAGTCCCGCTTTTCTTCCCCCACCAGCTCCACCTCGGCCCCGGCCAGCCGGATATCCGACCCCACCAGCCGCAGCTTCTTGACCTCCGTCTTCTGCACGCAGTCCGCCAGCTTCGCCCGGCCCATCAGGGCGTCATAGATGGAATTGCTGTCCTTCACCCGGCAGCCCAGGCCGCTGGTGGTGTTCCCCTGGGGATCCAGATCCACCATCAGGGTCTTCTTCCCCATCTCCGCCAGCCAGGCCGAAAGATTCACGGCCGTCGTCGTCTTGCCGACGCCGCCCTTCTGATTTGTGATTGCGATTACTTTTCCCATGGAAGCTCATCGTCCTCCTGCTGCCTTTTCAGAAAACAGCCTTCTTATGATACATCATTCCGCCCGCTTTTTCAAGGATAGCCCGGCGGGTTCAGGGCGCTCCAAAAAACAGAAAGGAAACAGTTTCTCCGGCTTGAAGAGCGTATACGGATAGTGTAGAATAGCCCGGTGCCAAAGGAAAAAAGCATTTGCGGACGATCCGCGCAGAAGGAATGATGGAATATGGAAAAAACCTACAGGTTGCTGATTATCAATCCGGGCTCCACCTCCACCAAGATCAGCGTGTTTGAAAATGAGAAATCCGTCTTCGAGCAGAGCCGTTTCCACGACGCGCCCCAGCTCCTGCAGTATCCCCATGTGAACAACCAGGTTCCCTTCCGTTATCAGGTCATGCTGGACATGCTGCGGGAGGGCGGGATCGATCCCGCAAGTATCGACGTGGTGGTGGGCCGGGGCGGCAGCGCCTGCACCCAGCCCAGCGGGGTCACCGTCATCGACCAGAAGCTCTATGAGGATACCCTGAACGCCGTGGGCGGCAGCGAGCATGCCGCCAAGCTGGGCGTGCTGCTGGCCTGGCGCTTCATCCAGGATTACCCCGTCCCCGCCTATACCCTGAACCCCACCAATGTGGATGAGTACTGCGACTATGCCCGCCTCACCGGCATCCGCGGCATCTACCGCTTCGGCCATTCCCATGTGCTGAATCAGAAGGCCGTGGCCGAGGCCCATGCCGAATCCATGGGCAAGCGCTATGAGGACTGCCGGTTCATCGTGGCCCACATCGACGGCGGCGTCACCGTCGGCGCCCATGACCACGGCCGCATGGTGGACGGCAACATGGGGGCCGACGGCGAAGGCTCCTTCTCCCCCACCCGCATCGGCTATGTGCCGGTGCTGGAGCTGCTGGATTATCTGCAGGATCATCCCGCCGACGACGTGCGGCGCATGTGCTCCCGCTCCGGCGGCTTCGTCAGCCTCTTCGGCACCTCCAATTCCGATACCATCCACGCCCTGGTGGAGCAGGGAGATAAAAAGGCCACCCTGGTTTGGAACACCATGATCTATCAGATCTGCAAGAACATCGGCGAGATGAGCGCCGTCCTCTGCGGAAAGGTGGACGCCATTCTGCTGACCGGCGGCCTCATGCGGTTCCAGGATATTCTCGAGGGCATCCGGGAGCGCTGCGGCTGGATCGCCCCGATCCATGTCTATCCCGGCGAGCTGGAGCAGGAAGCCCTGGCCTTCTCGGTGCTGAAGGTGCTCCGGGGCGAGAAAAAGGCCCTGATCTACAGCGGAAAGCCGGTGTGGCAGGGCTTTGAAGGCATCACCTTCTGATTGATGAAAGGAGGAAGTCACCATGAGCATGATCGAGCAGGTCTGGGCCAAAGCCCGTCTGAACAGGCGGCGCATTGTCCTGCCAGAGGGGGATGAGCCCCGCACCGTGCAGGCCGCCGCCCTCGTCCGCAAGGAAGGCATCGCCGATCCGATCCTCCTGGGGGATCCGGACCGGATCCGCGCCGTGGCGCTGGAAACCGGCGCCGATCTTCAGGGCGTGGAGATCTGCGATCCCAAAGTGAGCCCGAAGACCGCCGCCTACGCCGAAACCCTCTTCGAGCTTCGGAAGGCCAAGGGTCTCACCCGGGAGGAGGCGGACCGCCTGGCCGCCGATCCTATGTATTACGGCATGCTCATGGTCCGTCAGGGAGACGCGGACGGCCTGGTCTCCGGCGCGGTCCATACCACGGGGGATATGCTGCGCCCCGCTCTGCAGGTCATCAAGACCCGCCCTGGCATCAGCATCGTCTCCTCCAGCGTCCTGATGAACTGCCTCAATCCCAATCTCGGCGAGAACGGCCTGCTGGTCTATGCCGACTGCGTGGTGGTGCCATGCCCCACCGCCGAGGAGCTGGCCCAGATCGCCGTGACCACCGCCGATACCGCCCGGGTCCTCTGCGGCATCGAGGAGCCCCGGGTCGCCCTCCTTTCCTTCTCCACCAAGGGCAGCGCCAAGCATGAGCTGGTGGACAAGGTGCGCCGGGCCGTGGAGATTGCCCATGAGCTGGCGCCGGATCTGCTCCTGGACGGGGAAATGCAGTTCGACGCCGCCCTGGTGCCTGAGGTGGGCGCCTCCAAGGCACCCGGCAGCCCCGTGGCCGGCCGGGCCAATGTGCTGGTCTTCCCGGACCTTCAGTCTGGCAACATCGGCTACAAAATCACCCAGCGTATCGGCGGCGCCGAGTGCTACGCCGTCCTCCAGGGTCTCGCCAAGCCCTGCAACGACCTGTCCCGGGGCTGCAGCGTCCAGGATATCGTCAACACCATCGCCCTCACCGCTGTCCAGGCCGGGCAGTAAAAAACGGCAGTTCCCTGCGGAATACCCTCCGCCCTGCCGGCCGGGCCGCAGCGCCGCCGGAATCACGATATTATCGCCCCGGAGGGCCTGAAATCAGGCTTTCCGGGGCTTTTCCATCAAAAAACGCTCGGGACAAAAAAGCGGATATCCCGATGCGCTAAAAAAAGAAATGCGTCACTGCGAAAAAAAGGTTTGACAAACCTCCCGGATCGTGCTAAAATTCCTTTTGCTGTCGGGGGGAGCGATTCCCGCCAAAGCATTTCTGGGTGTGGCGCAGTTTGGTAGCGTGCTTGAATGGGGTTCAAGAGGCCGGAAGTTCGAATCTTCTCACCCAGACATTCCCGGAGCCTTGTAGATCAACGGCTCCGGGATTTTTTATGCTTTTCGGAAATGCCCGAAAATGACCGCGGAATACACAAATAAATGCGCCTGCTACCGACGTACTACCGACAAATTTGGAAAGCGGTCTATGCAAATAGTGAATAGAATTAACGTATATCCGTTCTGATAGTTTTTCCGACATTATCTGATTTCAAGTGTTACTACCTGATTATATGCTCGTAATCCTGCAATTCATGAAAAATGTTGTCCACAATCGCAAGAAAATCCTCAATACGGTAGAGCATAAATATGCAGGGGCGGTCCATTTCATCCCGCAGGATGGAAGGGACCGCCCCTGAATTTCTGAATCTCAACTTATCTCTTTTCGGCGAATACCGCCTCATTTTGATCAGTCTTCCATCAGCCCGCGGATTTTCTCTGTAAGCCTCCGCAGCTCTCCGTTGGCATAGCCTTCCATGCCCCGGACCTTCCGCAGCAGATCCT
>CAZRLU010000057.1:7128-10745 GCA_964600995.1 uncultured Oscillospiraceae bacterium | reverse complement strand
GCAGTCAGCATGGCATACACCATGTTACGCTCGGGCTCGTCCTGGTGTGCCCGGTAGGTGATAGTAATTTTCCCGTCTGCGAATTCGAATCCGCTCATGCCGTCTTCCTTGGCTGCGTCTAACAGAGCATTGAAATCTTCCATGTTGTCCGGTGTCTTTTCCATCAGCCGGGCGATCAGGTTGTCCGGGATGTTCAGTAGGTCGCCGCCGGTCATCTTTCCGATCAGGTACTGCTTGGTGTACAGCATAAAGATCAGGTTTTTTAGCTGCAGCGCTGTCAGATCGTCAGCGGGCACTGAAATGCTCACCTGATCGACCGTTCCGATCGGTTCGGATTCAGGTTCCGTCTGCTCTTCAGCTGGTAAGGTCTCTCCCTCCGGGAGGCACCCGATGCGCTGCAGGAAACCCTGCAGGGCGCTGAAATCGCGACCGTGGATGACGCCTTCCTTGTCGACGATGTAGTCGCCGACATAGTACTCACACCGGGGGACTTTTGAATACACATAGGTTGTCCCCAACTCCGCAGCCATAGCTTTTACCAGTTCTTTTCGGTTGGTCGTATTGGTTACAATGGTCATGGTTCATACCTCCTTCATCTTTGGTAGGGACATAGATTGCTCTGAAAGCTCATAAAGTCAAGCGTTTTAAGGACTTTCCACTGGTTTATTTCCCATATGGCCTGCTGTCGTTTTCCCATGGAAGCCACTGCCGCCAGAAGTGTCCCAGGGTGGAAGTGTAGTTATAATCCACATACCGCAGGCCCAGGAACTGTATGATTCCTTCCGGCGTCAAATCATAATGCTTCCGGATCCACTTCTCGATATATCTCGCAGGCACCATGCCGGAATGGAAGGTGTTCACCCCGATGCTGACCGGCTCCGGAATCCCGATGGCGTACGCCAGCTGAATCTCACACTTGCCAGCCATGCCCTCGCGGATCACATCTTTGGCGATCCGCCGCGCCATATAAGCCGCGCTCCGATCCACCTTGGTACAGTCTTTTCCAGAGAAGCATCCACCGCCATGCCTGCAGGCACCGCCATACGTATCGGCAACGATCTTCCTGCCCGTCACACCAGTATCCGCAAAGCTGCCCCCGATCACAAACCTTCCCGTCGGATTTACCAGCGCCCTGAAATCTGTGTTCAGCCCATAGGCATTGGCAATCCGGGTCATCACAAGGGTACAGATCTCCTGAACATCCTTTATGTCCGCGTCTTCCCTGTGCTGGGTGGAGATCAGGAAGGTGTCGATCCTGTGTTTCCGGTAATCGAAAGACACCTGGCTTTTGGCATCCGGCAGAAGAAGTGTGTTTTCCTCATGCTGCAGCGTAGAAATCGCTTCTGTCGCCAGCACATATGGCAGCGGCAGCATCCGGTTGGTTTCATTGGTGGCATAGCCGAACATCATTCCCTGATCTCCGGCTCCCTTCTTTTCCAAACCCCGGGCAATGTCCCCGGACTGCTTCGAAATATGCACCGTCAGATCAAAGGTATCCCGGATCTGTGGTTCCCGGAGTGCCAGCACCTTCCGCACCAGTTCGCGCACATCGGGCTCGTGCTGGGAGGTGATTTCTCCCGCCACAGTCACATGGTTGTCTTTGATCAGGGTCTCCACTGCTACACGGCTGTGCTGGTCGTATTTCAGGCAGTCAGTGACGATGCTGTCGCTGATCTGGTCGCAAATCTTATCAGGGTGCCCGGCGGACACCTGTTCGCTCGTAAAAAGTCTCATGCTGTTTTCCTCCTCATAACGTTGGCCCCTTTTGCAGTGGCCATGATTGTTCCTTAACAAAGCTGGCATCCACAATGGATACCGGGGTGAATTGGACAATGAATGCTGGAATAAGACGACCGTTTCCGTTGGCAAATGCTCACAAATTCATTAATTCCAAGCCCTCCATGACTTTTTGTAGCGGAAGTAGCGTCTTTTTCCGGTTACCCCCTTATATATGTATATATGTGTGAATTTTTTCCATATATAGGACAGACCAGAAAAACCCGCTACTTCCGCTACAAAGGCAGGGCTGAAGGAACCTCCAGCCCTTGATTTTCCTCGTTTTTTGAGAATGCTATGCGCATGATCGCATCAAAAAATCTGTCTTTCGTTCAAAGTGAATATCCACTTTACGGAACCAGATCAGTCTGTGCCCCCGTCTCCGAAAACTCCTCCGGCGGTGCAAGCGTGACGTCGTTCACCATCATCGTTGCCCCGGCATTCTTCTCGTTCCAGGGGCGGCGCTGCATATACACAAATCCTGCCGCAGTCATCTTCTTTTTGAAGTTGGCTACGTTTTCAAATTTGAATCCGTTTTCACTGCACCATCTTTTGTAATGTTCGTAAATCGCGAATGACCTCATTTCCTGGCCCGGCTCCTTGCGGAGACACTGATTCGTAAACATGGTGATCCGGTCAGACTGGTTCCTGTATTCCTTCGTTGCCTGTTCAACGGAATCCGGCATCTTTAGCCCCTCTTTCTGATACAGCCGGAATCCCTCCAGACACCAGTTCAGGATGCCGGATAGGTTATCGGGCTCCGCAAAGAAAGACTTCAGATCGATGTCCCGTTCATCTGCCGTGAAATGCCGGTTAAACGGAATAATGCGGATGCGGTCAGATTCAAACAGCGTCATATCGCTGATTTGCGGCAGATGATTGGTGTCAATGAACAGTTTGAATTGCGGTTTAAACTCGAAGCTGTTCTCCCGCAGGTACCGTGCCGTGATGGTGTTGTTCCCCGTCATCTGCTTGGTCAGGGAGGCGTCGATCACCATGGACTTCTCCGGTTCCGACACATTGACCATCCGTGCGCCGTTCAGCCGCGCCACATCTTCCGACGGGCCGCTGGAGTCCGCAAATCCCTTCTTGCTGAGCATTTCCGGTTTCGCTGTCCGGCCGTACTCTCCGAGGATCCGCAGTACCGTCTCCATGGTGGTTCCCTTCCCGTTCCGGCTTGTCGGCCCATACAGGATAAACATACATTCCAGCCGGGTGTCGCCGCTCATGGCATACCCGAAGGCTTTCTGCAGATACCGGATCCGATCCCGATCGCCTTCAAACACCTCATCCATGAAGCTCAGCCAGCGCGGGCAGGCCGCGTCCGGATCGTAATCCACCTCCGTCATCTTCGTCAGCCGGTCTATGGGATCATGCGGACGGAAACTCATATCCAGCAGATTGATCGTACCGTTATGGCAGTTGAACTGATACTTATCCCGGTCGAATGCATCCATCTCAACCGTGATGCTCTTATCCGCCCCTGCGTCTTTCACCATGATGTCCCTGTACTTCTTCTGATCCAAGGCATCGACACGCTTCAGGAAACGCTCCCGGGTATCTTCCGATGTGATGGCATTCGCGAACAGGAGAAGACTGTCATGAAAGTCCTTCGCCATCTCGTTGATGCGCAGATTGTGTGTATCAGGCCGCCAGACACGTCCGTCATAGATGTACCAGCATCCACGGGTATCGTTCATCAGGATAATGCGACGGTAATAATCCACGAACATCCGGCTATTCCCGATCTGGAAAGATTCATATCGGGGATTCGTGTGCGGGGCCAGGGTTTCAATGCTTGTATCCAGGCAGCGCAGATCCGGGGTAAAGGAATATCCCTC
>CAZRLU010000057.1:0-7028 GCA_964600995.1 uncultured Oscillospiraceae bacterium | reverse complement strand
CCGAAATAATCCTGCCAGCGTCCCTCATACAGGTCTTTGAACTTTTCTCCGGACTTGGAATTCATGGCGTGAAGGATAACCTGCTGATCCGTAAAGTATGATACGGGCGTTCCCTTGAATCCGGGCTTCGATGCAGTTTTTCTCCGCATGAAGGTGTCCAGCGCCGACTGCAGAGCCTCGTCATTACGGCTGACAGTGCCTTCCTGAAACACGTCCCCCGTGACCGTTACAAACCGGTTGGTTGTGCCGGGCAGATACACTTCCAGTCCGTACTTCCGATTGTTTACATAGTAGACCGTCTTGTCATAAGCGAAATCCGGGGACAGCTGAAAAAAGCCGCGCAGTCCTGTACCGGACGGGGAACGTTCGAAATACGCATCCTGAAACAGCGCGGTAACAGATGCGGCGACATCATTCAGACTTCCGTCTTCCCGAATGCAGTGATCGATGTCGATTGCCCCGATGCCTTCCGACACCCGGAACCCGATCCCAGCCCAGCCGCCCATGGCATAGGCTTTCATCGCGGTTCCGAAATCCGCGAAGGTAGACGGATCATTGGTTCTGGCCAGCTGGCCGTTCTTTGGATTGTACGGAACCTTTGTCAGTTTCCCGTTCCGCTTCTCCATCTTCCATACACAGAAGGCGGCGTTCGTTTTCAATTCCTGAGGAATATTCACGAAGTTCACCTTCCGCGCCTGTCGTTCATTGGTGCTCATAATACTCTCCTTCCTGCTTTAACCTGTCGTTGTTGCCATAAGATCGATGCCAAGCTCCATCATCAGCGCAATGTTAATCTCCCGCAGTTTTCCGGCATCGCGTACCCTGCCGATCCGCATTCCCAAGGCATTCTTGGAAATCGTCGTTACCTGCTCCGCCAAAATCAATGAAACCGGAAGCGGTTCTTCCGGGCCAAAGCAGAAGACATCCTCCCGGCGCAGCTCCACGTGGGAGGGCAGCTCGCTTCGTTTGATCTGACTGGTCAGGGGAAGCACAACCACCGTACTGGAGCTATGGTTCCCCTTATCGTTGGAGACGATTAGCACCGGCCTGCAGCCTTCCTGAATGGATGTGTTCTGATGGCTGCCCAGCTGCGCAACCCATACTTCCCCGCGATAAGGAATCCGATAGGGTTTATCCTGCCTGTCCCGTGAAGGGGTACGAAAATATGTGTTTCTCCGCCTGTTTCTGGGGATATCTTTTCCCCTGGTGTACTTATCCGGATTGAAGCCCAGGTGCTGTCGATACTCTTTCTTATTCCGTCTGTTTTTCCGTCCCACGCTTCTCGCCTCCTGTGATGTGGGCAAAAAGAAAGGGTGGGAGCATATGATTTGCTCTCACCCATCTGTTTTGGTTCGCGGTTTTCAGCCTGTGAAGTAATTACACAAGCCGGGCTTTCACCGCCGCAATTAGTTTTTCCTGCGTGATATCCTTATCCGCCAACGCCGCCATCACATCCTCATCCACCGTTCCCTTCGTGATAATATGATGCAGCGTTACCGTGTTCTTCTGCCCCTGCCGCCATAGCCGGGCATTCACCTGCATATACATTTCCAGACTCCAGGTCAGTCCAAACCAGATCAGGATATGTCCGCCTTCCTGAATGTTCAGGCCATGCCCGGCGGACGCCGGATGGATCAATGCCACCGGGATCTTCCCCGCGTTCCAGTCCTGAAAGTCTTTGTTATCCCTCAGTTCCCGGGATTCAAATCCCTGTGCTTTCAGATATTCCTGAATTCGGGCTTTGTCATGCCGGAACCAGTAGGCGACCAGCACCGGCTGGCCGTTCGCGGCTTCGATCAGATCCTCCAACATTTCCAGTTTCCGCTGATGGATCACACGCACATTCCCGTTTTCATCATAAACAGCCCCATTGCTCATCTGCAAGAGCTTGTTGGAAAGAGCCGCTGCGTTCAGCGCGTCAATATCCCCGTCTTCCAATGGGATAATCAGGTCATTTTTCATCCGGTCATAGAGTTCCCTCTCCACCGGGCTCATCTCCACTTCATGGGTCACGCTGACACATTCTGGCATTTTCAGATAGTCCAGCGCCTTCATGGAGATCGTGATGTCGCTGATCTTTTTGTAGATCTGTTCCTCCGCACCTGGACGGAGGACATACTGATACACGATTCCCGTATGCGGGTTCATCGCTCCGGGTCTGAAATACGCTTCCCGATATCGCCCGATATACTTTCCCAGCCGCTCCCCGCCGTCCAGGATTCCGATCTCCGCCCACAGATCCATCAGACCGTTGGATGTCGGTGTGCCTGTCAGGCCGATCCATCGTTTCACATACGGTCGGATCTTCCGCAACCATTTAAACCGCTGGGACTGATGATTCTTGAAGGAAGACAGCTCATCGATCACAACGCAGTCGAAATCCCAGCGCCAGCCGTTCTTCTCATAGTACTCCACCAGCCATTTTGTGTTTTCACGGTTAACAACATAGACCATCGCCGGTCTGCTGACCGCCGCGATACGTGCTTTCGCGTCTCCGACGATTACAGAAATGTCCATGTCATTCAAATGATCCCATTTCCGAATTTCAGCAGGCCATGTCACAGACGCAACCCGCAGGGGGGCTATAACCAGTGTCTTGGATACAGAAAGCTGATTCAGCATCAGATCCTTCAGCGCGGTAAGCGTGATCACGGTCTTCCCTCACCCGAGGCCCATATCCAGAAATAGCGCGGCAACTGGGTGGCTGATCATATAGTCCACGCAGTAGCTTTGGTAATCATGGGGTATGAACTTCATCGGGCATCACCTCCCCTGTTTGCGAAATGGCCACAACGGGCAGCGTGATGTTCCTCTGCTCCGGAATCCGTGCCCCGATTTCCTCTGGAAAAGGTGTACCCGGCTGCCAGTCCAGGATGGCACGGATCACCGGCTGAATCTGTTCCAGACGGTCCACGCACAACACGGGGAAACCCAGTTTCATCAGCTGACTTCGTCGTTTCCGCTGCAGGGGACGGAGCATCTTCCCCGGCGCTTTCAGTTCCACAAAGATCGTTTTCGCCGGAAAAAATAAAACCAGCCGATCCGGCAGTCCGTTTGCCGTCTGGCTGGTCAGTTTATAGGCAACGCCTCCCGCTGCCTGTACTGCTTTCACAAATTCAGTTTCTATGACGTTTTCTCTCATGGTGTTTCCCTTTCCAGTCGCAGCACCATCCACACGCAGGTCGCTTTTCATATCCAGGACGGGCATAATTCTTACATCCGTTTTCTTCATCCTCGTCCCAGTCACAGAAGAAGACGCAATTCTCACAACACTGGTCGTATACATACAGTTCTTCTTCCGGGACATACGCATCTCTACTTCTCAGCATCCTTCTCACCTCCCGGTCTTGTCCGTCTCTCCCTCGGTTTCTGCTTCCTCCGGCGTTCTTCCCGCATTACCCGTCCGATCGCCGCGTTAGCTGTCGGATCACGGTACGCCTTGCGTACAGTTCCCCTGTTCCCACGACTCATACAGATTCCCCTCCTTGTAAAATATGTGTTTGTAGCTTTTCCGTGTGCTCAGCTTGCTGCTTTCATCTGCTTTTTGATCTCCTGAATGTTCCTGCGTGCTATAGCTTCCTGTTCCAGGCGCTTTGCCTTGTCCACACAGCCACGCATCAGCTTCTCCGAGGGAATACTGCAGAGAAAGTCATACCATTCGGAGTGAAAGAAGCTCTCCAGTTCGACTTTTTCTTTCAGCAGCAGCCGTTTTTTCTCCATCGGCTGCCCCGATTTCCACAGTTTCCGTAGCACTTCAATGTAGTCATCGGCAGCCCTCTGTACAACCGCGGCGCACAGTTCCTGCCACGGTTCAGAAAAGGCAGAGCCACCCTCGCTCCCCGCCATGCTGCCATGCATCAGCTTCTTTTTCATGTCCTGTCACGCTCCCGCCTGAGAACAGTCCTCCGCCAGCTCTTCCTTCTCCGCCTTTGCCTTGTCCATCTGCTCGTTGAAGTTTGTTTCCCGGAAGCGCTCCAGCAATTCTGCCTGCAAATCTGCTTCCTGAATCTCGTCGTCCATAGCCCCGGTATGAATCAGCGTGTCGGCATACTGAATGATCAGATCCATTCTGTTGTTTTCTTTCAGCCGCCTGTAAGCGCGGACTCCCGATTCCCGGGCTTCCTTTTCCGTCTTGTAAAAGGCGCATTCGGTGTCAACCGCTTTCTTCTTCGACGCCCTGCCGTCCGGCTTCCGCAGCGCCGTGCAGTAACCTTCTACATTCGCAAAGCAGTCAGGATGCTTCGCGCATTCCGGGCAGGATTCCATGTCCACGTTTTCCCCAGCCCAGTCCTTCAGTTTTTCATTCATGTTGGTTCCCTCCTTCACAATTCGTTTGCCATCACATCCCAGATGTTTTCAGCAAGACGGCGGATTTCCGATATATCCGGATGCTCCTCCTCGGTCAGATCCATCAGGCGCTCAGCTTCCTCATAGACATCCGTGAAGACTCGTCGCTGATGGTTTTTCAATCCGTCCAGTTCTGTTTCGGTTTCCTTCAGGGTTTCTCGGGTCTCAGACATCTCCGCCTGATGATCTGCCCGCAAATCCTCGGCCCAATCCTCCAGCCCGTCACGAAATTCTATGCCCAGATATTCCCCGACCAGCTGGAAGATATCCCGCTCATCCGTAACCGTATGGTTTCTGCCATCCATGGCCCGTAATACGTGCGGCATACTGCCACCTCCATGAAAAGTACCTTTCGCCCCTATGATTTCTAGGCAGGCAGAATAGAAGTATCCGCCGAAAAAGATTTCAGTCCTTGTAGTAGAATTTCTCACCGATATATCCGGCGCTGCTCAGCGGAAGCCCCTCCGCCCAAGCCGGATTCTGGTTCATAATTCCGCACACCGCATCCACTGTCGTGCTGCCCTTCGGAACCTCCAGAATCACTTCATCGTGCACATGAGCGACAATCTCGAAGCCTGCCTGTTCCAAACGCCACATGGCCTCTGCCAGCAGATCCCTCGCCGTGGCCTGCGTTATATTCTCCACCAGTTTCCCCGAGTAGGTTTCACCTCGGCACCACTTGTTATTCTGCCCCAAGCCTTCATAGGTAATCGCCATCCGACCAAAGCGATTCGGCTGCAATCTTGGTTTGATATAGGCCAGCTTCCGTCCTGATGGAAGAACCAGCCAGAGTGTGTTGGCATAGAATTCGAATCTGATCATCCTGACCTGTCGCTCCTGATGGTCCTTCACCGTCTCGATAGCTGCCTTCTCCACATCCCACCAGAATTGGACGATACGTGGATTTGCCTGCCGCCAGGAATCGATGATTTCCGGCAGTTCATCTTCCTTCAGGCCCATGGATAAAGCGCCCATCGAAACCAACGCACCCGTAGAGCCGGAATAACCACAGGCCAGTGTTGCGATTTTCCCTTTCTGCCGCAGTTCCCCGTTCACCCCATGCTTTACAACCGGCACACCGAACATCTGGCTGGCTGTCGCGCAATACAGGTCTTTCCCGTCCCGGAATGCCTGCAGCACCCAGTCCTCCCCGGCCAGCCATGCCAGCACCCGGGCTTCGATCGCGGAAAAGTCCGCGATGATAAACTCACATCCATCCTTCGGCACCAGCATCGTTCGGATCAGTTGAGACAAAATATCCGGTGTGTTTCCGTAAATGCTCTCCACCATGTCAAAGCATCCCATGCGGATCAGTTCCCGGGCTTCGTCCAACGTTCCGATATGGTTCTGGGGCAGATTTTGCAACTGGATCAACCTGCCTGCCCATCTCTGAGTTCGATTGGCTCCGCTGAACTGAAACAATCCCCGTGCCCGGCCGTCTGCACAAGCACACCGCTGCGCTGCCTGATACTTTTTCACAGAGCTTTTCGCCATCTGCAGCCGGAGCTTCATCATCTCCAGCGCTTCCCCATCCGTACTGTGTTTGTCCAGGTCTTCGATCAGCGCCGCCACATCTTTTTTTCCGAGAGATTCAATGGGAATGCCACGTTCTTCCAGCCATCCCTTCAGCTGGGATACACTGTTCGGATTCTCGAGACCCGTCAGCTCATATGCTTTTTTCGTCATGATTTCTGATTGCATCAGATCACAGGTGATCGCCTGCTCCACCAGTGTCAGATCAATCTTCACACCGCGATCATTGACCCGCTGATCCAGATGGTAATAATCCCATTCATGATCCAACAGTGGAAAGCATTCCAGCCGTTTTCGGATGTCGCGTTCTGTCCGGACGTCCTGCAGGCAGTATTCCTTGAATTTCTGCCAGCCTTCCGGATTATACTCTGGCAGGTTCCTCGTCCTGCCGCCATTGGTTCTGGTCGGTTTGCAGGGAATGGAGAAGTAACGGATCAATGTTTCACCCACCGCATCCTTCTGTTCTCCCGTCTTCAGCACCTGTGCCGCTGTTTTCAGCGCCAATGGCAAAGCCAGAGACGCCGACCACACCATCGTGCATTTCCATGCATTCGGAGACAGTGTCTCCCCCGCCATCTTTCCGAAGATCGTCCGTTCGAACTGAGCGTTCCAAGCTGTCTTTGTAATCTCAGGATCAAAGATCGCTGCCCAGACACACTCTGGTACCTCTTCCCCGCTTGCCAGGTCAATGATAAACGGCTCCGCGTCATCAAAGGCAACCGCCAGCAGCAACGGCTCGAAGGTATCATCGTCGATATACCGGTAAGCACCACATGTGGAGATGTCCACCTCGGAATACGTTTCAAAATCTGTTTGTATGTACTTCGGCTTTCCTCCGCCGGGCCAGAAAGGAGACGGATTTTCCCATATGTTCCCTAACAGATTCCCCTTGATCCTCTGCGCCTGCATGCTGTAATCCCGCATAGCGTTCCCTCCGATAAAGAAAAGATCCCCGCCCTGCACCACGGCAAGACGGGGACTGGTGATGCGCTTCCCTGCCCTTACTTCAGGTAATCCGGGACATCGTCGCCGCCGAGGACACCTTCGCCGTCATCTTCAGCATCTCCCAGCTCCTCAAAGTCGGCGCTGGCGTTCGTGCGCCCGGACAGGCGTTCACCGTCACGGGTTTTCTGGATGTTTCCCAATCC
>CAZRLU010000056.1:0-10757 GCA_964600995.1 uncultured Oscillospiraceae bacterium | reverse complement strand
GGCTGCCCACCTTGGTCTTGCACTCCAGCTTGATCACCTTGTCGCTGAAGTTGTAGATCCGGATCCGGTATTTGTCCCGGTTCGGGTTGCCGTCGATCTTGTCGTACAGCGCCGTGTTGAAGGCGTCGTCAAAATAGAGGCTCCGGATGTGGTACTCGTTGTACTCATCCCCGTTGGGGTCCCGCTGCAGGGTCCGGTCCAGGATCCCGCTGAGCACATAGTACTGCATCTCGTTGATGAAATACTTCAGCTCATGCCGCAGGGGCAGCGTGTTCATCGCCACTTCTCAGGCCCCCGCTTCAGTCTGGCAGGCCACCAGGGTGGCGTCATGAACGCCCTCCAGGTTCAGCACCGCCGCCACCAGGTCCTGCTTGCTGTCCAGCCGGACCTCCACGGTCATCTCCGCACCGGAGCGGGTCACCGTCTTGGAGCGCAGCTTCCGCTGCTTCACCGTGCGCCGCAGCAGCTGGGTGATATCCTGCTCCGCGTAGTCGTCATAATGAACCACCAGCAGATAGGCGTTGCCCTTGCTGAAATGCAGGAAGGAGATCAGGAAAAGAATCACGCTGATCACCAGCACCACCATCAGCGCGTGGACGTACAGCTCCGCTCCCAGCAGGATGCCCATGGTCAGCGCCCAGAACATGTAGGCCGTGTCCATGGGATCCTTCACGGCCGTCCGGAACCGGACGATGCTCAGGGCGCCCACCATGCCCATGCTCAGGGCGATATCGCTCTTGATGCACATAACCACCGGGGTGGTGATCAGCGTCAGCATCATCAGGGTCATGGCGAAGCTGGGGCTGTACAGCACGCCCCGGTAGCAGCGCTTGTATACGAAGGCAATGATCAGCCCCACCAGGCAGCCCATCAGCAGTCCGATCAGGATTTTCCAGGGAGTCAGGCTGACAAACTGGCTGGTGAAGTATTCGCTCAGGCTCGTGTTGTTCCGCAGTACGCTGCTGATGCTGTTGCCCGCTGTGGTTTCCATTGGTTTCGTTCCTCCTTGATTTCCCTTTTCCTGTCCGGTTTTCGTTTTCTTCCCGATCAGACCGCGTCCGCAGGCATCGGGGGTTTCTCTCCCAGGTACTCCACCGTCTGCGCGTCCGTCAGCTCGAAGGTTTCCTGGATCATTTCCCACAGGTAGGTGGGCCGCTTTCTGCATACGTTGCGCAGCCGCTCCACCCGCTTCTCCCAGTACCGGTAGGCGCCGTCCACCGTGACCGGCACCTCCGAGAGCACCATCTTGTCGTTTTCCTCTCCCCACCGGGCCCAGTGCAGCTCCATTTCCGGCGTGATCAGCTCCACCAGCGGCTCCAGGACGCTCAGCATGTTCTCCGTCGTCAGCTTCCGGAAGATTTCTCCCATCTTGCGCAGGAACCTGTCCTTGTACTCCGGCACGCTCAGCAGCTTCCGGAAAATGGTGTTGTCGATCTTCTGATCCCCCATGCCGGTTTCCTTGGTATAGCTCCGGGGGCTGTTAAAGCCCGAGTTGAACAGACCGTAGTCCGCGTCATACCAGATCCAGCGCCATTTGCTGTCCGCCCCCCGCAGGCGGTAGAACCGCGTGTTGCCGATGTCGCTGTTCCCCACGAACATCTCGAAGGCCATGTATTCGAAGAGGTTGTCCACATCCACGTTGTCCAGGATGTACTGCAGGTCCTCCGGATTCTTCGCGGGATTTCCCGCCTTGATCTGCTTGACCATGGCCTTGTAGGCCTTGTTGCTTCCGTATTTCACGGTGCCGCTGGCCTGCAGCACGTCGATGGTGTCCGCCTGGTCAAAGGTCAGCCCCTCATGCTGGGCCACAAAGTATTTGTCCACCCGCTCCCGCAGGTTCATATGGCCCCAGTAGATCCCGTTCAGGTAGACCGCCACCGGCCGCCATGCCTGATGGATCACCGTGGCTCCGCAGAAGTCCAGCAGCCGGCTCTCAAAGCCGTCCTGCAGCCGGGTCCACATGGAATCGTTCCCGCTGTTGCGCAGTACGAAGCTCTTGTACTCCGTGTATTCCCGGTCCGGGAACAGGGCCGCGGGGAAGGTCTTGGAGCCGTACAGGCTCTTGGCCCGGAATTTCATGCTCTTCTGGGGCATATCCAGGCTGAAGTCCCCCATGAGGCTGAACTGGGCGTCCTGGTTCAGCACCTGGGTGCCGTCGGTTTCGTACATCTCCACGTGAACCGGGAACCGGGCGCCGCTGTTTTTCACCGCCCGGTAGGTGGAATTCTTGAAGGGCAGCTTTCCGGGGGCCTCCTTCAGGATGTTCCCGTCCGCCAGCATGCCGTTCACGGGATCCCACAGGTTCGTCGGATCCGTCATCAGGGAGAAGACCGGCAGCGTGTGATACGCATTGATCAGCCAGGTTCCGCTGAGGATCTCGCTGCTCTTCATCTGCGGGTTGGCGGAGAAGGCCCGGGCCCGGATCACGGTGGTGAAGTTGATCTCCAGCCGCTCTCCGTGATAGGCGGTGGAATTCATGTCCGGCTCGGAGCCGTCCGTGGTGTAGTAGACCTGGGTTCCCTCCGGAATGTTCATTTCCACATACACCGTGGAGGTATACATGCCGGGGCTCACGGTGAAGGAAGGCTTCTCCGCGTAGCCGCCAAAGCCCTCCCCGTTGGCCCGGAAGGGCGTCGGAACCTCATAATAAAAAAACCCGGACATGCCCATGGTCCGGCCATATGAGATATCGGTCCGCTGCGTCGGGAGGATGACCTTGTCCAGAATCCGTCCTGCCGGATCCGTCAGCACCAGCGTCTCACAGGCCGTGCGATTGATTTTGAAGCTGGCGTGCAGGGTCCCGGTATCCGTGGATCCCCGGGTCCCGTCGCACAGCACCAGCTTGTATTCTCCCGCCCCGATCAGCGTCCCCTGGGGAAACTGCCATTTCCGTCCCCGGGTAAGCCGGTCGCTCAGGCCGTATCCGGACAGGTCCACCGTCTGGGTCCCCGCGTTGTAGAGCTCAATCCAGTCCGTAAACCCGGCGCTGGGAAAGCTGGCGACGCTGTCGTTGGAGGCCAGCACCTCGCTGATGTAAACGCCGGAGCGGTTCAGGGTTCTCAGATTGATATCCATCTGGTTGAAGCCCTGCTGATTGTTCGGCAGCCCGGGGGTGGCCACCTGGAAGATCTGCAGGCTGCCCTCGTCGTTCCTTCCGTAGCTGCAGTCCTCCGGCAGGTTGTCGATCATCACCCGGTCCACCACATGGCCCCGGCTGTCCGCCAGCAGGATCGTCTCCATCTCCGCGGAGATCCGGAAATTCGTATGGGGCACGCCGCTTCCGGCCTCCACCTTGTCCTTTCCGGAGCAGAAAACCACATAGTATCCGTGCCCCGGAATCACAGCGCCCTTGGGGAAGCGCCACTTCAGGGGCCGCCCCTCGTTGTCGCTCAGGGCATAGTCATCCAGGCTCACGCTCTGGGCGGAGGTGTTGTAGATCTCCACCCAGTCGCTCAGCTCGTCATCCTCATCCCGCAGGCCCGTCAGCGCGTCCGCCATGACCTCGTTGATCACCAGGACGCCGTTGGAAACCATGATGCTCTCCCGGTAGGCCTGATGCCCCTCCGGGGTGTTGGGATATCCCGGGCTGAAATAGGTCACGGTCTGGAAGCCGGCGTCCGTCAGGGCCCAGCTTTCGTCCGTCGCCACGATGGGATAGGTGCAGCTGTCGATCTGATAGGCGTTGGGGTCAAACAGATAAACCGTCTCTCCCACGCTGGAAAGCTTGAATTTTGCATGGAAGGGGCTGCCGGTCTGGGTCTGGTTCGTATTGGAGCAGAACACCAGCGTCCGTCCGTCCGCCGGCAGCGTCACGTCCGGAAACAGGAAGCGGATGCTGTCGCTGCGGTCGCTCAGGCCGACCCCCTTCAGGTTGATGGGTTCGCTGGAGCTGTTCCAGATTTCAATCCAGTCCGGATATTCGCCGTTTTCATCGGTCACCGCCGCCCGGTTGGCCGGCATGATTTCGCTGAAGATCAGCCCTTCGTACCGGCTCACCAGCCGGACGCCGCCGTCCGTGTTTCCGTCCTCGGTGGCTACCGTCCGGGTAGCGCGCAGAAGCGGATCCTTGGGCGCCAGCAGCACGATCAGCGCGGCCACCGCCGCGAAGCCCGCCAGCAGCAGCAGGTTCAGCCTTTTCCTGCGCCGGCGCAGCCGGGTGGCCCGGGAGGCGGATCTCCGTCCCTGGAGCCCGTTGCCCTTGTTTCCGTCCATCCGCTTCCCTCCTTTCCTTCAGCCGAATCCAGGTGATTTTAGCACAGATTCCGGGCCCTTGCAAGTTTCATTCGAAAAGGTCCCGGATATCCTGCTCGCTCAGCGCCTCCAGCCCCGATTCCCCGGGGGTGATCAGCCGGTCGAAAAGGGCCTTCTTCCGGATGCCCAGCTCCACCACCTTCTCCTCAATGCTGTCCCGCATCACCAGCCGCAGCACGTCCAGCTTCTTCTGCTGGCCGATCCGGTGGGCCCGGTCCGTCGCCTGGTCCTCCGCCGCCGGATTCCACCAGGGATCAAAGTGAATCACCATATCCGCCCCGGTCAGGTTCAGGCCGTAGCCGCCGGCCCGGAGGCTGATCAGGAAGATCTCGCCCTCGCCCGCGTTGAAGCGTTCCGTAAGCCCCAGCCGGTCCCCCGCGGGGGTTCCCCCGTCCAGGTAGAGCACCCGGTAGCCTTCCTTTTCCATCCGGGTCCGGAGGATGCCCAGCATGGAGGTGAACTGGCTGAAAATCAGGATTCTGCGGCCGCTTCGGATCAGGGTCGGCAGCAGCTCCATCAGCATTTCCTCCTTGCCGCTTCCTCCGCCGTATCCGTCCAGGATTAGGGAGGGATGGCAGCAGATCTCCCGCAGCTCCGTGATGGCGGAAAGGATCTCCATCCGGCCCTTGCCGTGGTTTTTGTCCTGCATGGCCTGCCTCACCTTGGGGCGCAGCCGTTCCATGGCCGCCAGATAGACGTTCCGCTGCTCCGGGGTCATCTCCGCGGTCAGCTGGTTTTCGATCTTGTCCGGCAGCTCCGCCAGCACGTCCTGCTTCAGCCTCCGGGTCAGGAAGGGCTGGATTCTGGTCCGCAGCTGCTCGCTGTTCATGCCGTCTTGATACCGCCGCAGGAAGGTATGGTAACCCGGAAGATAGCCGGGCAGCACGAAATCAAAGATACTCCACAGCTCCCCGATGCCGTTCTCCATGGGGGTTCCGGTCAGGGCGAGCCGGGTGTCCGCCTGCAGCTGCCGTGCCGCCTGGGAAACCAGGCTCCCGGCGTTCTTGATGTTCTGGGCCTCGTCCAGCACGGCGAAGCGGAAGGGGATCTCCCGCATCCATTCGATATCCCTCCGGATCAGGGGATAGCTGGTGATGGCCACGTCGATGTCCCCGTTCTTTTCCAGATGCATCCACATCCGTTCCCGCTGGGCGGCCGTTCCGTTGATGACCATGGCGCTCATATCCGGTGCGAAGCGCCGGATCTCGCTCAGCCAGTTGTAGATCAGGCTGGTGGGCGCCACGATCAGGCTGGTCCGCTTTGCCTCGGCGGTCGCCTTCAGCAGGGCGATCACCTGCACGGTTTTTCCCAGGCCCATCTCGTCCGCCAGCACGCCGCCCATGTGAAGCCGGTCCAGGGTATAGAGCCATTCATAGCCCCGCCGCTGATAATCCCGCAGCGGGATTCCCGTGTCCGGCGCCTGGATTCCGCTGCGCTTTCCGCTCAGTTCCTCCGTCACCTCCCGGACCGATTCGTCGGTTTCCACCGGCAGCCCCAGGTTTTCCAGCAGGTTGGCCAGATAGCCGGCCCGGTACCCCCGCAGGACCAGCGCGTCCCGCTCCCCCTGGTTTCCGTCCCGCTCCGAGGCCTCCACCAGCGCCGCGGCGCCCTCCTGCCATTCCCGGAGCCCCTCCAGGTTCAGGAAGGTTCCGTCCTTCATCCTGTAGTACTGCCTGGACCGGCTCAGCGCCTCCATGATGCCCAGGATCTCCTCTGTGGGTGTCCCGTCCACCTGAAGGTTCATCACCAGGCTGCCCCGGTCCATCCTCAGCCCGCCCCGCAGGGAGGGCCGCCGCACCACCATCTTTCTGAATTCCTTGCTGAGGAAGACCTCGCTGACCTCTCCCAGCTTCTTCACGCCTTCGTTCAGGAACTGGAAGACGGCATCCTCCTGGCTCAGACGGATATTGCCCCGGGTCACCCGGAACCCCGCGTTGGCCAGAATCTCCAGCACCGCCTGCTCCGCCGCCCCGTCCCGCAGCAGCAGCTTCTCCCCCTTGCCCAGGGCCACCTTTTCCTCCTCATGGGCAAAGGGATTCAGCTCCGTCTCGCCGTACCGGAAGACGACCCGGGCCACGATATACTTTCCGTCCCGGTCCAGATAAATTCTGGATTCCAGCGGCAGCCGAACCAGCATGGCCCGCAGCTCGTCGCTCATATCCACGGTGCTGCGGCGTTTCAGCCAGGGCAGCACCTCTCCCACCGCCCGGGCCATTTCCCGCAGTCCGAAATCCATCCGGGTTCTGCCGCCGTTTTTCCCCTGCAGAAAGCGCACCAGGGGCTGCTGATGGGCCGGAATGCGGCGGATTTCCTCCTCCGTCACCACGAAGGCACAGCTCGCCGTCATGGGGATCAGCCCCTCCGGCAGGGTAGAGGTGATCTGCAGCCCCCTGGGGGTCATCCGGCATTCGGTCTGGATGGGAATCTCCCCCTCCGGAATGCCGTGGCAGGTCAGGGTCTCCCCCTCCGGTCTCATCACCCGAAGGGGCAGGGACTTCAGATCCTCCAGCAGCTCCTCCGCCACGCTGTCCGGAAGGGGCAGCAGCCGGGCCTCCCCCTGGGTCGGGGTCCAGCCTTTGGCGCTCCAAACGGAAACCAGCCGGGAAATCCGTCCGAGAATCCTTTCGTTCCTGTCGGAGAAGCGCATCCAGGAAGGCTCATAGACAAATTTGCTCTGAAAGGAAAGGGCGGTCCGCTCCCTCCAGGCCTGCAGGAACTGGGGAATGTCCTTCACCACATACCATTTCCGCTCGCCGACCCGCAGCCCGGCCCGCAGGGACTCCGTCCCCTCCCCGGGCAGAACCAGGGTCACCTCCAGGCGCAGATTCGCCTCCGTGGGAATTTCCCCCTCGATGAGGGTGCACAGATCCGCAGCTCTTTCCGCCGCGTCCCGCTGAAGCTCCACGTCCCGGCTTTCCGTCTCGCTTGAGAACACGTATGTTTCCTCCCGGGTAACAGTCTGAGATACCGCAACAAGCACGCCTTCCCGGGCGCACTGTCTAATTCTTTCCAATATAATTCTATGCTTTCACGGGTCCCTGTCAACCATAAATTTCCCCTTTTTCGCAGAAAACTTCCGCTCTCCGCCCTTTTGGCCGGGTCTCCGGGTTGACAGTCCCCCGAAAAGTGAATATAATCTTTGCATTGCCGGATGACGGGGGATATGCTGCGTCGCACGCGCGCTGCAGAGAGCGGGGGCCCCGGGCTGAAAGCCCCTGCCGTAGCGTCTTCGTTGGTACCGCCCCTCGACGGCTTCGGTTCATGCCCGTTATCGCATGGCAATGAAGTGGTGAAAACAAGCGGGGTGGAACCGCGGGTGTGATTTTGCGCCCGTCCCAGCAGATGGGGCGGGTGTTTTTTCATCTCCGGAGCCCGGCACAAGAGAGGAGAAAGCTGTCATGAAAATCCTTTACAACGATGGTCACGTGGCCGAATGTCCCCCGGAGGAAGAGCTGGAAGTCCTGCGCCATTCTGCGGCGCACATCATGGCCCAGGCCGTGAAGCGTCTCTATCCCGACGCTCATTTTGCCTACGGTCCCGCTACGGAAAAGGGCTTCCACTATGATATCGATCTGGGCGATGTGAAGCTCACCGAGGAGGATCTGCCCGCCATCGAGAAGGAAATGCAGAAGATCGTGAAGGAAAACCTTCCCTTCAAGGTGTATCCCCTGCCCCGCGACGAAGCCATTCAGCTGATGAAGGACCGGGGTGAGGTCTACAAGGTGGAGCATATTGCCGACCTGCCGGAGGACGCCCCCATCACCTTCTATCAGCAGGGCGACTACATCGACATGTGCCGCGGCCCGCATCTCACCTATACCAAGGCCCTGAAGGCCTTCCGGCTCACCGCCCTCTCCGGCGCCTACTGGAAGAACGATCAGAAGAACAAGATGCTGACCCGGCTCAACGGCGTGGCCTTCCGCAACAGCGAGGAGCTGGCCGCCTATGAGAAGGAAGTGGAGGAAGCCAAGGCCCGGGATCACCGCCGCATCGGGAAGGACATGTCCCTCTTCATGCAGGATGATCTCATCGGCAAGGGCCTGCCCATGTTCCTGCCCAAGGGCTACACCCTCTGGCAGCAGCTGGAGAACTATATCCGGGACAAGGAACGGGATCTGGGCTACGAGCATGTGCTGACTCCCTGCGTGGGCACCGTGGATCTCTACAAGACCAGCGGCCACTGGGATCACTATAAGGACAACATGTTCCCCGCCATGGAGGTGGAAGGCGAAACCTTCGTTCTCCGTCCCATGAACTGCCCCCATCATATGCGGATCTATGCCAATTCCCTGCATTCCTACCGGGATCTGCCCATCCGCATCGGCGAGATCGCCCATGACTTCCGCTTTGAGGCCAGCGGTACCCTGAAGGGCATCGAGCGGGGCCGTCACTTCTGTCAGAATGACGCCCACCTCTTCTGCACCCCGGAGCAGATCAAGGATGAAGTCAGCGCCGTCTGCGATCTGATCTTTGATACCTACAAGGATTTCCACATCACCAATTACCGCTGCGTCCTGAGCCTGCGGGATCCGGAGGACAAGGTGAAGTATCACCAGGACGACGCCATGTGGGAAACCGCGGAAAGCGCCCTGCGCGAGGTGCTGACCGAGCTGGGCATCCAGTTTACCGAGGAAATCGGCGAGGCCGCCTTCTACGGCCCGAAGCTGGATGTGAACGTGAAGCCCGCCGTCGGCGCGGAGTATACCCTCAGCACCTGCCAGCTGGACTTCTGCCTCCCCGCCCGCTTCAACCTGAAGTACATTGACCGGGACGGCACCGAAAAGACTCCCGTGGTGCTCCACCGCGCCATCCTGGGCAGCATTGACCGCTTCATGGCCTACATAATCGAGGAGACCAAGGGCATCTTCCCCGTCTGGCTCGCGCCGGTCCAGGCCAAGATCCTGCCGGTTTCCGACAAGAGCATGGACTATGCCGAGAAGGTCTACCGCCAGCTCCGGAAGGCCGGAATCCGGGTGGAGCTGGATGACCGGAACGAGAAGATCGGCTACAAGATCCGCTATGCCCGCCAGGTGGACAAGGTGCCCTATATGCTGATCCTGGGCGAAAAGGAAATCGCCGAGAACAACGTCTCCGTCCGGGACCGGGCCACGGATCAGACCACGGTGTATACCGTGGATGCCTTTGTGGAGAAGGTCCGCCAGGATATCGCCGATAAGAACTGATCAGCGCAGGGGCGGCGCCTTCGCCCCGATGGAACGGGTCGGTTTTCCCTCCTGCGGTTTCGCGGAGCGGAAAGCCGGCCCTTCCTTCTTTCCCGCCGGGTTCCCTGAAGAATAGGCGGGATCAAGGTGATTTGTGTATCAGATCGGAGGTTTGCCATGTTCCGCAGACGCAGTCCGTCCCCCCTTCCGCCTTCCCCGTCTTCCGGCCGCCGGCGGCGCTCCCGCCGTCCCCGCAGAAGCCTCTGGCTTTATTTCCTGGCTCTGGTGGGCGCCGCGGCGCTGCTTTTCCTGCTGGTCCGCTTTCTGATCATTCCCCTGCTGGTTTTCCTGGCCTGACGGGAAGGAGGAATCTGCATGCGCCATACCCGAAGCACCCCCGCGCCCGGGGCCCGGAGGCGGCTGCCAAGGCTTTTGCGCTTCCCGCTCCGGATTCTGTCCACCGCCCTGGTGATCACCCTGGTTCTGGTGTTTCTGCCCCGGCTGACCCGGCTCGTCGGCAGGCTCTGGCCCGACCCGGCCCGGACGGAGCGGGTCAGCGAAATCCTGCGGCATGAGCTGAGTCAGTCCGCCCGGCTGGAAGCCCTGACTGTGGACGATTCCGGCGTGCTCACCGCCACGGTCCAGGCCGCCCTGATCGGGGAGGTTCAGCGGGTCACCATCGAATATGACTACCATGCCAGCGTCGGCGTGGATCTGAAAAAGGCCGCCCTGTCCGTGGAGGACGGGGTGCTGGTCCTCAGCCTGCCGGATTTCGAGCTGCTGAGCGATTCCCTGACCCCAACCTCCGTGGACCGGCAGGATTTCTGGTATCCCCTGACGGAAAAGCGCCGGGATCAGCTGCTCTCCGAAGAGCGGGAAAAGCGGGCCGCCGCCGCCCTGGAGGAGGCCCGCACCTCGGAAAAAGTGCGCCGGGACACCGTTTCCTCCCTGGAGCAGCTCATTTCCTCCTGGCTGGGCCCGGACAGCTGGGTCACCACGGTGGAGGTCCGGCTGGCCGCCTCCTCCGGGGAGGAGGGGAGCCGCTGACCGGCCGAAGCCGCAGCGGCTGATTTACAGCAGAAAAACAAGCGGAAAAAACCGGGGCTTCCGAACAGGAAAAAAACAAAGTCTGCAAGATCCCGGTCCCGCAGAAATCCTCTTTTTGATTTGTAAAAACCTTTTGTCTCCAATGGTTTTTGCCCGTACGGCCGGCCGGTCCGGTACTGCGGGCTCTCTTTATTTTATCTTGCAAATTTTGGAAATTAGTGTATACTTTACTCCGATAGTGATATGAAGTCGGATTTGGCCCGGGCATTTCTTTGATTTGCTTTTTGCGTTGAATCC
>CAZRLU010000055.1:0-11037 GCA_964600995.1 uncultured Oscillospiraceae bacterium | reverse complement strand
GACAGGATTCTGGTCGCGGTCGCCGGTATACTGCTGTTGGCGATCTGCGCCGGAATCGTTGCGCAGCTATTTTTCAGCGTGGATCTTGTGGGGGCCGCAGCCCGCGCTTTTGCAAGCGATGCGCCGCAGTCCCGGTTTTTGCTGGCAGCAGCGGCTCTGATCCTGTTTCTGCTGGGCGTATACTGCGTGCTTGTTCTTTTCCGACATCGCAGGAGAAAAGACAAGTTTTTCATGCAGAAAAACGAAAACGGCGAGATTGCCATTTCAGTCCATGCGCTGGAAAACATGGTAAGGAAATGCCTGGAAGGGCATGATGAGCTGAGTGTTCAGAAGCTTCATCTGGAAAACAAGAAGGACGGGCTGCTGATCTATCTGCGGGGCACGGTCGCGGGAGGAATCAGTATTCCTCTGACGATTGAAGTATTTCAAAAGCAGATCCGGCAGTATGTTACCGCATGCAGCGGCGTGGAAATCAAAGGCATCAGGGTTGAGATTGACGCTTCCGGAGAGGATGCGCAGAACGCGCCGTTCGCCATAGCGGCGCCTGCAGGAAAAGCGCTGCTCCAGGAGGCGGAAGTGACCCAGCTTCCTGCTGCGGCGGGAGACGAACCGGAGAGCCTGCAGACTCCGGCTGCTCCGCAGGAGGAGCGGCCGGATACGACCGGCCAGCCGGCTCCGGCTGCAAACAGTACGCTGAACATTCCGCTGCAGGATGTTCCCGAGGACGACAGGCCTTTGCATCAACGCCTTTTCAGTACTCCCATGGAGCCCTGTATCGTTCCCGCGCCTCCGACGGAGGAGGATTCCCTGAAACCGGAAACCGAAGCGGATGATTCGGGGGCGGAGGAAGCGCCGGCTGAAGAAACAAGAGAGGAAACCGGTGCAGATACAACGGAAGACGGCGAAGAAAAGATCAAGCAGGAAGATCTGGAAGGAGCAGTTTGATGGATTCGATGAAAAAAGGTACTCCGCAGTTCGGCTTTATCCTGGGATGCTTGTTTGTCCTGGCCGGTGCGCTGCTGCTTTGGATCGGTTTCTGGAAGACGCTTTTTCTGGCCGCTTTGTTTGTCGCCGGATATTTTTTAGGCAGCGTTGAGGACAAATCCGGCTTCTTCAGAAAAGCGGTCGGCAAAGTTGTTCCCGAGAAGAAGGAAGAAACAATCAACTTCAGGGCGGAGATGGAAAAACGACAGCAAGAAGCGATGCAGAGAGGGGAAAACAGACCGGAGTCTGATCGTGGACTGGAGTCTGATCAGGACGACAGATCCTCCTCAAAATAAGGGAACAGCGAGGTAGAAGAAAAAGATGTCCAGAATCACAGCGCGGACAGCGGCCATGCAGCTGATCTATGAAAAACTTTCCGGCGGTCAGGGCGGAGAGGAATCCTTGCAGATGGTCTATGAAGAACTGCGGAAGGACGGCGTTCCGGGCGTTGATAAAGTCGGAATGAGGGAGCCGAATGAAGCAGACCGGGAATATATCATGCGGGTCCTTGAAGGCGTAATCAGGGAACGGTCTGTTTTGGATGAGAAAATCGAAAAGACTGCCCGGGGATGGGCTTTGGACAGAATGCCGCTGATCGACCTGATCATTATGCGCGTTGCGGTCTGGGAAATGCTGTATGAGAAAGAGGTCCCGGGAAATGTATCGATTGCGGAAGCGCTGGAGCTGACAGAGAGATATTCGGATCCGGATGATAAAAAATTTGTGAACGGAGTTCTGGGAGCCATTCTCCGAGAGCTGGAAGCGGCGGAATGACAGGCGCGGTTTTGGGGCTGGATACCAGCAATTACAGAACATCGATTGCGGTTGTTTCCAGAGAGAGGAAGATCCTGCTGAACCGAAGGGAACTTTTACCCGTGGAGGCAGGAGCCCGGGGGCTGAGGCAAAGCGATGCGGTTTATGCCCATCTCAAGCAGATAAAGCCAATGATGGAGGATCTGCGTGCGACGCTGTCCGAAGTCCGCCTGGATGCCGTCTGTGCGAGCACTGCTCCGCGGAACCAGCCGGATTCGTATATGCCTGTTTTTGAAGTGGGGGATACCATTGGTCGGGGAATCGCGGCTTCAATGGGTATCCCTTTCTTTCCGACAGATCATCAGCATGGGCATATCAGAGCAGCTCAGGCGGGAACCGGGCTGGACGGCGCGGAACGATTCCTTGGCCTTCATCTGTCCGGAGGAACCACAGATTTACTGCTGCTGGACCGCGGCGAAGTGAAAATGCTTGGAACCAGTCTTGACCTGCATGCCGGTCAGCTTGTGGACAGAATCGGGGTTGCCCTGGGATGTTCCTTTCCTGCGGGAGAGGAGCTGGAACAGCTTGCGCGAAGAGGATCCTCCGCGGGGCGGCTGGGCACCTCCATGGATTGCGAGGGGCTTTCCTGCCATCTGAGCGGAGCGGAGGCAGAGACGTTTCGCTGGATTCAAAAGGCAGAGCGTAGACCGGAGGATATCGCCCGAGAAGTTTTTGATTTCCTGGTCAGGACCACGCTGAAGCTGCTCCTGGCGGGTGCGCGCTCGACGGGAGCCGTTTCGGCGCTGCTCTTCGGTGGAATTGCCTCTTCCGGTTTGTTCAGAGAGATGTTGCATGATCGCATGAGAAGGGAAAGAAGCTTTCCCGTCCGGATTGTATTCGGGCGATCCGAACTGAGCGGAGACAACGCGGTGGGTACGGCCCTGATCGGAGCGGACGCCGTCTACGGCGTTACGGAATCCTGAACATACGGCAGGTATGAAGACGATCATAAGATCCGGCAGAGAAATCAGGCAACCTTGAAGGTGTCAGAAAGGGATCGGGAGGATATATGGCAGCGCAGATTTTGGACGGAGCTAAGATTTCCGGGGAACTGAGGGAAGAAATCCGCACACGGGTCCTGGAACTGCAGGAAAAAACCGGAAAGATCCCCGGCCTGGGCGTCATTCTGGTCGGTAATGACCATGCCAGCGAAATCTATGTGAGAAACAAGGAGAACGGATGCCGGGAAGTCGGAATGCATTCCGAAACCGTTCTGCTTCCGGTGGATACGGATCAGGGTACCCTGGAGCATGCGATCGAAAAGCTGAATCAGGATCCGCACATCCATGGTATTCTCGTTCAGCTTCCTCTTCCGCCGCACCTGGATAAAGCTGCCGCCCTTGCCCGGATCCTGCCGGAGAAGGATGTGGACGGGTTCCACGTGATGAACGCAGGAAAGCTGCTGGAAGGATACGGAGGTGTGATTCCCTGCACTCCCCGTGGAGCTCTCCATATGATCCGGCAGACCGGAATATCTCCCGACGGGCTGAACGCCGTGATTGTCGGACGCAGCAATATCGTCGGAAAACCGATGGCCCTGCTTCTGCTGCAGGAGAATTGCACCGTTACGATCTGTCACAGCAGGACGAAGAATCTGAAGGAGTTCACGAAGCAGGCGGACATCCTGGTTGCAGCGGTTGGAAAGGCAGGGTTCATCACGGCGGATATGGTCAAGCCGGGCGCTGTCGTGGTGGACGTGGGAATCAACCGGGTGGACGGAAAAGTTCGGGGCGATGTGGACTTTGAGGGCGTCAGCCAGGTTGCATCCTGGATTACACCGGTCCCGGGCGGTGTCGGAAAAATGACGATTACCATGCTGCTGCAGAACACCCTGGAAGCGGCGGAAAGGGCGCTGCTGTGATCCGGCCGGACGGCATCAGCGTAACAGAACTGAACCGGATGATCAGCGAAGGAATCCGCAGGGCGCCGGGACTGAGAAATGTTACGGTGACCGCCGAGGTCAGCGGATTCAAGCATCATCTTCCGTCCGGACATTGGTATTTTTCCCTGAAGGATCCGGGGGCGGTCATCAGCTGCGTGATGTTTCGCCAGAACAATATTCATGCGGCCTGCAAGCCTGCGGACGGCGACCGGGTGACCATTGACGGCGATGTTGAATTCTATTCCCGGGATGGAAAAATTCAGCTCTACGTGACACGAATGAGGCCGGCGGGAACCGGAAGCATTCTTGAAAATCTGGAAATCCTGAAGAAAAAGCTGGCTGCAGAAGGGCTGTTTGACCGGGAAAGGAAAAAGATTCTTCCGTTGTTTCCCGGAAAAGTTGCTGTGATTACTTCTCCGAGCGGGGCGGCGCTTCACGATATCCTGAACGTGTCCGGACACAGATGCCCCGGAATCCCGATCGTGATTGTTCCCTGCCAGGTGCAGGGGGCAGGGGCCGGGGACGAGATCGCGGCCGCTGTGCGCCGGGCTTCCGGAATTGATGGCGTGGAGGTGATTATACTCGCCCGGGGCGGCGGCTCCATGGAGGATTTGTGGTGCTTCAACGAGGAAGCTGTTGTCCGTGCCGTGGCGGAATGTCCCATTCCCCTGGTTTCGGGAGTGGGACACGAAACAGATACGACCTTGTGCGATTATGCTGCGGATTTCCGGGCCAGCACGCCCAGCAACGCAGCAGAGGTGGTTTTTCCGGACCGGGAAGAGCTGCGTGGGCGGATCACGTATCTCCGGAGGGAAATGATGAAGGCTGCGGAAGGAAAGCTGAGCTCCCTTCAACTGGAACTATCCGGAAAACGGGCTGCGCTGCAGAGGCTTTCTCCGGAACTTACCTTGCAGCGCCTTTCGTCAAGAAGCCGGGAAAACCGGAACAAGATGGAAAGCGTCCTGATGCAAAGGATTCAGGGACAGGCTTCCGTGCTTGACGGGCAGAGGACGGAGATGGAAAAGGGCATGCTGCTCGCTCTGGCCCAGAAGGAAAATCTCCTGCAGAACCTGCATACGCGGATCCATGCGATTTCGCCCCTGAATGTGCTGCAGAGGGGCTATGCTTTGGTTTACGGAGAGGAAAACCATGTCGTTCCGGATGCGGAAACCGCAGGAAGGCAGGAGAATATGAGTATTCGTTTCCGGGATGGGACGGTCAGAGTGCGCAGGGAGGAGATGAACTGATTGGAAGGTTCGACTTTTGAGGAGAAACTCGGCAGGGTAAAGGATATTACCGATCAGATAGAAAGCGGCAAGCTGCCGCTGGAGGAAGCTGTCCGGAAGTTTGAGCTCGGCATCCAGGTTCTGAATGAACTAGATGCAGAGCTGAACGAGATGAAGAGAAGGATATCCCTGCTCCGGGGCGGAAAAGAGATTCCCGCAGGGGATGCAGCAGCGGAGGGTTCCGATGAAGAGTGAAGCGCAATACCGCAAAATCCTGGAAGCGGCACTTGAGCCGACGATTGAAAGCCTCGGGACGATTCCTGCAAAGCTGGCGGAAGCGATGCTCTACAGCCTGAAAGCAGGCGGGAAAAGGCTTCGTCCGGTTCTGCTCCTGGCAGCCTGCGAGATGGCGGGAGGCTCCGAAGAGAAGGCGCTTCCCTTTGCCTGTGCGCTGGAAATGATCCATACCTACAGCCTGATCCACGATGATCTTCCGGGCATGGACAACGACGATCTGAGACGAGGGAAGCCCACCAATCATAAAGTCTACGGGGAAGGGCTTGCGATTCTGGCCGGGGACGGTCTCCTGAACTCCGCGATGGAGATCACGCTGAAAGCAGCCCTCCGATCCGGTGATTTCAGAGAGGTCCGCGCTGCGGAGATCCTTGCCCGGCATGCAGGAGTGACGGGAATGATCGGCGGACAGACCCAGGATATCCTTCTGGAGGGCTGCGAACCGACATTGGAGTCCGTTTCATACATTCATGCCCACAAGACAGCGGATCTGATTCAGGCTCCGATGGAGATGGGACTGACGCTGGCCGGATGCGAGGAAACGGTCATTTCCGCCGGCTCCGGGTTCGGATATCATCTGGGGATTGCTTTCCAGATCGTGGATGACCTTCTGGATGTCTGCGGGGATCCCGGACTGCTGGGGAAAAATGTCGGAATGGACGGCAATAAAATGACCTGGGTTGCCCTGAAAGGAATCGAGGCGGCCAAAGCGGATGCTGAAGCGCATACACGGGAAGCGGTAAGATGCCTTGAAGGGCTGCCATGGGACACTTCCTTTTTCAGAAAGCTCGCCATGGATAATCTGACAAGAACACATTAAGGAGGCTGATTGCTATGAGTATGG
This sequence comes from uncultured Oscillospiraceae bacterium, assembly GCA_964600995.1. GTDB lineage: Bacteria > Bacillota > Clostridia > Christensenellales > Aristaeellaceae > Aristaeella. Next base: position 4,994 of record CAZRLU010000055.1, on the reverse strand, counting down.
ATCATTTCCATGAGGAAGTCGTTATCAAGCGCAGAAATACCCTCAACCGGATTGTGTATTATCTCAGCTGGCTGATAATGATCATGTCTGCTCTTTTTGCAATACTGGAGCTGCAGATTGTGCTAAGAGCTTTCAATGTCTATTCCCTGATCATCACGCTGATTTCCGCAGGAATTGCCGTATATATTTTCCTTTTTCACGACAGGCTTCTGACGGAATATGAATACACTTTCACGAACGGATCCCTTGATTTCGCGGAGGTATACAATAATAAAAAGCGGAAAAGTCTCGGGAGCCTCAATGTAAAAACGGTGGATGCCTTCGGAAAGGTATCCAGCGGTTCTTTCCAGAGATATCTGAAAATGCCGGATGTGAAAAGGATGAACTGGTTTCTGAACCGGGACGCAGAGCTTTACTACTTCTTTTTTTCGAAGGACAGCGCGAAGAAGATGATTATTCTGGAGCCCAGCGAAGAACTGGTTCAGCTGATTAAACAGTATATTCCTCGGGGCGTTTACCAGGAGAACTGAGTCACACGGAGAGATGAGGGAGAGAATCGCATTGAAGGAATTATTGTTGGTGCGCTACGGGGAGATTTTTCTGAAGGGGCTGAACCGCCCGTATTTTATCCGGTCCCTGCTGAGAAAAATCCGGTATGCCCTGCGGGGCTGCGGGGCTGAGGTCTGGATCCACGACGGAAGAATATTTGTGGAGAGCCAGGCGGAAATGGACGAGGTCATTGAACGCGTCACGCATGTTTTCGGCGTTCACAGCGTATGCCCGGCCGTCGAAATGCCAAGGGATGATTTTGAAGCCATCTGCGCTCAGGCTGTCCGGATGATGACGGGGCTGCGGGGCACCTTCAAGGTCAATGCGCGCAGAAGCGACAAGCGCTATTTCATGACCTCCCCGGAAATCAATATGGAGGTCGGAGGAAGGATCCTGGAGGCCAATTCCGATCTGAAGGTGGATGTGCACCAGCCGGAGCACGTTCTGAACATTGAAATCCGGGATCAGGCATATCTGTATGTCAGGGTCATTCCTGCGGTAGGCGGAATGCCTGTCGGAACAAACGGGAATGCCACGCTGCTTCTTTCCGGCGGAATTGACAGCCCTGTCGCTGGCTGGATGATCGCCAAGAGAGGCGTTCAGATCAATGCGGTCCATTTCCATTCCTTCCCGTACACTTCCGAACAGGCCCGGGAGAAGGTGCTTGATCTGGCCAGAAAGCTGAGCTTCAGCTGCTGCGGCATCAAGGTACATATCGTCCCCTTCACGGAAATCCAGCTTCAGATCAGGGACAAGTGTCCGGAGGAATATTCGACGCTGATCATGCGCCGTTTCATGATGCGGATTGCCGAACGGATTGCCCTGAAGACGGAGAGCCGCGCGCTGATCACGGGGGAAAGCATCGGGCAGGTTGCAAGCCAGACAATGGAGGCGCTGGAAACGACGGATTCGGTGGTTTCCATGCCTGTTTTCCGGCCCCTGATCGGATTTGATAAAAGTGAAATCATTGAGATCGCCCAGAGAATCGATACCTATGAGCTGAGCAGCCTTCCATATGAGGATTGCTGCACGGTCTTCACTCCGAAGCACCCGGCAACAAGACCCAGGAAGGAAAAGGTGGCGGAGGCGGAGAAGGTCCTGGATGCCGAATCGCTGATTCAAGCGGCGCTGGACGGGGTGGAAGTTGTTTCCGTGTAAGGAAAGCGCTTGTCAAAGAAATGACGATATGGTATGATGCATCCGGCGCAGAGAATGCGCGGATGCATTTTCCCGGTTAGGAATCGGATTTTCAGGTTCAGGAAGTGAGAATGCTTTTCCCCCCGGGGGATTTGCAAGATAAGAAAGTATAAAAGGAGTGTAGACGCATGGCGAAAAAGACAATCGAGGACATCCAGGTTTCCGGAAAAAAAGTGCTGGTTCGTTGCGACTTCAATGTTCCGCTGGACGAGAACAAGCATATTACGGATGAGAACCGGATTCAGGGAGCGCTGCCGACCATCAAGTATCTGGTCAAGAACGGCGCGCGGGTGATTCTGTGCTCCCACATGGGAAGGCCGAAGGGCGAGTTCAACATGAAGTACTCCCTCGCGCCTGTGGCGGCCCGGCTGAGCGAGCTTCTCGGACAGGAAGTGAAGCTGGCGAAGGATGTTATCGGTCCGGATGCGCATGCCCTTGCAGATGCGATGAAGGACGGAGATGTTATCCTGCTTGAAAACGTACGCTTCCACAAGGAAGAGGAAAAGAACGATCCCGAATTCGCCAAGCAGCTTGCCTCCCTGGCCGATCTGTATGTGAACGATGCTTTCGGAACCGCGCATCGCGCCCATGCTTCCACGGAAGGCGTGAGCCATTATCTTTCTCCCTGTGTTGCCGGATATCTGATCGGCAAGGAACTGAGCGTCATGGGAGGAGCTCTGGAGCATGCGGAGAAGCCCTTTGTGGCCATCCTCGGCGGCGCTAAGGTTGCGGATAAGATCAGCGTGATCGAGAATCTCATTGAGAAGGTCGATACCCTGATTATCGGCGGCGGAATGGCATATACATTCCTGAAGGCGAAGGGATACGGGGTTGGAAAGAGCCTTCTGGATGAAAGCCGGATTGATTATTGCAAGGAAATGATGACCAAGGCCGAAGCCAAGGGTGTGGAAATTCTGCTTCCCTGCGATACGGTCTGCATCAAGGAATTCCCGAGCCCCATTGATGCTCCGGTGGATACGCTGATCGTGGATGCGGATCAGATTCCGGATGATATGGAAGGCTGCGATATCGGACCGAAGACCTGCGAGATTTTTGCTGAAACCGTGAAGGAAGCCAAAACCGTGATCTGGAACGGCCCGATGGGCGTCTTTGAGAACCCCATCCTGGCCAAGGGCACGCTGGCTGTGGCGCAGGCCCTCGCGGACAGCGATGCCGTTACCATCGTCGGCGGTGGAGACAGCGCGGCTGCAATTACCCAGATGGGATTTGCCGACAAGGTGACCCATGTTTCCACCGGCGGCGGTGCGAGCATGGAATTCCTGGAAGGAAAGGTTCTTCCCGGAGTTGCCTGCCTGGATGACAAGGAATAAGAATAAATCAGGAAAATCCTCAGCTGTTCCGGCTGTGGATTTTCCATATTGAAAAAGAAAGCAGGAGAGGGAATATGCGTAAAGCCATTATTGCCGGAAACTGGAAAATGAACAAAACCCCCGCCGAAGCGGCGGCGCTTGTAAAAGAGCTGAAGCCCCTTGTAAAGGATGCTTCCTGCGACGTGGTGGTCTGCGTGCCTGCGGTGGATTTTGCAGCCGTCAAGGCGGAGATCGAAGGCAGCAATATTCATCTTGGAGCCCAGAATGTTCATTTTGCGGCCAGCGGCGCATTTACCGGTGAGCTCAGCGCGGATATGCTGAAGGCCTCCGGGGTGGAATATGTGATCATCGGACACAGCGAACGCCGCCAGTATTTCGGGGAGACGGACAAGACGGTTAACAAGCGGGTGCTTGCAGCCGTGGCCGCAGGCCTGAAGGTGATCATCTGCGTGGGCGAGAACAAGGAAGAGCGGGAAGCCGGATACACGGATGCGCTGGTCGAGTATCAGACGATGATTGCACTCAACGGTCTTTCCGCTCAGGAAGTTGAGGGCGTCGTGATTGCCTATGAGCCTGTCTGGGCGATCGGAACCGGGCTGACCGCAACGGATGAACAGGCCAACGAAACGATCGGAGTTATCCGGAAGGCAGTGGCCCGCAAATATGGATCTGAGGTTGCCGAAAAGGTACGGATTCAGTACGGCGGAAGCATGAACCCGAAGAATGTCAAGGGCCTTATGGCTCAGCCGGAGATTGACGGCGGCCTGATCGGCGGCGCGAGTCTGAAGGCACAGGATTTCTGCCAGGTTGTCTGCTACGACAAATAAAAAGCTGAATGATACCCATCCGGCTTTGAGAGACAAATTCCGGACTGCATCCCAGGATGCAGTCTTTTTTATTACAATCATGTTAAATCTTCCCGGAGCTGTCGGATAAATGATTGCATAATAAAGACAAACAATATATAATTAAAATGGCATGAAATGGAAAAACATTCATGTTGAAGGAGAGGTAATCGATGAAAAAAGTACAATTTACTGAAACGGTCCTGCGAGACGCCAACCAATCCCTCATGGCCACCCGTCTGCCCTATGCGGATTACGAGAAAATCCTTCCCGTCATGGATAAGGCCGGGTACTATTCCGTCGAATGCTGGGGCGGAGCCACCTTTGACAGCTGTCTGCGCTATCTGAAGGAAGATCCGTGGGAACGGCTGCGCAATATTCGCAAAAACATGCCGAACACCCGGCTGCAGATGCTGCTGCGCGGCCAGAATCTGCTGGGCTACAAGCACTATCATGATGACGTGGTGGAGAAATTCGTTGAGCTGAGCATCAAAAACGGAATTGATATCATCCGGATTTTCGATGCGCTGAATGATTTCAGAAACCTGGAAACTGCGCTTGCGGCCACCAAGAAATACGGGACCGACAGAACCGTTGCCTCTGGCTGCATCAGTTATACCCAGAGCCCCGTTCATACGGTGGATAAATATGTTGAGATGTGCAAGGAGCTTGTGCGCATGGGATTTGACACCCTGTGCCTGAAGGATATGGCCGGCACCATGAGCCCCTATGAAGCCGAGCATCTGATCAAGGGAATCAAGGATGCGGTGGGGAATGTGCCGCTGATCCTGCATACCCATTGCACAACCGGTATGGCCTATATGACGCTGACGAAGGCCATCGAAAGCGGCGTGGATGTCATTGACACGGCGACCAGCTGCTTCTCCAACGGTACCAGCCAGGCTGCCACCGAAACCATGTTCTACGCCTGCCAGCAGTACGGAATCGAGACGGGGCTGAATGAGAAGGTCATCAACCAGGTGAACGACTTCTTCAAGCCGGTGAAACAGAAATATGTGGACAGCGGGCTGATCAATCCGAAGTCCATGGCGACGGACTCCCAGGCCCTGGT
>CAZRLU010000054.1:0-11234 GCA_964600995.1 uncultured Oscillospiraceae bacterium | reverse complement strand
CCTCTGCCTGGACGCCCTTCATCCGGGCTTCGGGAGAAAGCACCATCCGATGGGCAAACACGGGGAGCAGCATGTGCTGCACATCCTCGGGCAGCACAAAATCCCGGTCATCCAGCAGAGCGCAGGCCTGGGCGCCGCGGATCAGCGCGATGGCGGCCCGGGTGGAGGCCCCCAGCTGGAAGGAGGGGTTTTCCCGGGTGGCGGCGGCGAGATGGGCCACGTAGCTGCGCACCTCCGGGGAGCAGTAGATGGTGTTCACCTGCTCCTGCATGGCCAGGATATCCTGGGCGGTGCAGATGGGGGTGATGGTGTCCATGGGCCGGACCGTGCCGGAATAGCGCTCCAGCACGTCCATTTCCTGCTCCACGGTGGGATAGCCGATGGAGATCCGCAGGAAAAAGCGGTCCACCTGGGCCTCGGGCAGGGGATAGGTTCCGACAAACTCCCCGGGATTCTGGGTCGCCAGCACGATGAAGGGCTGGGGAAGGGGATGGGTGACCCCGTCGACGGTGACCTGGTGCTCCTCCATCACCTCCAGCAGGGCGGACTGGGTTTTCGGGCTGGTCCGGTTGATCTCATCCGCCAGCACGATCTGGCTCATGACGGCGCCTTCCCGGTATTCCATCTCGCCGGTTTGGAAATTCGCGATGGAGAAGCCGGTGATATCCGAGGGCATCAGATCCGGCGTAAACTGGATGCGCCGGAAGGAGCAGTCCAGGGACCGGGCCAGGGCGCTGGCCAGGGTCGTCTTGCCCACGCCCGGAACATCCTCAATCAGCACATGGCCCCGGCAGAGCAGGGCGATCAGCGCGTATTCAATTGCTTCCTCCTTGCCGACGATGGCCTGGCTGATGGCCTGCTGCAGGGAAATAATGACACGGCCCGGATTCAACATAGCAACCTCCTTGACAATACGAGGGTATTCGGATGGATTATACCGTGAACGGCCTGATTCCGCAAGGGAAGGACCTTCACGAAGATTTCACTTGTCAGGGGAACAAAATCCCCGTATAATGAAAGGCAAACTGTGAGAGCATTCCCACAACCCAGAAAGGCGGCGATCAGAATGACAGTAATGGAAAACTATGAACAGTGGCTGAAGGACTTTGCCGGGGACGCGGAGACGGTCGCGGAGCTGGAAAGCATCCGGAACGATGAAAAGGAAATTGAGGACCGGTTCTATACGGAGCTGAGCTTCGGCACCGCGGGCATGCGGGGCGTGCTGGGCGCGGGCATGAACCGGATGAATAAGTACAATGTCCGCAGGGCTACCAAGGGCCTGGCCGGGTTCCTGAAGGAGGATCCGGAAAACGCGAAGCGCGGCGTGGTGATCGGCTATGACAGCCGGAACTGCAGCGCCGAATTCGCCAGGGACACGGCGCTGACCCTGTGCGCCGAAGGGGTGCCGGCCTACCTGTTTGACGCCCTGCGGCCCGTGCCGCTGCTGAGCTACGCGGTGCGGCATCTGAACGCTGCCGCGGGCATCGTGATCACCGCGAGCCACAACCCGCCCCAGTACAACGGCTACAAGGTTTACGGCGAGGACGGCGCCCAGGTGGGCCCCGAGACGGCGGACGGCATCACCCGGATCATCCGGGCCACGAAATACACCGACTGCGTCCTGATGGACGAGAAGGAAGCCCTGGCCAAGGGCCTGCTGAAGATCATCGGCGACAAGGAAGTGGACGATGATTACATGCGGGAGGAAAAGACCCTGGTCATCCAGCCGGAGATGCTGGCGGAGATGGGCAAGAAGCTGAGCATCGTCTATACGCCCCTGCACGGCAGCGGCAACGTGCCGGTGCGCCGGGTGCTGAAGGAGCTGGGCATTGAGAAGCTGGCCGTGGTGACGGAGCAGGAGATGCCTGACGGCAACTTCTCCACCCTGACCTGCGCCCCGAATCCGGAGAACCCCGAGGCCTTCACCCTGGCCTTCAAGCTGGCCGAAAAGGTGGGCGCCACGGTGATCTTCGCCACGGATCCGGACTGCGACCGGCTGGGCGTGGCGGTGAAGGACGGAACCGGCGAATGGCGGCTGCTGACCGGAAACCAGATCGGCTGCGTGCTGCTGCACTACATCCTGTCCACCCGGAAAAAGCAGGGAATTCTGCCGAAGAACGCCGCGGCCTGCAAGAGCATCGTTTCCACCTCCCTGGCAAACCGGATCTGCGAGAGCTTCGGCGTGAAGATGTTCGAGGTGCTGACGGGCTTCAAATTCATCGGCGAAAAGATCCAGCAGTTCCAGGATACGGGGGACTACACCTTCCAGTTCGGCTTTGAGGAAAGCTACGGCTTCCTGAGCTCCACCTTCGTGCGGGACAAGGACGGCGTCAACGCCAGCCTGCTGGTGACGGAAGTGGCGGCGGCCTGCGAGGCGGAGGGCATCACCCTGTACGACCGGATGCAGCAGATCTTCCGGGAATACGGATACTACGTGGAGAAGGTGGTTTCCACCACCCTGCCCGGCAAGGAGGGCATGACCCGCATCAAGGAAATCATGGCCGGCCTGCGGGAGAACCATCCCACGGAGATCGGCGGCCTGAAGGTGACTGCGGTGCGGGATTACCTGAAGGGCGTCCGGACCTGCGGCGGAGCCACCGAGCCCACGGGCCTTCCGGCTTCCGACGTGCTGTACTTTGAACTGGAGAACGGCTGCTGGGTCTGCGTACGTCCCAGCGGAACCGAGCCGAAGATCAAGCTGTATGTCAACAGCAACGCAAAGGATCAGGCCGAGGCGGAGCGGCTGAACGCGGTGCTCCGGGAAGCCAGCCAGAATCTGATGAAATAACCGCATGCCAGCGCGGATCGCATTCGCCCGGGAATTCCTCGGAATTCCCGGGCGCCTTCCGCGAAGGCAGACGGAATGAAGCCGGAGGGATGCAAATTGTTCGGAAAGCTGATGAACAACTATTACTACGGAAAGAGCGGAAAGGGCGATTTCCGGAAGGAGGATCTGCCGGAAAACCGCTGGCAGCTGTTCTGGGATACCCTCAGAACCCGGCTCAGCGCGCTGTTCCGCCTGAACCTGATGTACATGGTTGTGTGGCTGCCGACGATGCTCGTGCTGCTGATGACCTACATGACCAGCCTCTCCAACCTGAACACGGTGATCGCCGCGAAGGAAGGCACGCTGAAGCAGCAGGTGGAGGAAACGGCGGGACAGGAGAACGCCATCTCCTACACGGATGAGGAGATTGCGCGGCTGGCGGAGGTCAATCCCATGGACTATCTCCAGGGCACCCTGATCACCACGCTGCTGATCCTGATCCCCTGCATCGCCATCACCGGACCGGCGACGGCGGGCGTCAGCTATGTGGTGCGCAACTGGGCCCGGGACGAGCATGCCTTTATCTGGAGCGACTTCAAGGACGCGATGAAGGAAAACTGGAAGCAGGGTCTGGTGGTGTCCCTGATCACCTCCCTGATTCCCGCACTGGTTTATGTGGGATGGCGGTTTTACGGGGAGCTGGCGGCCAGCCAGCCGCTGATGATGGTTCCCCAGATCCTGGTGATGATGATCGCGGTGCTCTGGGCGCTGTGCGTGACCTACTTCTATCCCCTGATGGTGACCTATCAGCTGAAGCTGAAGGACGTGCTGCGCAACGGGGCGCTGCTGGGCGTGGCCCGGCTTCCCATGAGCGTGGGCATCCGGCTTCTGCACTGCGTGCCCCTGCTGATCGGAGCCGCCATCAGCTTCCTGTGGAATCCCTTCTACGGCGCCATGATTCTCTTCGGCTATTATCTCCTGATCGGCTTTACCCTCAGCCGCTTTGTGACGGCCAGCTATACCAACGCCGTGTTTGACAAATTCCTGAATCCGCGCATTGAAGGCGCGAAGGTGAACCAGGGACTCCGGCAGAATACGGAGGATGAGGAGGAAGAGGAGGATCCGGAGGAGACGGATCCCACCGTGTGATCAGATGTATCAGGATTTTGCGGAAATCTATGACCGGTTGATGGACAACGTGGACTATGACAGCTGGGCGGACTATTATGTTCGCCTGCTGTCCATTTATGGGGTTCGCGAGGGAAAAGTCTGCGAGTGCGCCTGCGGAACCGGAAGCCTGACGATCCCTCTGCAGCGGGCGGGGTTCCAGATGACGGGGGTGGACCTGAGCCGGGAGATGCTCTGGCAGGCTTCCCAGAAGGCCCGGAAGCAGGGCGCAGCGATCCCCTTTGTGCAGCAGGACATGCGGATGCTGAAGCTGCACCGGCCCATGGACGCGGTGATCGCCACCTGCGACGGGGTGAACTATCTGGAGACCGAGGAGGATCTGAGAAGCTTCCTGCGGGCGGCCCGGCGGGCCATCCGGCCCGGAGGCGCGCTGATCTTTGATGTGTCGACGCCCCATAAGCTTCGGGACCAGCTTTGCGCCGGACTGATCTGCGAGGATACGGAGGACATCACCTATTTCTGGCAGAACCGGTGGAATCCGCGCAGCGCCATCGTGGAGATGCTGCTGTGCTTCTTTGTGAAGGAAGCGGACGGAAGGTACCGGAGAATGGAGGAAGCCCAGCGCCAGCGGGCCTGGGAGCTGCCGGAACTGAAAAACATGCTGCTCCGGGAAGGATACCGGGGGGTGTGCGCCTACGGGGACGGGAACCTGAACCCGGCCCGGGAGACGGACCTGAGGTGGCATATCTGCGCCAGCAGAGGCCCGGATGAGCTCTGAAGGGACCTTCAGCGGGAGGGCATCAGCCCGGAAAAATATCAGAAAGCGGAATGAGACGGAGATTATGGAAGAGATCAGAAAACAGAAGGATGAGATCCTTCAGATAGACCTGGGGCAGGGGCAGGCTCGGGTGCTGCTGTGCATCACTACGGAAATGGCCCAGACCTGCCGGGACCTGCACGGGGCGAGCCCCGTGGCCGCGGCGGCGCTGGGCCGGCTGATGACCGGTGCGGCGATGATGGGCATCATGCAGAAGGGGGAGGAGGAATCCGTTACGGTGACCCTGAAGGGGGACGGTCCCCTGGGCACCCTGATGGCCATTGCGGATCATGGGGATGTGCGGGCCTGCGCGGATGACCCGACGGTGGAACTGCCCCTGCGGGCGGACGGAAAGCTGGATGTGGGCGGCGCCGTGGGACACAGCGGCCGCATGACGGTGATCCGGGATCTGGGGAATGGCAAGCAGTACATCGGGCAGAGCGAAATCGTCAGCGGCGAGATCGCCATGGACTTTGCCAATTATTTCACCGTTTCCGAGCAGCAGCCCAGCCTGGTGGCCCTGGGCGTGCGGATCCACGAGGATACGGTGCTGCAGGCGGGAGGCCTGCTGATCCAGCCCCTTCCCGGATGTCCGGAGGAGATGATTTCCCAGCTGGAGCTGCGCAGCCCCATGTTTGCGGACATCAGCCGGGAGCTGGGCTACGGCACGCCGGAGGAGCTGGCGGAGGGTTGGTTCCGGGGGCTGGAGCCCCGGATTCTGGAGCGGACGCCGGTCCGGTACCGGTGCAGCTGCAGCCGGGAGAGAATGGAAAAGGCGCTGATTTCCCTGGGCCGGAAGGACCTGCAGAGCCTGATCGACGAGGGGCAGGGAGCGGAGCTGAGCTGCCACTTCTGCCACCGGAAGCATTTCTTCACCACGGAACAGCTGCGGGAGATGCTGGAAAAGAGCAGCGACGCGGGGCAGATTACGGAAGGGAAGGCCTGAGGGCCGAAGGAGAGCAAGCATGAGCAAGATGCCCATCATCAATTTCGACGAGCACTTCGCCGAATTCGTATCCGAGTGGATGAAAGCGCACCAGTCGGAGTACAAAACCTATGATGCGATGGAAGAGGATCTCCCCAAGGTTTACATGATGTTTCTGAATACCCGGGCCAAATGGCTGGGAAGCCTGACCCCCGGATCCTATTTTACCCAGTTCGAGGATCCGAAGGTGCTGGTGGACTGGCTGCAGGCCTATATCCGGGAGGGCGTGCCGGTTCCGGACCTGCTGACGGAGCAGATCACCTTCGTGGGAAAGCCCTGCGAAAAGCGCCTGCTGGAGCTGCTGAAGGATCCGGAGGCCGGGGAGGAGGCGAGCATGCTGGCCGTGGGCCTGCTGCGGGAGATGGACAGCACGCTGCCCAAAATGCTCTATATCAGCTGGCAGCTGAACCGGGAGGAGAAGGACGAGCTGGCCGACAACGCCCTGGAAAGCCTGCGGGAGATGGGGGAAAAGGTGGTGCAGCCCATCCTGCAGTCGGTGGATCAGGCCAACGACGCGGGCAAGGAAGCGCTGCTGGACGTGCTGTCCAATTACCCGGGCCCCGAGAAGACCTTCAGCCTGGCCCTGCGGCTCTTCCGGGAGCATCCGGAGAAGCGGGCGCTGTATGCCGGCTATCTGGCCAAGCTGGGGGACGAGCGGGCGCTGCCGGAGCTGGAAAAGGCGGCGGCGGAAAAGGATCTCAGCTATCTGACCTATATCGAGCTGCGGAACGCCATGGAACGCCTGGGCGGAACCTGCCCGGAGCGGGATTATGAGGAAGACCCGGAATATGAGGCCCTGCGCGGCATGGATCTGACCTGAACGCGGCCAAAGGAGGAACGGGATGCTTTGCAAGGAGTGCGGATATTACGCGCAGGAGGAGGCGGTGATCTGCCCCCGGTGCGGCGCGGTTCTGCATAAGGACGCGGACCTTTCCAGAGGGGCTGAGTCCATCCGCCAGGGCAGGAGAGCCCGGGAAGCCGTGCGGAACCGCCCGGCCCAGAAGGAAGAGGAGATCCGGAGAAAGCGCCGCAGCGGCGCCAGCCACGCGACGGTTCCCCTGACCCCGGTGAAGGATACCCGGGAGGAGAACCTGCAGGAGTATCCGGACTATCTGACGGAGGATCCGGCCGGGATGGAGACGGAGCAGGTCGGGAAGGACGACGGCTTCGAGCGCAGACAGACCCGGGTCTATTCGGATGAGGCGGCCCGGCAGGCCCAGGCTGCGGCCTACGCGGCCCGGCACGCGCCGGGAGGCGGCGCCCGCCGGATGGTGAACTGGTTCCGGGTGGGGCTGATCGCCTTCATCGCAGCGATCATGGCCCTGGGAGGCGGCTGGTTCTTTTTGAAACGGACGGAACCCGGCCAGCACCTGATGGCCAGAATGGGTCTGGAGGCTTCCTCCACGGCGCTGTGGTCCGTGGGGGAGGAGCTGCTGGATCAGGGAGATATCGGACGGGCCATCGAGAACTTTGAAAAGGCGAAGGCGCAGGACGCGGAATCCGGCGTGGTGGACGTGGACGGACTGCTGCTGCTGGGAAACGCCTACGAAGCGGACGGCCGGGTCGAGGACGCGGCGGCGCTGTATGAGGAAATCTATACCGAAACGCCCAGCCGGTCCGAGGCTTACGTGAACCATATCCGGATCCTGCTGGCCAGCAAGGAGGAAGGCTCCGACGCGAAGGCCAGCGAGCTGATGAAACTGGCTTACGAAAAGACGGGGGACATCTCCTTCTTCAACCAGCGGAACGACTTCGTGCCCGCGCCGCCGGAGGTGGACCTGACGGCGGGATACTACGACACGAAAAAATATATCGCCATCACCTCCTATCAGGGCTTCGATGTTTATTACACCTTCGACGAAAACGCGGAGCTGCCGGGGGGCGGAAACCGGTTCACGGAGCGGGTCTTCCTGGACGAGGGGATCCATACCCTGCGGGCGGTGGCGGTGAACGGGGAGCTGGTTTCGGACGAGCTGAGGGCCCTGTACCGGATCATCATGCCCTCCCCCCAGACGCCCCGGACCTCCCTGGCGCCCGCCACCTACAAAACCCGGCAGCGGGTCCGGCTGAAGCCGGGAGAGGAAAACGAGAACGACGACGACATCGTGATCTACTACACCATCGACGGGTCCCCGCCCGACGCGGACAGCCCCATCTATACCGGGGAGCCCTTCTGGCTGCCGGGCGGCCGGGTAACCCTCAAGGCGGTGGCGGTCAACAAGTACAACAAGGTTTCCAACATGCTGGAAAGACTGTACAAGATTGAGATTCCCGAGCCGCTGCGGGGCTACAATTTCGAGGAGGACGCCCCGAAGGACTTTACTCTGTACGTGACGGGCATGATCGAGTTTCAGCGGCTGTACGGGGAAGGCACCCTGGTGGGGGAGGTCACGTTGGAGAACCTGGACACGGAATGCCGCAGATATGATTATCCCTGGGGATACGCGGTCATGAGCCGGACCAAGACCGGATGGGTGCTGGCCCAGGTGCACATCACCGGGAACAGCCCGATCCAGGCTCCCCGGGGAACCGGGATCGGGGACTCGGAGAGCTATGTGGTCGGCAAGTTCCGGGACATGGGCCAGGTGGCAAGCGCAAGCGGTAACCGGGGCCTGTATGCCAGCAAGGACGGAACCGGAAAGATCTGGGTTCAGGATGACGGCGGCAAGATCATCCGGTACCGGTGCTACTCCGCGGACGGAAGTCATTTCTGGCAGCTGGACTACCGGACCAATGCCGCCGGAACGGTGACGGAGATCGACATGCTGTACGACCCGTGAGGAACGGGATCCGGAAGGTGCGGAAAGCCTTCCGCGGCTTGACGCAAAGAGAGAAAAAGAGTATCATAAAAAAGATTCGGAACAGCTTCCTAAGGGAGGCTGTTTCCATAAAAAAGCAGTGGATGGAGGGCTTGTCATGAATCGTCTGAATGCTTCCATGGCGCCCGCCGCGGCGCGGCCTGTGAAGGTGCTGCAATACGGCGAGGGGAATTTTCTGCGTGCCTTTGTGGACTATATGGTGGATATCGCCAATGAAAAGACCGATTTCAACGGATCCGTCGTGCTGGTGAAGCCGATCGAGTTCGGAAACCTGAACCGCTTCCATGAGCAGGACTGCCGTTACACCGTGATCCTCCGGGGCCTGGAGAACGGGGAAAAGGTGGAGAAGACCCGCCTGATCACCTCAGTGTCCGACGCCGTGGATGCCATTGGCGAATATGAGAAGTATGCCGCCTACGCCAAGGAGCCCACCCTGCGGTTCATCGTTTCCAATACCACCGAGGCCGGCATCGTGCTGGACCGGGAGGACCGGTTCGAGCTGTGCCCGCCCCGCTCCTATCCCGGAAAGCTGACCAAGTTCCTCTTCGAGCGGGCGGAGCATTTTGACTACGCCGCGGACAAGGGCCTGGTGATGCTGCCCGTGGAGCTGATTGACGACAACGGCATCATGCTGAAGAAGTGCGTGCTGGAGCTGGCGAAGATGTGGAACCTGGGAGACCGGTTCCTCCGCTGGCTGGAGGAAGCCTGCATCTTCACCTCCACCCTGGTGGACCGGATCGTGACCGGCTATCCGCGGGACGATGCGGAGCAGCTGTGGCAGACCCTGGGCTACGAGGATCAGCTGCTGGATACGGCCGAGCCCTTCGGACTGTGGGTTATCGAAAGCCCGAAGGATCTGTCCGACGAGCTTCCCCTGCCCGCCTGCGGCCTGCCGGTGATCTATACCGACAATCAGAAGCCCTACAAGCAGCGGAAGGTCCGGATCCTGAACGGCGCCCACACCTCCTTTGTGCCCGCTGCCTTCCAGATGGGATATGACATCGTGCTGGACGCGATGAACGATCCGCTGATTGCCTCCTTCATGCATGATACCCTGCACCAGGAAGTGATTCCCACCCTGACGCTGCCGAAGGAGGACCTGCTGTCCTTCGCGGATGCGGTGACCCAGCGGTTCCGCAACCCCTTCATCAAGCATGCCCTGCTCTCCATCTGCCTGAACTCCGTGTCGAAGTGGCGGGCCCGCTGCATGCCGTCCCTGCTGGTGTACCGGGAGCAGACCGGGGAGCTGCCGCCGAGGCTGACCTTCTCCCTGGCGGCGCTGATCAGCCTGTACCGGAACGGCAGGCTGAAGGATGGGAAGCTGGAGTGCCTGCGGGATGGAAAGCCCTATGTGCTGCAGGATGACGCCGCTGTGCTGAGCTTCTTCGCCGACCGGGAGGGCGCCTCCGCGGAAACCCTGGCGAAGGAATTCATCGAGCGGGAGGATTTCTTCGGGCCGGAGCTGAAGGCCGTTCCCGGACTGATCGAGGCCGTGACGGGCTGCCTGAAGGAGATTGAGCAGGCCGGCGTGCGGGCTGTGATGGAAAAGCATTTTCAATAATTGATCCCAACGGGCCGGCGGCTTTCCTGCCGGCCCGATTTCAGATGAAAAGAGAGGAACGGAAGCTATGACATCGGTGCTGCGCATCCATGCCACGGACAATGTGGCGGTTGCCCTGGAACTGATCAAAGCGGGCACGGAGCTGGAGATTTCCGGCCTGCGGGTGACCGCGCTGGAGGAGATTCCCGCCGGGCACAAGATAGCCCTGGAGGACATCCCGGAGGGGAAGAACATCATCAAATACGGATTTCCCATCGGACATGCAACCCGGGATATTCCCCGGGGCGCCCATGTCCATATCCAGAACCTGAAGACCAATCTTTCCGAAACCCTGTCCTATACCTGGAATCCGGTTCCCGCCGCGAAGCTGCCGGAGGTGGCGGAGCGCAGCTTCATGGGCTATCCCCGGAAGGACGGCCGGGTGGGAATCCGCAACGATCTCTGGATCATTCCCACGGTGGGATGCGTCAACGACATCGTGAAGGCCCTGGAGCGGGAATTCCAGACCCTGGTGGGGCCGGGAATTGATCATGTGCATGCTTTCCCCCATCCCTACGGCTGCTCCCAGATGGGAGACGACCAGGAGAACACCCGCCAGATTCTGGCGGATCTGTGCACGCATCCTAATGCCGGCGGCGTGCTGCTGATGGGGCTGGGCTGTGAGAACAGCTCCATTGAGGAGGTGCGGAAGCATTTCCCGGCGGACGCGGACGAAAGCCGCATGCGCTTCCTGATCTGCCAGAAGGTGGAGGACGAATACGAGGAAGCCCGGAAGCTGATCCGGGAGCTGGCGGAGCAGATGCGCCGGGAGACCCGGGTGCCCTGCCCCGCTTCCAGCCTGGTGGTGGGCCTGAAATGCGGCGGCAGCGACGGCTTCTCCGGAATTACCGCCAACCCGGTGATCGGGGGACTCAGTGACCGGATGGCCGCCCTGGGAGGCTCCACCATCCTGACGGAGGTTCCCGAGATGTTCGGGGCGGAAACGATCCTGATGTCCCGGTGCGAAACAAAGGAGCTGTTTGAGCAGACCGTGAGCCTGATCAACAACTTCAAGCGCTACTACCAGGAGAACCATCAGACCATCTATGAGAATCCCTCCCCGGGCAACAAGGCCGGCGGCATTTCCTCCCTGGAGGACAAGGCCCTGGGCTGCACCC
>CAZRLU010000053.1:0-11235 GCA_964600995.1 uncultured Oscillospiraceae bacterium | reverse complement strand
GGCGAGAAGCCTGATTCCCTTTTGTTTCATTCCGAGCTTGATTCCTCCTTCTGAAGGATGATTCCCTTCAGACCCCTCTGTACCGTTCTCTCTCCGGCCCTTTACGGATCCAGCAGCCAGTTTCCCGACATGGTTTCCAGGCGGACCTCAATCCAGTTTTTCACGAATTCGCCGGCGCTTTCGAAGGTCCGGCCGCTCTGATCCCATACATCGGGAATCGCCCTGGCGCTCCACCGGGTAAAATTCATCCGGGCCGACTCCCGGATGGCCTCCTGATAGGCCTCCACGGGTTTCAGGGGGCTGCCCTTGGCGGGTTCCCGCCTGCCCGCCAGGACCTCCGCCGCGGGAAGAAACACTTCCTCGTACAGCTGCCGGGTGATGACCCGGAAGTCCTGATGGGTCAGCAGCCAGTGATACAGAAACACCTCGCTGGTGGACCGTTTGAATACATAATCCACCTTCTTCGGATTTCTCAGCCCGTCGTCCTTGTTGCCGTAGGAAAGGTCATAATCCCATGCCGGGCCGGCATACAGCAGGCTGTCTATGCTGTCCCGGTCCTTGTACATGAAGTGGCTTCCGGCCCGCACGTCGAAGTTGGCGGTGAATTCCTCCATGATGATCTTCAGCGCGAAGGACCGGGTATCCATATAGCTTGTGTAATATCTGCCCGTGGATTTGCTGTATCCGTCCTTCTGCAGCACTGCGTGATGAAAATCATTCACCAGCGCGGCGATATACTGCGCGCCCCGGTAGCCCACGTGGGTCGGCTCCTTGATCACGACGCACATGCCCTTGTCCGTCACAAACCCGGCCTCGTCCGTCATCTGGCTGAAATGCAGCGCCTTTTCGATCTCCAGCAGATATCCTCCGCTGACATCCTCCGGCTCCTCGGCGATGTCGAACCATTTCATCAGGTTGACAACCTTGCCGTTTCCCTTTTTGAATTTTGCCGCGTCATAGGCTTCCTTGCCGTTCAGGGCCTCCAGCGTTTCCTCCAGGTCCGTGATCTCCAGCCTTCCCTTCTTCAGCTGGATTTTTTCCGTCAGAAGATAGGTTCCGTTGTATGCGCCGTTCACATACAGCTCCACCTGCCGGCTGTCCGGCGTGTAGTTCAGGCCGATCTCCCGGAAGAGGTCAAAGGTGATCTGGTTCCGGATCAGGGAGATATCAAACCAGTTGGCGAGAAGCATCCATTTCTTGTTTTTCTCCATTCCGTCCAGGGCCACCTTGTTCTCCATTTTGAACTGGAAGGCTTTCTTGGAGGCGAAGAAGGTGGAATTTCCGTGGGTCTTCATGCTGGTGATTTTTTCCGATGCGTTGATCTTCCCCTCTCCGCTCAGCATCACCAGCTTCCCGTATTTTTTGATGTCAAACCGGGTTCCCTTGAGAATCCGGTTGAAATCATCCGTCTCCAGCGTAAAGAATAGCGCGGGAATATCCGATCCCTGCATGATTTCCATCGTCCCCAGCCGCTTTCCCGTGGAGTACCAGGTCATTTCCTTCTGGCCCAGCAGCTGCTCCGCGGGAAACACGCTGCCGTCGGCATAGGCGGTCTCCCCCCAGAGGAATTCAATCCCCTCCTCCAGGCGGAGCACAGGATCCCGGCCCTTCAGGGCGCCGGGAAGGAAAAGATACAGGCTCTGGTCTTTTTTCTGATGCGGAACGATTTCAACTTCCTTTCCCTCCACGTTCCAGACGAAACGCGGAAGTCCGGGAGCAGCGGACGCGGCCGCGGCCCAAAGCAGCGCCAGCAGCAGGATAAACAGCCCTGTCCGCAGTTTTATATGCTTCATTTTCCGGTTTCATCCTTTCCTTGTTCAGCGAAATCGGCTTTCCGGATCGTCCGCAGCGAGATTCCCAGCATGCCGGCCACCGCGCAGCCGTACAGCGTCCATCCCAGCCATTCCGGGCAGGCGATCAGCTTTCCGTCCAGCATGAACTGAACCAGTCCGATAACCCCGGCCAGGCAGACAAACAGCGCCATCGGGATCCAGGCCTTCCTGCCGGCGCCGCCCTTCCGGATCTTTCTGCACAGGAACCAGAGGGCATCCAGCGCGGCCAGGGCAAAGAAGGCCTGCTCCAGCCTCATCATTCTGTAGCGGAGATAGGCGCCGCTCCGGAATTGTTCAATCAGAATGGAGGGGATCATCATCAGGAAAACCGCGATGCAGAAGGTTCCCCCCGCCGCCTTCGGTTTCTGGTTTGAGGCGGGAAGCACCAGCGCCGCGGCCACGAGGCAGAGCAGCACTTCCACCAGCCAGGCGGCCAGAACCGGCTCTCCCCAGTCGTTCACCATCGCGTATGGGCCGGCGCTGTCCAGAATCGGACCGATCCCCGTTTCCCCCAGCCATCTCTGGGCCAGCCTGGCGATCGCCATGCAAAGGCAAAGCCCGGCGGCGCACTCATCCAGGGTTTTCCATCTTCCGGCCCCCGTCAGGACCGCCGCCGCTTCCATGCCGACAATCAGCCCCAGCAATCCCGTAGTGTAGCACCATCTGAAGGTATATCCGAAGCCGGAATACTCCTCCTGAAACTGGGTCAGCGCAAACCCGCCCCGGGCAAAAGCCAGCCCCAGCAGGGCGGGAAGCAGCAGGGTCCAGGCGTTCTGCAGGCGCAGGCGCCCCTGTTCCTTCAGGCTTCTGCCTAAAAAGAAGGCCGAAAACGCTCCCGCGGCCAGGACGCAGATCCAGGCCGCGGTCAGGTTCATTTCCATCCGCATCAGGGGTTGCCTCCCTCCGGCAGAGCGGAAGCGAAATAGATAATATCCGCGATCTCTCTCACCGTATAGTTCCGGTTGATCATCTTGGACCCCGTGAAGATCATGGAGCTGTTTCCCCCGTCCAGATTATAGGCGGTCTTGGCTCCCAGGGCTTCCAGCAGATAGGCGAATTCCTGCATGGTCATCCCCTGATCGGAGTTATAGCAGCATACGATCGCGTACTGCAGCTTTCCCGTCTGGCAGATGGCCAGCCGGCTGACCCGCTGCTCGGTGATCATATGCTCGTCGGGCTCGATGATCAGGGCTTCCCCGTCCTCCACCAGCGCGGGTCCGAAGCAGAAGCCGTTATAGATCTGCTTTCCCTTGTACATCACCTTCCCGCCCTCTTCCTCGGGCAGGGGCACGTCCGCCGCCGTGGCCTTGTGAATGATGTGGAAATCGCCGTCCTCATCGATCAGCAGCACGTCGGAGTTGCCGGTCAGCTCATACATGTACAGCTGGCCCTGGCGAAGCACATAGTTCCCCTTCCATTTCACTTCCCTGTGCCAAAAATCCCCGTCGCAGGCCAGCACGGCATTCGCCCGCCGGGAGATTCTGGCTCCGTCGGCGGTGCTGGAATAGGCGAAGGAATTGGACGGCATGGTCCTCAGCTGGGAAGGATCCTGAATCGTCACCTCCGCCACCCAGTAGAGCACGCCTTCCTCCCTGGATTCCCGGGCGGTCATCTCGATCGTCGGATCCTTGTAGTGCCAGTCGCTCAGATAGTTGGAACGGTTCAGGGGCATGCCGGGAGTCAGATCCAGGGGCAGCGTATATTTATTCCCTGCCTCTGTCAGCGCAGGGGCTGCCATCAGGCAGATGATCAGCGTCATCAGGCAAAATCGTTTCATTTGATCCTCCCGGTTCACCTTTATTTCGAAAAAGGAATATATACGCCCGTGCGGAAGAAGGAATGCAGCTCCCGGAAATGAGAATGGTTCCGCCATCCTCCCTCCGTGGGATTATATACCATGACAAATTTGCATCCCTTGTGCTTTTCCCGCATGATCTTCCGCTGTTCGTTGGGAACCTTGTCCATGTGTCCCCACCAGAATCTTTCCAGCTTCGGCAGTTCATACAGCGGGGACAGGTCCGTCACCTTGCCGTCCCGGGTCAGGTTCAGGTCCCGAAGCTCGGTCAGCCCCTCCAGCGGGCTCAGATCCGTAATGGGGGTATTGAAGCATTCCAGGTATACCAGCTTTTTGCAGTTCGCTACCGGGCTGATGTCCTCCAGTCCGTAGTTGGGGCTGATAATCAGCACCTCCAGGTCCGGAAGCCAGTTCAGGAAACTGATATCCGTCAGATAATTGTGTCCCAGGTCCAGGGCTTTCAGCTTCGTGCACATCCGGATGGGATACAGCTCCTCCGAGGTATGCCGCTCGTCCCCCTTCATATCCCCCGCCAGGTGCAGGGTGGAAAAGGCGGTCTGGTCCGTGCGGATGACATGGGGGCCGATCTTCACCGTAAACCCGAAAAACACCCGGGGATAGTACCGGTCGAACATCCACTCCTGATCCTCCGTCGTCATCCCGGAGTCAAACATCCGGACCTCCTTCAGGTTCGGCATCCGGTCGATGACCTCCGCCAGCTCCTGCCGGTCCGTAATCTGAATTCCCGCGCTGTCCAGATCCAGGATTTCCGCCTTCGGATCCAGCGGCATTCCGATGATATCCGGCTCTTCCGCTGCCAGGCTGCCTCCCGTAAGGCAGAGCAGCGCCATGAGGCAGGCAATTCCCGCAAGCGCTTTCCTGATCACAGTCCGCCCTCCTCCGAGGCCGCTGCCTCCTCCGCCGGTTCGTCTTCTGCCGGCAGCTCCTGCTCCGCCATTTCCGTTCCGCCCGCCGGGCCGACCTGCCAGGGATCCTCCAGGGTTCCCGTTCCCCCGGTCAGCTGCAGCTTTGTGAGATCCAGCACCATCGCCGGGCGGATGCCGATCTGCACATTCCCGAACCCGGACCAGCTCAGATGCCCGTTGGCGCCCACGATTCTCGCCAGCTGGGGACGAAGCCGCGTTCCCCAGTAGGCCACGGTTCCATTGTACCGGTAATCCTGATACAGCTTGTTCTTTCTGGATCCCCATTTTTCATAGGGAACATAGGCCTTGGCCCAGGGCGTTCCGAATCCCATGCGGTTCTTGGCCAGCGGCGCGATCACCTCATTCGGGTTTTCCTTCGAGGTTCCGTTCACGCTGTCGGGAAAGCCCCATACGGTGTTCATCAGCTCCTCGTCGGACATGATATGGAACAGTCCCCCATGGTCCTCCACCAGGGCGTCCCGGGCGGCTTCCGCCTTCAGCAGCCTTTCGGTCATGGTTCCGTTGACCCAGGCAAACAGATCCGATTCCTCAAAGGCGATGTTCTTCTTGTACTTGTGATTGATGGATTTCTGATAATTATCGATCTCCGTGATCTGATGGGCGTCGATGATATACTCCGTGAACAGGGTGATCCGGTCCCCGTCCCGCCCGAGGATGCGCCAAAGCACCGGCTTCTCGGTTCCGTCCTCCTCATAGGGATACGTCCCGAAGAGAAGATACTGGTAGTCGCTTTCCGCCTGGTTGTCATATCCCCTCACCTGGGGAAGCTCCGAAGCGAAAACGCTCCCCGCCAGGCAGACCAGGCATACCAGAACCGTCAGAACCGCTGCAATGCGTCTCATATCCATGACCTCCGCTCATCTTTTTAAACAGGATCAGGCTGTCATTTCTTCTGAAGTCTTTCTTCCGATTACGAAAGGGTCGGAGAGATCACCAGCAGCGCCAGCGCCGCCAGCATCACTCCCAGGAGAAGGTAACCCGCAATCCTCTTCATGCTTTGCTCCTCGTCAAAAAAAGTCCACAGTTCAACAGATAACATTATAAAAAAACCCGCGTCCCTCGTCAAGGGAGCGGGCCGGTTTGCTCAGAAGTTCTTTGTCAGATCATATCTTTCGTAGAATTCCTTCCGGTAGTCCAGCAGTCTGTCCTCCGCGATGGCCTCCCGGATTTCCTCCATCATCTTCAGCAGGAAGCGCAGGTTGTGGATGGACGCGAGCCGTCCGCCCGTAATCTCCTTCGCGTTGAAGAGATGGCGGATATAGGCCCTGGAAAAATGGGTGCATGCATAGCAGTCGCACTGATCATCCAGGGGGCTGAAATCATGGGCGTATTTCCCGTTCTTGATCACAACCCGACCCCGGTGGGTGAAAACGGAGCCGTTGCGGGCGATGCGGGTCGCCAGCACGCAGTCAAACATATCCACGCCCCGGATTACGCCCTCGATCAGGCAGTCCGGAGATCCGACCCCCATCAGGTACCGAGGCTTGTTCTCGGGCATATAGGGCCGGATTTTATCCAGCATTTCATACATGACCGGCTTCGGCTCGCCCACGCTGAGCCCGCCGATTCCGTATCCGATAAAGTCCATATCCGCCAGGGTCTTTGCGCTCTCGATCCGAAGGTCCTCATAGAAGGCCCCCTGCACGATTCCGAACAGCGCCTGGTCCGGCCGTGTGTGGTGAACCTTGCATCTTTCCGCCCACCGGTGGGTCCGCTCCATGGCCTCCTTCGCCGTTTTGTAATCGCAGGGATAGGGGGAGCAGACGTCGAAGGCCATGGCGATGTCGGAGCCCAGCGCCTGCTGGATGTCCATGGAGATCTCCGGCGAAATGAACTTTCTGGATCCGTCCAGATGGCTCTGGAAGGTGACCCCGTCCTCCTTGATTTTCCGGATCCCCGCCAGGGAAAAGACCTGGAAGCCGCCGCTGTCCGTCAGGATGGGGCCGTGCCAGTCCATGAACCGGTGCAGGCCGCCGGCCTCCCGGATCAGCTCCTCCCCCGGGCGAAGGTGCAGATGGTAGGTATTGGAAAGGAGGATTTTGGTTCCGATCTCCTCCATTTCCCGGGACGTCATCGCTTTCACGCAGGCGGAAGTTCCCACCGGCATATAGATGGGGGTCGGGATATCCCCGTGGGGCGTATGGAGCACCCCCAGCCTCGCGCCGGACTGTTTGCAGATATGGGTGACCTCATAGGAGAATGGCTGATTCACTGGCTGTGTTGATCCTTTCTGATTCTTTTGATCGGCCGCGTCGCGTACATGCGGCCCGGCCCGTTCAGAGGAGGGTTTCCGGCTCCTCCGTCTCCGGCAGCTCTTCCTCCGGCTCCCGGGCCGGCTCCGTGTCATCCTCCTGCACGTAGAGCTTGCCATTGAAGCCCTTCATGCTCCGGATGGCCTGATCGGACAGCCGGATTTCCCTGGGGGATTCCGGCTCTTCCGTGTCCTCCGGCACCTTCAGCAGATCCGCGTACAGGCTCCAGGCGTTGCCCTCCGGCATGGAATAGAACCGCATTTTCCGGTGGGTGACCGGATGCTCGAAGGTCAGCTTGTACCCCCAGAGGGCGATCTGCTGCCCTGGGATCCCTCCGCCGTATTTGTTATCCCCCCAGAGCGGCGCTCCCGCGTGGCTCATCTGGGCTCTGATCTGGTGCTTTCGCCCCGTCTCCAGCTTCAGCGCGCACAGGGCGGTTCCGTCTCTCCGGGCGAGGCATCTTCCGTGAAGAACGGCCTGCTGGGCTCCCTTTGTATCCGCCTCGCAGACCACCACCTTGTTCTGAATCGGATCCTTCCACAGGTAATCCGTCAGGGTAAACTGGTCCTCCACGCTGCCGGAGGCCACGCAGAGATACTCCCTGCCCATCTCATGGTTCCGCATCTGTTCCGAAAGCCTTTTGGCCGCCTTGCTGGTCCGGGCGAAAACCATCAGCCCGCCCACCGGCCGGTCCAGCCTGTGCACCAGTCCGAGATAGACATTCCCGGGTTTGTGGTATTCCTCCCGGATGTATTCCTTCAGCAGGGTCAGCAGGTCCGTGTCCCCCGTGTTGTCCCCCTGGGACAGCATGTTCGGAGGCTTGACCGCCACCAGCACGTGATTGTCCTCGTAAAGCACGTCAGGCATGCTTCCACCTCCAGCGCCCGCTGGCGCCGCAGGGCAGGACGCCTCCGGTGCTGACCGGCAGGCAGAGCTCCTCGCAGTCCGTTTCTCCGCCCCGTTCCCTGCAGATGCATTTCTCCAGCATATTGGCCAGGACGCTGGCCTGGAAGCCCGTGGTATAGCTGTTGATCAGGAAGAAAAGCGGCTGGTCGCTCAGCGCCCGGGCACAGGTATCCACCAGGTTGTACAGCTCATTCTCCAGCTTCCACACTTCCCCGGAGGGCCCGCGGCCATAGCTGGGCGGATCCATCAGAATGCCGTCGTAGCTGTTTCCCCTGCGGATCTCCCGCTGCACAAACCGCAGGGCGTCCTCCACGATCCAGCGGCAGGAGGTTTCCGGCAGCCCGGACAGCTCCCGGTTTTCCTTGGCCCAGGAAACCATGCCCTTGGCCGCGTCCACGTGGGTCACGTGGGCTCCGGCCTGGGCGCAGGCCAGCGTCGCGCCTCCGGTATAGCCGAAAAGGTTCAGCACCCGCACATCCTTCCGTCCGGAGCTTCGGATGGTTTCCGCCATCCACCTCCAGTTGGCTGCCTGCTCCGGAAAGAGTCCGGTATGCTTGAATCCGGTGGGCCGGACATAGAATTCGAGCCCGTCCAGGGAAACCGTCCAGCGGTCCGGCAGCTGTCTGCGAAACTCCCACTGGCCTCCGCCCTTTTCGCTCCGGTGATAAATGGCGTCCGCCCTCTCCCACAGGGCGGGCTCCGCCTTCGGCCAGATCGTCTGGGGATCCGGCCTGCGCAGGACCACCTTGCCCCAGCGCTCCAGCTTTTCACCGTCGCCGGTGTCCAGCACCTCATAG
This sequence comes from uncultured Oscillospiraceae bacterium, assembly GCA_964600995.1. Lineage (GTDB taxonomy): Bacteria > Bacillota > Clostridia > Christensenellales > Aristaeellaceae > Aristaeella. The sequence continues at coordinate 2,706 of CAZRLU010000053.1, read as the reverse complement.
TCTTTCCAGGCGTCGCATAAGAACATTCGCAGGCTCCTTTTTCCAGGCATCTCACTCCTCCGCATACAGCGGAAGCATATCCTGATGCATCTCGATCAGTCTGTTCACCACATCCAGGCAGTACAGCCGGTCCAGGCCGCTCAGGGCCGGATCCGTTTCCACATATTCCCGCAGCGCTTCCCGGTCTCCCATGGCCGCCCGGGCCGCCAGACGGTTGGCGTCATCGATTTCCGTCATGGTTTCCGCCAGGGCGGGCGGAATCCGGATTCCCCGGGGAACTCTTTTCCCGGCTTTCAGCGTCAGCGTGGTCTCCACCACTGCCTCCCCCGGCAGCTGCGGAAGATCCCCCTCGTTCCGGTGGGTTACCGCCGGCAGCACCGCGTCCTCCTTTCTCAGAAGGGCGAGAGCCAGCCGCATCGGCCGGATCGGCGGCACCCGGGACAGAAGCAGCATCTGCGCCATCCGGGCCTCCGGATCCTTTACCTCCCGGTCCCGGACCGTGTTCATATACAGAATCCGTTCCTTCCGTCTTTCCACGGTTTCCCCGAATTCCGGTTTCTCCTGGGGAATATAGTCCGGCTGTGCCGGCAGGAACTCGGCGTGATCCGTCACGTCCCCCACCGCCAGCGCGTCCCACCAGTCCAGCCATCTCCGGGTCAGCTGCCCCAGCTCGGAGGCCCTGGCGGCCTTCTTCAGCCGGGGAATCCAGTCCTTCCCGCTGCTTTTGTCCTCCATGCGGATCAGAAAGCTGAAGCCCGGCAGGCCGGCGATTTCCCAGTCCGTGTCCTCTTCCTTCACCTGCAGGCGCCGGCTCAGGCTGTCCAGCCCGTTGGCGCCTTTCAGGGGCGTCCTGCCGATTCCGTAGCAGCGGAACCCTCTTCTCAGAAAGATCTCCGTGGTCCGGGCCATCGGCTGGCCGAGATTGATCACAATCGCCTCCGGGCAGCAGGCTTCCATCCGGTCGCACAGCTCCGTCACAGCCTGGCCTGCCCGCAGCGCGTGCAGCAGGCCCTCAATCCCGCCGTTGACCCGGGCCTGATCCGTCAGGCCCGGATCCTCCGGGTCCTTTTCATTGCCGCTCTCCAGGGCCGCCCTGTCCATATAGAACCGGCTGGCCGCCTGGGGATCCCCGGCATAGACGACGCAGTCCGCCCCGGACAGAACCTTCTCCGGATCCGGGCTCGCCTGGATCCTTCCGCCCCGGCCTGCCCCCAGGATCGTCTTTTCGCCGTATCCCTCCAGCAGCTCCGCCATGGCGGGATTCCGCTCCTCGATGGCGATTTCCGGGTTTTCTTCCTTGCCTGCATAAACCAGGTCAGCTAAAAGGGTGGGCAGGAGCATCGGAATGTCCTGCCCAATGAATGCAAATTTCATGCGCTTATGCTTTCCGGATGGCCAGCACGGCTTTCCGGTCGTTGATGTCCCATTCCTTGGAGATCCAGCCTTCTTCCCCGCTGCCCGCCGCAAGCTTCAGCGCCAGGGTTCCCTTCCGGATCATCTCACCGCAGCTCTCGATCGCTTCCGCCAGCGTTTCATCCGCGCAGTAGGCGATCTCAATTCGGTCCGTCACCTCAAAGTCCGCTTCCCGGCGCATGGTCTGGATCTTGGAGATCACCTCCCGGGCATATCCTTCCCGGATCAGCGCGTCCGTCAGATTGGTATCCAGCACCACGGTGACGCCCCGGTCCTCCAGAGCGGTAAAGCCGGGCTTCTGCATCGGGGAGGTCAGCACATCATCCTTCCCCAGGATGACCTGCGTTCCTTCCAGCTCGAAGGTGACGTCTTCGCCCCGGGCAAAGGCATCCACCACGTCGTTTCCGTCCATGCCGGCCAGATGCTGGCCGATCTTGCCCAGCAGCTTGCCGTACTTCGGTCCCAGCGTCCGCATCTGCGGCTTCAGCTGATAGGTGGTGAAGGCCCGGGCGTCCTCGGTGAAGACGACCTCCTTCACGTTCAGCTCATCCTCGCAAAGCGCCTGATAAGCTTCCTCGAAGGAAGCGCCCTTCACATAGAGCCGGCTCAGCGGCTGCCGGACCTTCAGGTTCGCGGCGTTCCGGCAGGCGCGGCCCAGCTGGATCACCTCCAGCAGGGCGGACATCTGCTTCTCCATCTCCGGATCGATCCGGCTCGTGTCCGCCGTCGGGAAATCGCAGAGATGCACGCTCTCCGGAGCGCCCGGAACATTGTTGACCACCAGGTTCTGATAGATTTCCTCCGCCAGGAAGGGGATGAAGGGCGCGCATACCTTCGCCAGCTCCGTCAGCACATGGTAGAGGGTCGCGAAGGCAGCTTCCTTCTCACCGGCCATGCCCTTGCCCCAGAACCGTTCCCGGCCCCGGCGCACGTACCAGTTGCTCAGCTCGTCCGTGAAGTCCGCAATGGCGGTGGCAGGCTCCGTCACCCGGTACTGGCTCAGGTCCTCGTCCACCCGGGCGATCAGCGTGTTCAGCCGGGAAAGAATCCAGCGGTCCATCAGCGTCAGGGAAACCTTGTCCAGCGGATGGGCCAGCGGATCGAATCCGTCAATCTGGGCATACATGGTGAAGAAGGCGTAGGTGTTCTGCAGCGTGGCCAGGAATTTCCGCTGTCCCTCCTGGACCGCCTCCTCGGAGAACCGGGAGGGCAGCCAGGGCGCGGAGGTGGTGTAGAAATACCATCTCAGCGCGTCGGCGCCGAATTTGTCCAGCATCGCGAAGGGATCCACCA
>CAZRLU010000052.1:0-11367 GCA_964600995.1 uncultured Oscillospiraceae bacterium | reverse complement strand
GCAAGGGCGAAACCCTGAACCTGGCGGATTACAAGGGCAAGGTCATCATGGTGGTCAACACGGCGACGGGCTGCGGCTTCACGCCCCAGTACGCGCCCATCGAGCAGATGTACAGGGATTATCATGATCAGGGGCTGGAGATTCTCGACATTCCCTGCAACCAGTTCGGCGGCCAGGCCCCCGGCACCGATGATGAGATTCACGAGTTCTGCACCATGCATTTCAACACCACCTTCCCCCAGATGAAGAAGGCGGACGTGAACGGCGAAAACGAGCTGCCCCTCTACACCTATCTGAAATCCCAGAAGGGCTTCGAGGGCTTCGGGGAGCATCCCTACAAGGCGCTGCTGGAGAAGATGTTCGCTGAGAAGGATCCGGAGTGGGACAAAAAGCCGGACATCAAGTGGAACTTCACCAAGTTCATCGTGGACCGGGCCGGCAACGTGGTGGCCCGCTTTGAGCCCACCGCCGACATGGCGGAAGTCGAAGCCTGCGTGAAGGCGCTGCTGTAAGCGGCCTTCTTCCGGGAGACCCTTCCTGTCCGGGATCCGGGTTCAGCTCCCGGGCGGTGCGCTTCCGTTTCCCTGTTTTTTCCGAAGTGAAGATAAAGCTCCGGCATTCCTGCCTTCCGGCAGGCCTGCCGGAGCTTTTCTTACAGGACGCCCAGCTTCTCCAGCTCCGCGTCCACCTTTTTCCGCTGCTCCGCGTTCAGGGTTCCGTGGGGGCGGCAGCACCAGGGCTGCATCAGCCCCATGCGGCTGCCCATGTATTTGAACACCGCCAGCCAGCCGGCGCCGGGCACCCGGGTCATGCCGTGGATCGCCGCGATCCGCTCCCCGGCCTCCCGCACCTGCTCCACCTTTCCCGCCCGGGCGTTCCGGTACAGGTCCATGAAGAGCTGCGGGAACAGGTTCGTGGCGCCGGAGATGTTCCCGTCGGCGCCGTAGAGCAGCCCGGGGCCCACCAGGTATTCCCCACCGCACAGCAGGGAAACCTCCTTTCCCCGCACCGCTTCGATATCCCGCAGGCAGCCCTCAAAGTCCGGCCGCGTGTCCTTGATGGCCTGAATGCCCTCCAGGTCCGAAAGCCGGGCCATGGTGTCCGGAGCAATGTCCGGAAAGGCGCCGGCGTTGCCGTACACCATCCAGGGCAGGCCGGTTTCCCGGCAGATCGCCTCGAAATGCCGGAAGATCTCCTCCTGGGTCGGAGCCGGGGACCAGAGGGGAACAGTGGTGCTGAGCATGTCGGCGCCGGCGTCCTCCACCCTTTTCGCCGTCTCGATCACCCGGTCCGTTCCCTCCTCCAGCACGCCCGCGCAGAGGGGAACCCGCCCGCGGATGATCCGGGCGCTCAGGCGGATCAGCTGCTCCAGCCGCGTCGGGCCCAGCAGAGCCCCCTCGCCGCTCATGCCCGCCACAAAGATGCCGTGGACCCCGGCGCCCAGCTGATACTCAATCAGCTTTTCCAGGCTCTCCTCATCCAGGGACCCGTCCTCCCGCAGGGGGGTGAACAGGGCCGGCACGATGCCGTGGAGCCTTTTTTCAATTGCTTCAGCCATGGATGTTCCTCACTGCCTCCGTCAGCATGCCGCTGATGATCCGGACGTCCTGGGCGATGGTCATCCACTGCACGCCCCGGTCCATCAGCTCATGGCAGGATTCCTTCGTGGGGCCGGCGCAGGAGCCGCAGAACTTGCCGTTCTCCGCGGCCAGCTTCGCCACCCTGCGCTGCACGTCGGCGATCAGGGCAGGCTTGTCCTCCGGCTTCACGTTCACCATGGACATGCCCAGGTCCGCGGGCCCGATGAACAGGGACTGATATCCGGGCACCTTCGCGATCTCCTCCAGGTTCTCCACCGCCGTCATGCTCTCGATCTGGAAGATCTTCCAGACCTCATCCTTGGCCACCTTCAGATAGTCGGGCTCGTTGTCTACGCCGTAATGGATCGCCCGCAGCGGCCCGATGCCCCGCTTGCCGCCGTCGGCGGGATAGGTGCAGGCCTCCACCGCCTGCCGGGCGATGTCCGCCGTGTTCACGAAGGGGAAGATGATGCCGTCCGGCCCCATGTCCAGGGTGTTCTTGATCTGGTAGTATTCCACCCCCGGCACCCGGACAAAGGCGCAGGCGCCCGCCGCCTGGGCGGCCAGCACATGATGATAGATCTCCCGGCGGTCCATCATGCCGTGCTCCGAATCGATCCAGACGAAGTCACAGCCGGAGTAGCCGACGATTTCGCTGACGGAGGAGTCCGCCAGGAGCACAAACACCCCCACCACAGGCTCCCCGTTCTTCATCTTTTCGGTAATCTTCTGCAGCCTCGGATTCATGAAAACATCTCCTTTTTTTCTTTCATATTATGTTCAGGCGCGGAGCGCCGGAAGTGCCGTTTCGAAGGTCATTCCAGGGGGATCCGGAAGGTCACGCTGGTGCCCCGGCCGGGAACGCTGCGGAACTGCAGCCCCGCGCCGCTTCCGTAATGCAGCACCAGCCGGTCGTTCACGTTGTACACCCCGTAGCCGGGATGCTCGCTGGACATGATGCGGGAGATCGTCTCCTCGTCCATGCCCACGCCGTCGTCGGACAGGGTGACCGCCACATGGTCCCCCTCCCGCTCCGCGCGGATCTCAATGGTGCCGGTCTCCTCCGGCTTCTCCCGGATCCCGTGCTGGATGCTGTTTTCCGCCAGGGGCTGCAGCACCATCTTCACGATGCGCACCTGCTCCAGCTCCTTCGGCACGTCCACCTTCAGCTGAATCCGGTTCATGAATCGGAGGTTCTGCACATACAGGTAGGCCTCCACGTGGTCCAGCTCGTGCCGCAGGGTCACGATCTCCTCCCCGTGGCCCAGGCTCAGCTTGTAGAACTGGCTGAGGGCGTGGATCAGGTCCTCCATCTCCCGGTTGCCGGCCTTCCGGGCCTCCCAGTGCAGAAGGTCGATGGTATTGTAGAGGAAGTGGGGGTTGATCTGCTCCTGCAGCACCTGCAGCTCCTTGCTCTTCAGATCCTGGCCCATGCGGTACTGCTCCGCCATCATCACCTGGATCTTCTCCCGCATGGCGTTGAAGCTGTCCGTCACCCGGTCCAGCTCCGGCTGTCCGCTGCGGGGCACCGCCTTACTGTAATCCCCCCGGGAAACCGCCTCGACCCCCTCCTGCAGCCGGTGCATGGGCCGGAGGATGTTATGGGCGATCAGGGCGATGAGGGGAACGATCAAGGCGCAGAGAATCAGCAGCGTCAGGAGCATGATCTGATCGGCGCCCCGGGTGACGTCCGTGATATCCCTGGTGGGCACCGCCAGGAGGATCCGCCAGTCCGTTCCGGCGATCTTTTCCGTCCCCGCCAGATAGGAGGTTCGGCCGAAGCGGATCCGGACCATCCCCTTCCCGGAGGCATTCTCTGCCGCCAGGGCTTCCATGAAGCCGGTCAGCTCCTCCGGCGTGAACCGGGCCTCCCCCGCAGAGAGGAAGCTTTCCCCCTCTCCGTCCATCAGGTACAGGGTGGAATGCTCGCTTTCCGGCACCGAATCCAGCACCTGCTGGAAGTTGTCCGCGGGGATTTCCGCCTGCATCAGGCCGATGTTTCTCCCCAGCCGCAGGGCGCTGGGCACCTTCGCCAGCAGATAGATATACCGGGGCCTGAAGCCGTCCCGCTCCCCGGCGCGGGTCAGGAAGTAAAAGCTGTTTCCGGAATCCTTCAGCCAGGTCTCCAGCCGGCTCCGGCCCGCCTCGTCCAGGGAGGCATACAGCCGGTCGGACCGGAAGTCCAGGGTCGCCCCCTCCTGATACAGATAGATCCGGGACAGGGAGCCCAGCAGGGATCCCTTGTAGGTCACCCTCCCGCTGGAAATATCCCCCAGCCAGGCGGTCTCCTCATTGGCGTCGCTGCCCAGGAAGAAGTTGAACTCCTGCTGCACGTGGCTGTCGGTGAACAGCATGCTCACCAGGTTCTTCGCCAGCACCGCCTTGTCGGAAATATAGCTGCCGGCCTGGGTCAGCGCCGTGGCATAGGTCTCCTCCGTCTGCCGCACCAGCCGGTTCTGGATGGACCAGCGGCTGGCAAAGAACATGATGCACAGCGGAATCAGGACCATGACCAGAAACAGGACGGTCAGCTGAAAGCGAAGGCTGCGCCCGTGAAAAAAGCGCCGCATGGATCAGCCGCCTCCTTTCCCCTCCGGCCCGCCCCGGGGCCGGGTCCGGTTCTGTTCCACAAAGGCCGCGGGGGACATGCCCGTGTATTTCTTGAAAACGGAATGGAAATAGCCCGCGGAGCTGAAGCCGCACCGCTCCGCCGTCTCCGTCACCCGGCAGTGGTTCAGCAGCAGATACTTGGCCCGTTCCATCCGCAGGTCCACGATCACCTTGTGCAGGGTCTGGCCCGTCTCCCGCTTGAACAGGGCCCCCAGATAGTTCTCGCTCAGCCCCACCTGCTCCGCCACCGCCTGCACCGACAGGGCCGGGTCGGAAAGGTTCTGGCGGATATAGGCCTGCACCTCCCGGATCTGGGCGGTGGCGTCCTCCCCCAGGTTCATGGAGGGGGCGATCTCATCGATGCGCACGCAGAGGAAGCGGCTGATCTCCGGCAGGGTGCTGAGCTTGGAGAAGGTGAAGAGCACCTCCGAGCTGGCCCGGGCATAGCTGTAGCCGGGGTTTTCCCCGCTGTTCACCCGCAGGCACATGCTCAGCAGCAGCTCATAGTACCGGCGCACCCGCTCGATGCTGCCGACGCCGCCCCGCAGGATCTCCTCCGTCTGCTCCCGCACCAGCTGCTTGGCCGCGTCCAGCTGATGGGTCCGGAGCAGGGACTCAAACCGGGCGGACCGGTCCTCCGGGGCGGAGACGTTCCGCGACAGGGAGGAGACCGCAAAGGGGGCGCTGGAGACGAAGCACATCCACTGCGCCTGCACATGGGCTTCATGGTACCGCTCGTACAGCCCGGCCGGATCCCCGCAGACCTCCCCGATGCAGGCGCAGACGTTCAGCACCTGGGGATTGGCTGCCCGCAGGGACTCCATCAGGGGCCGCAGCTGCTTCTCGCAGCCCGCCGCCGAGGGCAGGGGATCGCCGTAGAAAAGAATGCCGATCTGGCTTTCGGAAAAGGCGTAGAAGAGATAATTGGAGGAAACCCGGCTCAGGGCCTCCGCCAGCTTCAGCTCGGAATAGAATCCGTACTGGGCCGGGGACCCGCCCCCGGGCCACTGCATCCGGATGCTGACGGGCAGGTACCTCCCGGCCCGGAGCACCGCCTCCGTCAGGGCCGGGTTGATCTTCAGCGCCTCCTCCCCGGCCTCCCGCCGGTGGATCAGGGCGTGCAGGATCTGCTGCCGGGCGAACAGGTCCGCCAGGCCGCTCTGCTGCCTTTCCTTCCGCTGCCGGGCCTGGATCTCTCCCGCAATCCGGTTCAGGTGGGTCAGAAGCTCCTCCTCATAGACGGGCTTTTCCAGATATCCGTCCGCCTGGATGGAGATGGCGGACTTCAGATATTCCTTGTCGGAATAGGCGCTGATGAACAGGATATGGATGGCCGGGAAGAGCAGCCGCAGCCGGCGGGCCAGCTCGATGCCGTTCATCTTCGGCATCCGCACGTCGCACAGGGCCACGTCCGGCTTCATTTCCTTCGCGATCTCCAGGGCGTCCACCCCGTTCCCGGCGGAACGGACCTCGGTGAACACCGGGGGAATCAGCTGGCTGATGCCTTCCCGGGCCAGCAGCTCATCCTCCGCGATCAGCAGCTTCATGCGCTCCCCCCTTCCGGCCCTCCGGCGGTATTTCCTTTCCTTTTTCCTGCTGGTCAGCATTATAGCATCGTTTTTGTCAAAAACGAACCGAATCTTGGTTTTTTATGACAAATCTTTGAAAATTAGAGCTGTTTTTTGGAAAAGGGTCCGGTAAAATGATATCAGTTCAAAACAGAAGTTTCCCGGAAAGCCGAGTCCCGATGAGACCCTTTTTTCACCGATTCTCCATGTCCGCTGCCCCGGAGCGGGGAACGGCATTGGAAATAAAAAAATAGGAGGTTTTCCCATGAAGAAGCTGCTTGCCCTGATCCTGGCCCTCGGCCTGCTGTCCACCTGCTTCGGCGCCCTGGCCGAAGATCTGTACGCGGGCGAAAAGGTGAAGCTGGAAATGGCCGTCTGGAACAGCGATGAAACCTATGACAAGATCAACGCTGCCCTGATCAAGCGGTTCCCCGAGATCGGCCAGAAAGCCGACATCGAAGTCGTCATCGAAGGCGACGGCGATGCGGGCGTGGCCCAGAAGATGCGCCTGCTGCTGGGCGCCAAGGAGACCCTGCCGGACATGGTCCGCGTGAACTACGCCCAGTTCGCCGAGTTCGCCTCCGCGGGCCTGCTCTATGACCTGTCCGCCGCCGTGGAACCCTACAAGGCGGATATCGTCCCCGCCGTGCTGGACATGATGACCGGCGAGGACGGCGGCATCTACTGCCTGCCCCAGGAAGCCAAGCCCAAGGTCTGGTACTACCGGACCGACGTGTTCGAGAAGGCCGGCGTGAACCCCGCCGACGTCAAGACTGTGGATGATTACATCGAGGCCGGCCGGAAGGTCCACGAAGCCACCGGCACCTGGATCGAGAACTACGGCACGCCCCTGAACGCCTATGACCTGATGATGATCCTCAGCGGCAAGGATTTCTCCTTCACCGATGCAAACGGCGACTTCCACTTCGCGGACAACCCGGTCCTGCGGGAAGCCTTCGAAACCCTGAAGAAATATCATGACTCCGGCGCCTTCGCCCCCATCGAGGAGTGGTCCGCCGACTGGCAGGCCGCCTTCACCAGCGGAGAGCTCTCCAGCCAGCTGATCGCCTCCTGGATGAAGCAGCACCTGCTGACCTGGGCCCCCGATCAGGCCGGCCTGTGGTCCTGCGCCGAGTGGCCCGAGGAGATGCGGGGTGGCTCCGATGCCGGCATGGGCATCTGGATCGTCTTCAAGGATGCGCCCCACGCCGCCCTGGCCGCCGACATCCTGGCGAAGTACAGCTTTGATCCGGAGTTCCGCCGCGCGGTCTACTCCATCAACGCCGTGATCCCGCCGCTGGTGTCCGCGAAGACCGATGAGTTCTATGCTAAGAACGACTACTTCGGACCGGAACTCCAGAAGGTGTACTTCGACGCCCTGGAGGATCTGCGGGCCTATCCCTATGAGCCCACCTTCTCCGCCGAGCAGGTCATCATCCGGGATTACCTGAACGATTACCTCAACGGCAACATCTCCCTGGACGACGCCCTGAAGAACGCGGAAACCGACATGGTCAACCAGATCGGCAACGCCTACGACTGATCTCGAATCAAAAACTCCGGTATCGCGGGGAGGGGCTTTCCCCTCCCCGCTTTCCTTAATCTTCCCGGCCGGAGCATCCGGCAGAAGAGAGGTGTGACCTGATGACGAAAGTCAAAGCTTCCCGGGGCGCCGCCCGGTATCCGAAGCGGCAGATTGCCCCCTATCTCTTTATTCTTCCCTTCCTTCTTTCCTTCCTGGCCTTCTTTCTGGTGCCGGTGGTGTATTCCATGGTCATCAGCCTGATGAAGTACAAGGGCTACGGCACCATGAAATACGTTGGATTCGATAATTACAGGCGGCTCTTCACCTACAACGCGATGTGGAACAGCCTGCTGAATACGCTGGAATACTTCGTTCTGGCCATGATCCCCGTGATGATCATCGCCTTCCTGCTGGCAGTGGGTGTGCGCTCCCATGCCCTGAACAGGTGGCAGAAGGTATACAAGCCCCTGCTGGTCTTGCCCCAGGTATGCGCCGTGGTGGCTTCCTCCCTGGTGTTCAAGGTGATCTTCGGCACCAACGTGGGCGCCATCAACCAGATCCTCGGCACCAGCATCAACTTCCTGGGGGACACCAAGCTGATGAAGCTGCCGGTCATCTGCATGCTGATCTGGCGGAACACCGGCTGGTACTTCATCATCTTCCTCTCCGGCCTGACCACCATCAGCGACGATCTGCTGGACGCGGCCAAAATCGACGGAGCCACCTCCGTCCAGACCATGTTCCATGTCACCATCCCCGTGATGAAGCCCATCTTCAAGCTGACCTTCATCACCTATGCCATCGGGGCCTTCAAGCTCTATACCGAGCCGAACCTGATCCTGTCCAAGGAGGAGGCGCCCCTGGCCGTGGCCCCTTTCGTGAACATGATCACCACCAACATCAACGGCGGCGCCCTGGGCATGGCCAGCGCCGCGGGCTGGATCCTGGTTCTGCTCATCCTGGCCCTGACCCTCATGCAGATGCGCATGTTTAAGGAGGGAGAATAATGGTAACGGCAAGAACCGCCTCATCCGAAGCCGGCCGCGTCCGCAAGATCGCCAGCCGGACCGGGATGCATCTGTTCCTGATTCTCGCCTCCCTGGTGGCCATCGCGCCGGTGTTCATCATGGTGTCCGGCTCCCTGAAGCCCATCACCGAGCTCTTCGTCAACTCCTGGGGCCTGCCGCAGGAGTTCACCCTGAACAACTATGAGCGGCTGCTGAACTACAACTCCGGCATGATCCTGCACTCCTTCCTGAACTCGGTGTTCATCAGCAGCGTCACCACGGTGCTCCAGCTGACGGTGGCCTCCATGGCGGGCTTCGCCTTCTCCAAGTACGAGTTTCGGGGAAAGAACTTCCTGTTCATGATGTTCCTGCTGACCATGATGGTCCCCGGCGAGCTGCTGCTGACACCCCAGTTCATCATCTTCTCCAACATCGGCTGGCTCAACAGCTATGAGGTGCAGATCATCCCCGCCATCGCCAACACCTTCGCCATGTTCATGTGCCGGCAGTTCATGGATTCCATCCCCAACGAGATGCTGGAGGCCGCCCGGGTGGACGGCGCGGGCCACTGGCGGATCTACACCCAGATGATTCTGCCCACCAGCGTTCCCACCCTGGGCGCCCTGGGCATCCTGCAGTTCCTCTCCAAATGGAACGACTACCTCTATCCCCGGATCATGATCACCAAGGTATTCTACAAGCCCATCATGGTCATCCTGCCCACGCTGACGGAAGGCGGCGACACCTCCGGCACCCCCTACGATCTGATCCTCGCCGGGTGTACCCTGGTGGTCATCCCCATGATGATCGTCTTCTTCTGCCTGCAGAACAAGTTCCTCGACAGCGTGACCCTGGGGTCCGTGAAAGGATGAAAAAAGGGATGAACAGCCGCATTGTTCTGGAATACGGAGATCGCCGGTATGCCCTGCAGGCCTCCTGGATCCGCCGGCCCCATCACCTGCCCATCATGCCCGTGGCGGATCTGACCTGCACCGCCGACGGCTGCCTCTATATCCTCACCCGGAACCATGAGCATCCCATCATGGCCTTTGATCCGGAAGGAAACTACATGGAAACCCTCGGGGCGGATCTGGACTTCGGCAACGAACACGGCCTCCACGTCTCCCCCGACGACTGCCTCTGGGTCTGCGACTCCGGGCGTCACCTGGTCTACAAGCTGACCCGGAAGGGCGAGGTGGTCCTGCGCCTGGGCACCCCCGACACCCCCTGCGACAACGGCTTCCGGCCCGAGATGCCCTATCCCTACAACCTCTTTACCATCCGGGAGGCCGGCGCCCCCTTCAATCTGCCCACCGACGCCATGGAAGCCCCCGACGGCTCCGTCTGGTGCACCGACGGCTACGGCAACACCTCCCTGCATCACTTCAGCCGGGAGGGAAAGCTGCTGCGCACCGTGGGCGGCCCCGGCATCGAGCCCGGAAAATTCCGCCTTCCCCACGGCCTGTGGATCGACTCCCGGGGCCGGGTCTGGACCGCGGACCGGGACAACCACCGGGTGCAGGTCTTCGACGCGGAAGGGGAGCTGCTCCGCTGCTTTGATCCCGTCTGGCCGGAGAACACCCCCTACGGTCCCAGCAATCTCTGGGGCGACGGAACCTTCATCCACGTCTGCCAGAACAGCCGGGGCATCCTGATCTACCGGGAGGAGGACATGACCTTCCAGGGCATCCTGGAGGCGCCCTTCGGCTTCCCCACCCTGGGCCACAGCATCTGCGGAGATGCCCGGGGCAACCTGTATATCGGCCATCTGGATCCGGAGCCCATGGTCTCCCGCCTGGAGCGGATCGGCTGACCGGCGCTCCGGAATGCATCAGGGCCCTTTCTCTTATTTCCTCCAAGGCAAAGCAAAGCCGGCGGCCCCGAAGGGCCGCCGGTTTTGCTTTGCATCCTGTTCGGTTGTTCCCTGCTCCTCAGCCCAGAATTTCGTCGATCTCCCGCAGCTCCTCCTCCGTGAGGGCCGGGGCGTCCAGGGCCTTCGCGTTCTCCGTGATCTGCTCCGGCTTGCTGGCTCCGATCAGGGCGGAGGTCACCACCCCGTCCCGCAGGACCCACTGGAGCGCCATCTGGGCCAGGGACTGGCCCCGGCGCAGGGCGATCTCGTTCAGCTTCCGGGCCTTTTCCACCTTCTCGGGGGTCACGTCCTCCGGCTTCAGATACCGGGGATCCTTCGCCGCCCGGGAATCCTCGGGGATGCCCTTCAGATACTTGGCGGTCAGCAGGCCGTTGGCCAGGGGCGAGAAGGCGATGGCGCCCACGCCCTCCTCCTTCAGCACGTCCCCCAGCCCGTTCTCGATGCTGCGGTTGAACATGGAGTATTTCGGCTGATGAATCAGCAGGGGGGTGCCCATCTCCCGCAGGATCCGGATGGCCTTCCGGGCCGTCTCCGGATCATAGTAGTTGGAGATGCCCACATACAGGGCCTTGCCGCTGCGGACGATGGAATCCAGGGCCCCCATGGTTTCCTCCAGGGGGGTGTCCGGATCCGGCCGGTGATGGTAGAAGATGTCCACATAGTCCAGATGCATCTTCCGCAGGGAGTTGTCCAGGCTGGCGATCAGATACTTCCGGCTGCCGTGGTCCCCGTAGGGGCCCTTCCACATGTCGTAGCCCGCCTTGGTGGAGATGATCAGCTCATCCCGGTGGGGCCGCCAGTCCCGGTCCATGTGCAGGCCGAAATTGGTCTCCGCCTCCCCGTAGGGCGGGCCATAGTTGTTGGCCAGGTCAAAATGGGTGATGCCGCAGTCAAAGGCGGTGCGCAGGAGGCTCTGCTGCACCTCGAAGGGGGTCTTGCAGCCGAAGCTGTGCCACAGCCCCAGGGAGATGAAGGGCAGCAGGATGCCGCTGCGGCCGCAGCGGCGGTAGGTCATCTTGTCATAGCGGTCCTCTGCTGGAATGTACATGGGGTGTTTTCCTCCCTCGATGTTTTGTTTCCCCGCGGGGGATTTTCTTCATGCTTCTGCATAATTATACCGGGATCCGGCCCCGTACACAATCCCCGGAAAATCTCTTTTTTGTGTGTTTTTCCCCGCCCGGCATCCTTATGCCCGGGGCTCCCG
>CAZRLU010000051.1:0-11621 GCA_964600995.1 uncultured Oscillospiraceae bacterium | reverse complement strand
CTGTTCTACAACGTGCCCCAGAATTCCGGCTCCCTCTATCCCGTCACCCAGGTGGTGGATACCTACGTTTACCGGGCCTATGCCAACACCCATAACCTGGGGATGAGCTCCGCCGCCGGCTTCCTGCAGAGTGCTGTGGGCATGCTCTGCATCCTGGCCGCCAACGCCGTGGTGCGGCGTCTGGATCCCGACAGCTCCCTGTTCTGATGCCGGATTCCGATGAAGTCTGAAAACATTCCCGTTCGGAAAAGGAGGTCCCCCATGACGACCCTGTCCGGATCTGCCCCCTCCCGCCGGATCAAGGCGGGCAGCGCAACCCTGAACCGCTTCCCGCTGCATACGCAGCTGGCCTTCCACGCCGTGCTGGGGCTCTTCGCCCTGCTGTGCATCCTGCCCTTCATTTTTGTGGTCATCATCTCCTTCACCTCCGAGGACAGCATCCGGCAGATCGGCTACTCCTTCCGCCCCCTGGGCTGGAGCACCCAGGCCTATACCTATACCTTTCAGCTGGGGGACGCCCTTTGGCGCAGCTACCTGAATTCCTTTCTGATCACCATCGTTGGCACGGTCCTAAGCGTGGCCCTCACCCTGCTCTACGCCTACCCGCTCTTCCGGAAGGACTTCCGCTGGCGCGGCTTCTTCAACTTCCTCAGCTTCTTCACCATGATCTTCGGGGGCGGCCTGGTGCCGACCTTCGTGATCTGCAAGAGCGTCCTGGGGCTCAGCGACAACTATGCCGCCCTGATCGTTCCCATGCTCTTCAGCCCCTTCAATGTCATCATCATGCGCACCTTCTTCCAGACCACGGTGCCCATGGAGCTCATCGAGGCCGCCACCATCGACGGCAGCGGGGAATACAGCACCCTGGTCCGCATCGTGCTCCCCATCGTCAAGCCCGCCATCGCCACCATCGCGCTGCTGGTGGCCCTGGCCTACTGGAACGAGTGGTTCCTCTCCCTCCTGTATCTGAACAAGAACATGGAGATCATGCCCCTGCAGTATCTGCTGATGCGGATGCAGCGCAACGCCGACTTCCTGGCCAAGAATTCCTCCATGCTGGGGGCGGATGCCTCCCGGGCGGCGGCCCAGCTTCCCTCCCAGACCCTGAAGATGGCCCTGGTGGTCTTCATCGTCATCCCCATCGCCTGCGCCTATCCCTTCTTCCAGCGTTATGTGGTGGCAGGCCTGACCGTCGGCTCCGTCAAGGGCTGACCCATCCTTTCCGTAGATCTGGCGCACAAGCGCCTGAAATAAAAAGGAGGTACTCCCATGAAAAAGTTCCTGTCCCTGATCCTCGCCCTGGCGATGGTCCTGTCCCTGGCCGGCTTCGCCCACGCGGACGACCTGCCCACCATCACCATCATGTTCCACGGCAGCAACGTCTCCGATGACGCGGCGGTTCTGGAAGCGGTGAACGCCTACATTGCCGACAAGGTCGGTGCAAAGCTGGAAGTCATCTGGGGAACCTGGGGCGACTTCGATGAGAAGGCCGTCAACGCCCTGGTTTCCGGCGACACCGATGTGGACATGGTCTTCACCTGTTCCTGGTCCGCGGATGAGTACAACAGCTTTGCCAAGCAGGGCTATTTCCTGAAGCTGGATGACCTGATCGCCGAATACGGCGAGGACCTGACGAAGGCCATTCCCGACAGCCTGATGAAGGCCGCCACCATCGAAGGCGCCGACGGCAAGGGCCTCTACGCCGTCCTCGGCGTCAACGACCCCGACACCAAGTACCCCTGGGACATCTACATCACCCTGCTCAAGGAGCTGGGCTATACCGTGGACGACGTGAAGAACCTGGGCTTCTTCGGCTGGGACGAGATCTTCGCCAAGGCCAGGGAAGTCAAGGGTGATTCCTTTTATCCCTTCCTGGTGGAGCCCATGGTGGCGGAGCGCATGGTGACCAATTCCATCATCGTGGCCGGTGATTCCGGTTCCACCAACCTGCTCTCCCTCTATCTGAATCCCGAGGATGTCTCCGCGGAAGGCGCCTACGGCACCGTGCTGCTGAACAAGTTCGCCACCCCCGAATACAAGGCCTTCGTGGATCAGATGCACAAGTACTATCAGGCCGGCTACATCGATCCCGCCCTGGCGGTGGCCGAAACTTCCAATGACGCCCGCGCCAATCATCAGAAGGAAGCCTCCTACCTGATCGGCACCCAGAGCTACGCCTACGGCTATGAGTACTCTGCCGACGTCCTGGCCCGGGGCGTGGAGGTTCAGTTCCTGCCCTGCACCGAGCCCTATGTGGACGCCACCGCCTCCCAGGGTGCCATGGTGGCCATCAGCTCCGCTTCCGAGCATCCCGTGGAAAGCTTCAAGTTCCTGGCGCTGCTCAACAGCGACCCGGTCCTCATGACCCTGCTGAACTACGGCGTGGAAGGCATCCACTACAACCTGAACGATGAGGGTCTCGTGGTCTTCAACGACGCCGCCCGCGCCACCTACAGTCCCTGGACCAACGGTATGGGCAACGTGACCATCCTGCCGGATACCGCCTCCGAGGGCAAGGGCTTCCGCGCCGCCTTCCAGGCCTACTACGCCGGCGCGAAGAGCATCCCCGCCCCGGGCTTCGTCTTCGACAACGCCGCTGTCGCCAATGAGATGGGCGCCCTGGCCAATGTGGCTGCCCAGTATGCCCTGGCTCTGGATTGCGGCGCCGTGGATCCCGAAACCGAGCTGCCCAAGTTCCTGGAAGCCCTGGAGCAGGCCGGCATGGCCACCTATCTGCAGGCTGCCAACGATCAGCTCGCCGCCTACCTGGCCAAGTAACCTCTCCGAACATGGCGGGGCCCGCCTCCCCTTAGGAAGCGGGCCCCGTTTTTTATGTGCAGAGATCGTTCCCCGGGAATATCCCTTTTATCTTACTTATGCTGTTTCAGATTCCGCTTCATACAGCTTCCGGTAGGTCCCACAGCGTTCCAGCAGCTCCCGGTGGGTTCCCTGATCCAGCACCCGGCCCCGGTCAATGACCAGGATCCTGTCCGCGTGCACCACGGTGGACAGGCGGTGGGCGATGGTGATCACCGTCCGCTCCCCGCGGATATTGGTGATGGCCTGCTGAATCTTCGCCTGGGTCATATTGTCCAGGGCGCTGGTTGCCTCATCCAGCATCAGGATCCTGGAGTTCTTGAGCAGCGCCCGGGCGATGGCGAGCCGCTGCCGCTGACCGCCGGACAGGTTCACGCCGTTTTCGTCGATCAGCGTGTCATAGCCCTCAGGCATCGCTTCAATATCCTGATCGATGCAGGCCATTGCGCAGGCCTTGCGCATCTCCTCCTCCGTCATGTCCTGCTTCACCAGCCGCAGGTTCTCCCGGATGCTGATCTGGAACAGATACGGGTTCTGGCTGACGACGGAAATATTTCCCCGGATCGTTTCTCCGTCCAGCTGCAGAATGTCCACGCCGTCAATCCGGACCGTTCCCGCGTTGACTTCATACAGCTTGCTGATCAGGTTGAAAATCGTGCTCTTCCCACAGCCGCTGGCACCCACCAGGGCGACGGACTCTCCCGGGTGAATCACAAAGCTGATATCCTTCAGCACCCAGCCCGAGTTGGGCCGGATCCAGCGCCGGCGATAGGAAAAGCTCACATTCTCAAAGCGGATCTCTCCCCTGACCTGTTCCAGATGCCGGTCCCCGAAACTGTCCTTGGGGAATTCGGAGCTGCTGATGATGGCGGTCACCCGCTCCGCGGAGAGCTCCAGACTCCGGACGAACTCCATCAGGGAGCCGATCAGCTGAATCGCCGTAATGCCGATGCTGGAGCGATAGTTGAACAGCACCATCGCCTCCGCAGGCTCCATCCTTCCGCCGGCGATCAGCGCAGCCAGCAGCGCGATGAAGCCGTAGGTGCCGAAGGAGCCGATCTCCATGCGAAGCAGGCTGAAAACGGCGGAGCGGTTCTGCATCCGCATCCGCTTGCCATTGGCGTCCGCGATCCGGCGGACCAGTTCCTTCTCGAAGGTCTCCTCGCTGTGGGTCAGCTTCACGTCCTTGGCGCCCCGGATCATCTCGCTGACAAACCCGGTGTAGCGTTCATTGGCGTTCCGGTAGATATGATCGTCCGCCTTCAGCCGGCGGGTGCGGACGGTTTCCACCGCGGTCTGCACCGCCAGGATGCCGATCATCACGGCGAAGGCCGTCCGGTTCAGGATCAGGACCGCAGCCAGGATGCCGATTTTTTCCACGGACTGGGACACCAGATCTGCCAGGGTGCTGAAGCCGGTTGCCAGCTGGGAGGTATCCTGGGTGAGCCGCTGGATGAAGAGCCCCGTCCCCTTCTGGTCCAGGCATCGCGTGGTGATCCGCAGCGCGTGATGCACCAGATCCGATTCCAGCAGCGTCAGCGTTTTGTTGTAAACCACATTGTAGGCCCGGTTGCAGGCGATGGTGAACAGATTCGAAACCGCGTTGACCGCCAGCAGGGAGACCGCCGTGGCCAGAATCTGCTCCACGGTTCCCTGGGTCAGGGCGACGATCACCCGCGCAGTGATCAGCGGCGCGGCCACCTGGATCGCCACCAGGATGCCCTGCGTCAGCACGCCCAGGAAAAACCACCATTTGTGGGGCCGGGTATACCTCCAGATAAAGCGGAACAGATCCCCCCTGGTTCTTTCCAGATGAAAGGTATAGACCCGCACGACGCTTCCGTTCCGGCTTTCGCTTTTCCATTCCTCCAGCAGATGCGAAAGCGGCGAATCCGCTTCGGAGAATTCCCCGGAAAAACCTGCGGGAAGCGTCAGCCGCACGATCACCTGCCGTCCGCGCTGATGCATGTCCAGGGAAACCGAAGCGGACTCCCCGCACCGCTCCCGGCAGATCAGCAGGGTTTCCTCGAGCGAGAGCCGGAAGCGAAGCCTCGATTCTCCTTCGATCCCGTATTTTTCCGCTTCATGCTCTGCCCGGGCCACCGTCTTCCCGATGCTTTGATTGTCCAGCTTTTCCTTCCATTTCACGTTTCTGTCTCTCCGTCCTGCCTGTTCTTTGTACCAAGTCTATCCGGATTCCCCCGGATTTCAAGAGGAGCCGCTGTCCTTTTTGTGTTTCCCGGCGATGTCCGGGCAAGGCATATCAGCGGAACAAAGCAGGGCCCGGCGGTCTGCAGTCCGCCGGGCCCTGCCGGATGATTTATTCTGCCGGCGTCATCAGGGAGACGAAGCCCTCCGCGCCGTAGGCCTTGTACATCTCCAGGTACATGTCGATCATCTCCGCATAGTCCGGATACTTCTCCTTCAGCCCGGCGGCGAACTCCTCCAGGTTGATTTCCTCCCCGGCCTTGGCTTTCTCCGCCAGCCCCAGGATCTCCGTCATGATCTCCCCGAAGGCGGCGAAGGGATCCTCCTGCTCCTCCACGGTCCCGTCTGTGTGGAAGCGCTTTTCATATCCCCACTCCGTGATGCCGGCCAGGGTCACGGCCTTCACCTTCAGCTCCGATATCGTGTCGTTGTCCTGGGCCGTCATAAAGCTGTCGAAATCCGTGTCTGCAAGGCAGCTGTAGTCATAAACGCCATACCGCATGGAAAAGACGATGTTGGGCTCCTCCCCCTCCCCGGGCTCGGTGCCGTAGCTGCCGATCTCGAAGCCTTCCTCCGTCAGCTGCCCCAGGGTCTTTCCGACCATGGCCGCCATTTCCGCTTCCGTCAGGGGCTGGGCCGTGAACTCCTCGCTGTAGACGATGGGCAGGGTTTTCAGATACTCCTCCACCGCGTTCATGGCCGCCTCATGCTTCTCAAAGAAGTCCGCCGCCTCGTAATCCAGGCTGTCGACGGCCGCTTCCAGCTCTGCCAGCTTCTCGTCATACAGGGCCACGCTGCGGTAGTATTTCCCGTCCTTTTCCGTGACTACGGCGAAGTATTCTCCCCGCACGCCGCCGGCGATCCTCCGGCTTTCGTCGCAGGCCGCCATGGCCTCCCCCACCGTCGCATACAGGGGCGCCATTCGTCCCGCTTCCGCCGCTTCCGCCAGGGTGCCCGCAACCGCAATCAGCATCGCCAGCGCCGCGATCAGTGCAATGATCCTCTTCATGTTCCGTATCCTCCTGTCGCTTTTTCAGTCCGAAGCCGGGTTTCCTCCGGAATCCCGGGAGACGAAGCGGACCCGAACTCCCGGGATCCGCTCATTTCATCAGTTGCCTGCCGCCTGCGCCGCGGCCTCCTGGGCGGCCAGGGCCCTGCGGCGCCGGTCGGCGACCTCGGGCAGCTCCACAAAGGGAACCACGCCCTTCACCGCGTCGGCGGGCTGAATCCGGGCGTCGTGCTCATCCACGTTCAGCAGCAGATACTTCCGGTTGCCCATGCCCAGCTCGTGCATGTAAGCCAGCTGCCGGTGACCGTGGCGGCTCTCGACCCGCTCCCGGAAGGCGGCGCCGAAATGATCCGGCAGCGCATAGATCAGATCCATGCAGGCCTGATCCACGGCCACGATGTCCGTGGAAGCCAGGATGCCCACGTTGGGGGTAACCACCTGCTCGGCCAGGCAGCCTTCGCAGTCGCAGGACACGGACATGTTCCGCATCACGTTCACATAGCACACATGCTTTCCGAAATGGTCGATGGTGGCCTTGGTGGATTCGCTGATACGCTCCATCAGCTCCTCCATGTCCTTGCACCAGGCCATTTCCGGATCCAGGTTGTCCCCGGCGTGGATCATGCGCTTGCCGATCTTCCCGTCTGCGCAGCCGATGCCGATATTCTTGTTGCTGCCGCCGAAGCCGCCCATGGTGTGCCCCTTGAAGTGGGTCAGCGTCACCAGGGAGTCATAGTTCAGCAGCCCCTTGCCCACGGACATATGATCGAACCACTTTCCGCCCTCCACGGGCAGATCCGCCGTGCCGGATTCGTCCGTGATATCCACGGGGCAGAAATTCCAGCCGTTGATCTCCAGGGTCTTCCGGTGTTTCTCCGTGGTATCCCGGTCTCCTTCATAAAAGGTGTTGGTCTCGATGATGGTGGCGTCCGGCAGCTCATCCGCCATGAACCGCTTGATCCAGGCGCTGGGGATGAAGTTGGGGCCGTACTGCTCCCCGGTGTGCAGCTTGATGGCCACCCTGCCGCAGATGTTTCCGTTCACTCTTTCATAGAGCTTCTTCATGCCTTCCGGGGAAAGGTCCCGGGTGAAATAAACGATGGACTCGTTGCCCGTGCGTTCCTCATAGGGGGTGTACCGGCTTCCGTCCAGGCTGAGCTCCCGCATCTTCTCGTTCATGATATGCTCTCCTTTGCGTATGCTGGTCATTGTTGAAACCAGGAATGGGGCCAGGAAAAGTATAGCATAAAAAAACCGGTGCGGACAATGTCTTTCTTTACCCCCGCATCCCTTGACAAGTTCCTCTGTTACATGGTAAAAGAGATGGGTTTACAGTCTGTTTCCATTCCGCTGGTTTTGAATAAGAAATGATCCGCGAGGGAATGATTCGATGAAGCGCTTTAAAAACTTGGTGATCGGCGGCCTGCAGAGCAAGATTTTCAATCTGATTCTGTATACGGTGGTCCTGCTTTCGGCCGCCTTTATGGCCGTCTCCCTGTATCATACCCGGATGCTGGGGGATGTGGTGGAGGAAAACGGTCAGCGGCAGCAGGCGGCGATTTCGGACATCACGGGCAATGTGATGGATCAGGTGGTCGCCCAGAGCCTGGGCCGCTCCAACGGGACGGAAGCCCGCCTGGCGGATGAGATGTTCGCCGCCGCCGGAGAGCGGGTCGCCTATCTGGCGGAGCAGACGGCAACTCTGTTTGCCCGCCCGCAGGACTACCCCGCCCGGCCCTGGGCCGCGCCGGACCCGAAGGACAACGGAACCTGGACCGCCAAGGCGGTCCTTGCCCCCGGTGTGGACGCAGGCAGCCCCGCGGTCGCAGACTCCCTGGGCCTTGTGGCCAATCTGTCGGATTCCCTGATCTCCCTGTGCCGCTCCTTCGGCCTGGAGGATGTGTATATCGCCCTGCCGGAGGGAGTCTTCTATACAGTGGATAACATCTCCTCCAGCTGGTTTGTGGGCGGGAAGCCCCGCGCCTATGATCCCCGGGAGCGTCAGTGGTATCAGAAGGCGGTGCAGGCCGGAGGGCTGATCTTCACCGACGGGGAATGGGATGTGAACACCGGTCGGTACTGCGTGGAGTGCGCCATGCCCGTGTATGGCGAAGGCGGCGGCCTGCGGGCCGTGGTCGGGCTGGATCTCTTCCTGGACGAGATCCGCCAGGTGATGCAGACCTCCGCCGTTCAGGGGGAATACAACCTTTTGATCAATCAGGACGGGCGCGCCGTGCTGCCCATGCAGGCGGAAGCCTTCCCCATGGCGGAGGAGGACCGGACCGCGGATCTCCGCGCCTCCCGGGATTCCTTCCTGGCCGGGGTGATCAGCCGGGCGCTGCAGGGAGAGGAGGCGCAGGTCGTCTCCGGGCAGCTTTCCGGCAGCTCCTACTATCTTGTGGCCTCCCCCATTCAAACCACCGGGTGGGTGCTGGTTTCCGCCTTTGATCAGTCCCTGGCCGATCAGCCGGCCCGGCTCCTGGAGAGCAGCATGTCCCGGCTGCAGCAGGAATCCACCGAAGTCTATCGGGAAAAATCGGGCAAATCCCGGGAAACCGCCATCGTCCTTTTTGTGATCGTCATGCTGCTGACCCTGGGCGGCGCCTTGGTGCTGGGCAAGCGCATCGTGAAGCCCCTGAACACCATGACCCAGCGGATTTCAGAGCTGCGGGAGGGCAATCTGGAGTTCCGCATGGAGGACGCCTACCGCACCGGGGACGAGGTGGAGGAGCTGGCCCAGTCCTTCGCGGATCTGTCCCACAAAACCGTGGAATATCTGGATACGGTGCAGCGGGTCACGGCGGAGAAGGAGCGCATCGGCGCCGAGCTGTCCCTGGCCACAAAGATTCAGGCCTCCATGCTGCCCCACATCTGGCCCGCCTTCCCCCAGCGGAAGGAGTTCGATATCTATGCCAGCATGGATCCCGCCCGGGAGGTGGGCGGCGATTTCTATGATTATTACCTGATCGACGAGGATCACCTGGGGCTGGTCATCGCGGACGTGTCCGGCAAGGGCGTGCCTGCGGCGCTGTTCATGATGGCCACCAAGATCATCCTCCAGAGCGTGGCCATGCTGGGCAAATCCCCGGCGGAGATTCTGGCCCGGACCAACGAGGCCATCTGCTCCAACAACGAAGCCCAGATGTTCGTCACCGTCTGGCTGGGCATTCTGGAGATCTCCACCGGAAAGCTCACCTGCGCCAGCGCTGGCCATGAATATCCGGTGCTGGAGCGGGCCGGCGGCACCTTTGAGCTGTTCAAGGACAAGCACGGCTTCGTGATCGGCGGTATGGAGGGCGTCAAGTACCGCGAATATGAGCTTCAGCTGGAGCCCGGAGACCGGCTTTTCGTCTACACCGACGGTCTGCCGGAGGCCACCAGCGCCGAGCTGCAGATGTTCGGAACGGACCGGATGGTGGACGCCCTGAACCGGCAGCCGGAGTCGGCGCCCCGGGAGATCCTGCACAACGTCCGCTGCGCTGTGGATGATTTCGTGAAGGACGCGGAGCAGTTCGATGATCTGACCATGCTCTGCCTGGAATACAAAGGGAATGCCCCGAAGTAATTCCATAGGAAAAGATGGGGGCGGCCGCAGAATCCTCTCTGCGGCTGCCCCCGTTTTGTTTTTCTGTAAAAATGCGAATCAGATCCCGCTCTCCGGAGTAAGATCCGAAATCACCCGGTCCATGCGGATATCCCATTCCTCCGCAGGCAGCTCATCAAACAGCAGGGCGGAAAAGCAGAGGCAGACCTTCATCCCCTGCTGCTCTTTCAGGAACCAGTCATAGTATCCCGCCCCGTGGCCCAGCCGGATGCCGTCCCGCGCGGCGGCGACGCAGGGAATCAGGATCAGATCCGGCCGGAGCTCCGCTCCGGCTTCCATCCGGGGCTCCGGAATTCCCAGGTACCCTGGCTCCATTTCCCCGTCCCCCCGCCAGGGCAGGGCCAGCATCCGCGGCGCCTGCAGGCATCTGGGCAGCAGCACGGTCTTCTTTTCCGCAGCGGCCCGGAGGATGATCTCCCGGGTATCCGGCTCCGTCGGCAGCGCGGCATAGGCCATCACCGTCCCGGCCTGCCGCCAGGCAGGCAGCGCGAAAACCTGCTCCGCGATGGAGCGGCTGGCGCGCATTCTTTCCTCCGGCGTCAGGCGCTTCGCCCGGGCCCTGGCCTCCCGTCGAAAGTCTGCTTTCTCCATTCCTCCGTCTTCTCCTTCCCGGTCCGGTCCGCTGCAAACCCTGCTCCCGCCATTTTCCTTCGTTCCCGGCGGGCTTCAGTACTCTGATTATACTTTGTCCGGGGATTTATTCAAGGGGGCGGAAAGCGGGTATTTCCCCCGTCTGCGGGCTCCTGCGCTGACCGGGATCGCAAGATACAATTGCATATTGCGTTTCAATTCCTTATAATGGAGCGGAAAAACGCGAGGAAAAACCGGAAGCAGCACAGAAATTACAACGGGAGGAAGAGGAGTCATGAAGATGGTGGATTTTCGGGAGATGCCCTACAGCCGGCCCGACGCGGCCGCGTACCGGGAGAAGATGAAGTCCGCGGCGGAAGCCCTGCGGAAAGCCGGAAGCTACGCCGAAGCCAGAAAGATTTATTTTGACCTGCAGGATGCGGAGGTGGAGATCGGAACCCTGTTCTCCATCGCTTCCGTCCGCAACACCATCGATACCCTGGATGAATATTACGACGCAGAGATAAAGTGGCTCCAGGCGGAGTTCGCCCGGATGATCCCCGTGGAGAAGGAATACACGGAGGCGCTGCTGGCCTGCCCCTTCCGGAAGGATTTCGAGGCGGAGTTCGGAACGCAGCTGACCAGGAAGCTGGAGGCCTCCCTGAAGACGGCGGACGAGCGGATCGTCCAGGACCGGATCCGGGAAGGCGAGCTCCGCCAGGCCTATCAGAAGGACAGCGCCTTGGCCTCCACGGAGTTCCGGGGGGAGAAATGCAATTTCTACGGTCTGCTGAAGCATATGGAGAGTCCGGACCGGCAGGAGCGAAAGGAAGCCTATCACGCCTGGGCGGATCTGTACCGGGAAATCAGCCCGAAGCTGGATGAGGAATATTCCGAGCTGGCCCTTCTCCGTACCCGCATGGCCAGAACCCTGGGCTTTCCCTCCTACACGGAGATGGCCTACCTGCAGCGGGGGCATTATGATTACACCCAGGCGGATACCGCGGCCTTCCGGAAGCAGATCAAGGAAATCGTGACCCCGGCGGTGGCGGAAATCCGGGAGCGGCAGCGGAAACGGCTGGGGCTGGAAAAGCTTTGCTGGTATGATGAAGCCCTGCTCTTCCCCGAAGGCAACGCGGATCCCGAGGGCACGGAGGAGGAGCTGGTGGAAAAGGCCCGGCAGATGTACCGGGAGATGAGCAGCGAAACCGGCGAGTTCTTCGACTTCATGGTGAAGTACCATCTCTTCGACCTGAAAACCCGGCCCGGAAAGCGGATGGGCGGCTACATGACCAGCTTCCCCGCCTATCAGGCCCCCTTCATCTTCTCCAACTTCAACGGCACCAGCGCCGCTGTGGACGTGCTGACCCATGAGGCGGGCCATGCCTTCCAGGGCTATCTGGCCATGCGGTC
>CAZRLU010000050.1:0-11779 GCA_964600995.1 uncultured Oscillospiraceae bacterium | reverse complement strand
GCCGCGGGTGGGCTCGTCCAGCAGCAGCACGTCCGGCTGAGTCAGCCGCCAGCGGCCGATGATGACCATCTGCTGGTTTCCGCCGGAGAGGCTCTTGATGTGGGTTTTCTTGCTGGGGGTCTTCACCTTGATGGACTCGATGACCCAGTCGGTATCCTTATCCATCTTCCGGCTGTTCAGCAGGGGCTTTCCGTAGGCGTCCACGTTGGCGATGATGGAGTTGAACAGGATGGTGTTCTCGCCGAAGATGCCGGTGGCGCGGCGCTCCTCGGTAATCAGGGCGAAGCCGTTCTTCCGGGCCTCGTCCGTGGTCACGTTGGCAATGGGTTTGCCGTTGAGCTGCATCTCTCCGCCGCCCTCGGTGAAGTAGCCGAAGAGAGTGTTGAGCAGCTCCGTGCGCCGGGATCCCACCAGGCCCGCCACCCCCAGCACCTCACCCCGGTGAAGCTGGAAGGACACGTTGTGGAAGGTGGGCTCATACCGGCCGGAGAAATCCTTCACGTCCAGCAGGACCTCTCCGATCTGATTGTTCTTGGGCGGGAACTGGTTGCTCATCTCCCGGCCCACCATCAGGCGGATGATCTCCTCTTTGGTGAGCTCGCGGGCGGGGCGGGTGGCGATCCACTGTCCGTCCCGCATGATGGTGACATCGTCAGAGATCCGGAGAATTTCATCCATCTTGTGGGAGATGTAGATGATGCCGACTCCGTCGGCAGTGAGCTGCCGCATGATGCGGAAGAGGTGTTCCACCTCATCCTCCGTCAGGGAGCTGGTGGGCTCGTCCAGCACGAGAATCCGGGCGTTGTAGGAAACCGCCTTGGCGATTTCCACCATCTGCCGCTTGGACACGGAGAGCTCGCCGATGATCTGCCGGGGGTCCACATCGATCTCCAGCCGTTCAAAGACTGCCTTGGTCTCCGCGTACATTTTCCGGGTGTCGATGGTGCCGAACCGCGTGGTGGGGAACCGTCCCAGCCAGACATTCTCCATCACGTTGCGACGCAGCACCTGGTTCAGTTCCTGGTGCACCATGGCCACGCCGTTCTCCAGCGCGTCCTTGGGGCTGGTGAAGGCGACGGGCTTTCCGTTCATGGTGACGGTGCCTCCGTCCCGGGTGTAGATCCCGAAGAGGCATTTCATCAGGGTGGACTTTCCGGCGCCGTTCTCCCCCATCAGGGCGTGAACCGTACCGGGCCGCAGCTGCAGTCTTGCGTGATCCAGCGCCTTGACGCCGGGAAACTGCTTTTCAATGTCCTGCATCTCCAGCAGGTACTGATTTTCGGACATCTTCTCATCCTCACCACTTTTCTGCATAATTCACGGTTTCCGATTTTTCAAAACAGGTTCCGGCGGCTCAGGCCGCCGGAACCGTTTGAATTGACCTTGGAATGTGGGATTGTCGGAAGATTACTTTACAGCTTCCTGGGTGATCTTGGCGTAGGGGATGTACACGGACACGCCATCCTCGTTCAGCTTATACTTGTCTTCCAGACCTTCGTACCATTTGCCGTTGAGCAGATAGTTCATGGCAAAACGGATGTTGGCTTCGCCCATGGCATCGCCGTCCTGCTTGACGGTAGCGGTCATGCGGCCGGCCTTGATGGCCTCGATGGCGGCGTCGGTGGCGTCCACGCCGATGACGGTGATGGACTTGTCGCCTTCGTTGCCGGTGTTGTAGCCGGTCTCATTCAGAGCGCCGATAACGCCCATGGCCATGTCGTCGTTGTTGGCGAAGACCAGCTCGATTTCGGGATGGGAGGCCCAGGTCGCCTTCATGGCATCATTGGCCTTGCCGGTGTCCCAGTCAGCCACGATGATATCGGTGACCATTTCCAGCGGCACGCCCAGCTCGCGGGCGGTCTCTTCGGAATACTGGGTGCGGGCGATGGCTTCGGGGTTGTTGGCAACGCCCTTGAACTCCACGAACTGCACCTTGCCGTCGCCGTTCTTGTCGATGGCGGCAGGATCCGCGGCCCACATGTCGGCCAGGATTTCGCCCTGCATGTCGCCGGCTTCACGGGGCAGCGTGCCCACGAAGAAGGCGCCGGACTGCTTCACGACGGAATCATAGGTCTCTTCAGACGGCGGAATGTTGTAGAACAGGAAGGGGATCTTCGCCTCGGTGAACTTGTCCACCAGGGTCTGTCCGCCGGCCGGCTCGGCCAGGTTGATGATGATGAAGTCGTAGTTCTGGCCCAGGGCGATGTCAGCCTGCTCGACCTGCTTGGCCATGTCGTCCTGCGCGTCATCCATGGTCAGGTTGATCTTCACGCCCAGCTCCTCGCCGACGGCATCAGCCCACTTGGCCATGCCCTGACGGACGGTGGAGCCGTAGGTATCGTCGAACTTCCAGACCAGCACGTGGATGTTGTACTCCGTCTTGGCTTCGGCCAGGGCGGCGGCGCAGCCCAGCAGCATGCACAGGACGAGCATCAGGGAAACGAGTTTCTTCATACTTGTACCCTCCTTTTTTTCTTTCCGGAAATCCGGAATTCTTTATAAATGGCAACGCCATTTAAAAAGCAAAACAGAAAGGAATGCCTGAAAAGCCCAAAGGCAGACAACTTCCCCGCAGGACATGCAAAGGATTATCAGAAAAAATACAATTCATTCGCTTCAAGGGTCGAAGGTATCATAGCAGAAATCGCGGAGGTTTTCAAGACAAAACCGGGGGAAAAACAAAATAATTCTTCCGCGGAGTTTCCGGCCGGGGGAGACGGAAACCGGCCGCCGGAAAACAAAGACATTCCGGGCCTGACCGGAAAAAAACGGAGCTGATAAATAAAAAATTGTCAAGGCTGGCAGGATATGATATAATTCCGAAAAAGAAGCAAACCGGACCGGGGCGCCGGGCCGGAATATACAGGTCGGATTGAACCGGAGGTGACAGCGTGAAACGGGAAACGGACTGGAGACGTATTCTGATCGTATGCGTCACCTTCGCGCTGCTGGTGACCTTCGGGGCCCTGTGCGTGACGGAGCTGCTGATGCCGGAAACCGGCAAGAAGACCAAGAAGAACGGGGGCTTCGTCATCGACTATTCCCACATCGACCAGGGATACGTCATGGTGAAGAAAAGCAAGAAGGGAAAGAAAAAGCTGAAGGTCCGGGTGACCAAGGGGAAGGACGCCCTGAACTATGACCTGAACAGCGACGGGGAATACGAGGTGTTCCCCCTGCAGTTCGGAAGCGGCAACTACACCTTCCACTTCTACCAGAACATCAGCGGAAAGAAATATTCAGAGGAAGGAAAGATCACCCTGAAGGCCCAGATCAAGGATGAGAATTCCCCTTACCTGTATCCGAACCAGTACGTGAACTACAACGAGGAAACCGAAGCCGTCCTGGCCGCACAGGAGCTCTGCAAGGACATGACGGACCAGGTGGAGATCTACAAGGCCATCTGCGGCTATATGAGAACCCACTTTGCCTACGATTACATCAAATCCGTCAGCGTGAAGGCCGGGCTGCTGCCCCAGATCGACGAGTGCTGGGAGAAGCATATGGGCATCTGCCAGGACCTGAGCGCCGTCATGGTGGCCATGCTCCGGAGCCAGGGCATTTCCGCAAAGCTGGTGATCGGAACGCTGAATGTGAGCACCTATCACGCCTGGGTGACGGCCATGGTCAACGGCAAGGAGCAGTTCTTCGACCCGACGGCGGCGCTGTACGCCGTGAGCAACGGAACCTATACGGTGGAGCGCTGGTACTGAGCGGGGCGTTCTGCTTTCCGAAACAGACAGGGGGAGGATTCTGAAACGATGGGCAACGGAAAAGAGAAAAAATCAATCGCCTTGACCCCGGAGGAGCTGAGCGTCTTCTGCGATCAGATCGCGCTGATGCTGGAATCCGGCATGACCGTGCGGGACGGGGTGGACATGCTGGCAGAGGATGAGGAGAAGCAGGGGGCCGCGAGCAGGCCCTATTCCGGTATGCGGGCCACCGTGGAGGAAACCGGATCCCTGTACATCGCCATGAAGGAGCGGGAGAGCGAATGGCCCCACTACATGGTGGAGATGGTGGGGATCGGCGAGGAGACGGGCCGGCTGGAGGAGGTTATGCGGAACCTTTCCGCCTACTATACCCGGGAGGGAAAAATCCGGGACGCGGCTTCCAGCGCGGTGACCTATCCCCTGGTGCTGGGCGCCATGATGGTGGTGATCATCGCGGTGCTGCTGTGGCGGGTGATGCCCGTGTTCCGGCGGGTGCTGGGCTCCCTGGGGGTGGATCCGAACGGACCTTCCGCCAGGCTGATGAACATCGGCACCGCGGCGGGATGGGTCGTGCTGGCGCTGATCGGGCTGATGCTGATCGCGGCGGTGACGGTGCTGGTCCTGATGCGGACCCGGCACCGGGAAAAGACCCTGGCCTTCCTGCAGAACCTGATTCCGCCGGTCCGGAAGATCGGGCAGAAGCTGTCCGCCTCCCGGATCGCGGGGATGCTGGGCATGATGCTCAGCGGCGGATTCCCGGTGGAGAACGCCCTGGATATGTCGGCGGGCGCCCTGGAGGATGAGGAATCCATCGCCAAGGTGAAGGAAATCCGGAAGAAGATGGGAGAAGGGGAAACCTTCTCCGACGCGGTGGCCTCGGCGGACCTGTTCACCGACTTCCACAACCGGGTGCTGAAGATCGGATCGGCCACCGGCCATGAGCCCCAGGTGCTGACCCAGATCGCCGAGACCTACGAGGAGCAGGTGGAGAACGACCTGAGCCGGCTGATCTCCCTGATCGAGCCGGTGCTGGTGGCGCTGCTGAGCATCGTGATCGGCGCGATTCTGCTGAGCATGATGCTGCCCATGGCCGGCGTGATGAGCAGCCTGTAAGACGGGGACGGGGCATACCGTCTCCGGCGCATCCCGGAAACCGCAGGAAAGGAGAGAAAGCATGCGCATCGGGAAAAAGGACCTGGCCGCCGGCGCGGCTTTTCTCGCACTGATCGCTGGATTTGTGCTGCTGGTGAACTCCCTGACGTCCACCTCCACGGAGCAGGAGACCCAGCTGGTTCATGACGCGGTGAGAAACGCCGCGCTGACCTGCTATGCCACGGAGGGCGTCTATCCGGAAAGCCTGGACTATCTGCGGGAGCACTACGGCCTGGCCTACAATACGGACCGCTTTGTGGTGTCCTACGACGCCTTTGCTTCGAACCTGGTGCCTTCCATCGACGTGCTGGAAAGGGGGCCGATGCTTCGGTGAGCAGGACAGAAAGAAAGCGCCCGCCCGTACGGATCCATCAGGCCTTTGTGTTTCTGCTGCTGGCGGTGTTCGCCGGATCGGCGGTGATGATGACGGCCCTGGGCGCCCGGGTCTACCGGGACACGGTGGAACAGTCCGACCGGAACAACAGCCGGCGGATCCTGACCTCCGTCATCCGGGGCGCGGCCCAGGGAGAGGACGACGGGGGCGTTTCCGTGCGGACGGAAGCGGGCATCCCGGTGCTGGTCTTTACCGAGGAATATGACGGGGAAATCTATCTCCGGAGGCTTTTCTGCGCCGACGGCTGGCTGCGGGAGAGCTACAGCTCCCAGGAGCGGTCCTTTGAGGCGGACATGGGAGAGCCCCTGACGGAGGCGGTTTCCTTTGCGCCCGAAATCCGGGACGGGCTGCTGTCTGCCCGGATCACGCTGCCGGGCGGGGAGACGGAAGAGGTTTTCGTCCGGCTCCGGGCGGGAGGTGAGCAGGAATGAAAAAGCACGGAACCTTCAATATCCTGCTGATCGAGCTGGTGCTGGTCATCCTGTTCTTCATGCTGTGCGCCTCGGTGATCGTGGAAGCCTTCGGCGGTGCGAGGCTGAAGAGCCGGGAGGCCAGAAGCCGCAGCGAGGCGATGATGACGGTGGAAAACCTGGAGGCCCGGCTGGCGGGAGAGGAAAACGCGGAGGGAATGCTGGAAAGCAGCGGATTCCTTCCGGAGGAAGACCGCTGGGTTCTGCGGGAGAAGGACTATACCCTGACGGCGGAGATCCGGGAGGAAAAAACCGGCGCCGGCATCCTGCGGACGGTGGTCTTCGCGGCCCGTCAGGGAAACGGGGCGGAGCTGTTTGAGCTGCCGGTGACCCACTATCTTCCCGGGGAGGTGAGCCCATGAGCCGGAAAAAGATTGCCGTGGGGCCTGGAGCCTCCTCGCTGATCCTGATCGCAGTGGTGCTGGCCCTGAGCATGCTGACCATGCTGACCATGCTCTCCGCCCGGAGCGATGAAGCTCTGGCCCTGCGCAGCCTGCAGACGCGGCAGGAGGTTTACGGGCTCTTTGCCGCGGGGGAGAAATCCCTGGCTGCCCTGGACGCGGAGCTGGCCGCCTGCCTGGCGGAGCATCCGGAGGGCGGGGAGGCCTGCCTGGCGGCGCTGGCGCAGCGCCTTCCGGCGGGAATGACCCTGCGGGGAGACGAGGTTTCCTGGAGCGAGGGGGACGGGGAACGGACCCTGGAATGCGCCGTGAGGATCCTTGCGCCCGGAGAGGGCGGGAGAACCGCATGGACAAGGCACCTGCTGGGCACCCCGGAAATCTGGGAGGACGAGGGCTTCGACGACTTTGAGGACTTCGGGGAGCCGGAGGAAGCGGAGCCGGAGGAAACGGAACCTGAAACGGAAGAGGAAAACGGAACGGACGGGGAGGAAACCGGCACGTGAGAACGCTGGACGAGCTGCTGCGGGCGGCCATTGAAGCGGAGGGATCCGATGTCTTCATCGTTCCCTTCGCGCCGGTCACCGTGAAGAGCAGCGGGAGAATGACGGCCATCTCGGAGGAGAAGGTCACCCCGGCGGAGATCGAGGGGCTGATCACCCGGGCCTATGAGCTGGCCGGCCGGGAAAGGAAGAACCTGGAACGGGACGGAGACGACGATTTCTCCTTCGCGATCCGGGACGTGAGCCGCTTCCGCTGCAATATCTACCGGCAGCGGGGAACTTTGGCGGCGGTGCTCCGGGTGGTGGCCTTCGGGCTGCCGGATCCCGCGGAAAGACATATTCCGGACCTGGTGATGGACCTGGCGGAGCTTCGGAGCGGCATGGTGCTGGTGACCGGGCCCGCGGGCTCCGGAAAGAGCACCACCCTGGCCTGTCTGCTGGACCGGATCAACCGGACCCGGACGGGGCATATCATCACGGTGGAGGATCCCATCGAATATCTGCATTCTCATAAGCAGTGCCTGGTGAGCCAGCGGGAGGTGCCCGAGGACGCCGTCAGCTTTGCCCGGGCCCTGCGGGCGGCGCTGCGGGAGGCGCCCGACGTGGTCATGGTGGGGGAGATGCGGGACATCGAGACCATTTCCACCGCCATCACCGCCGCGGAAACCGGGCATCTGATCCTTTCCACCCTCCATACCCTGGGGGCGGCGAAAACCATCGACCGGGTGGTCGACGCCTTTCCCGCGGAGCAGCAGAACCAGGTGCGGACCCAGCTGAGCATGGTGCTGAAGGCGGTGGTGTCCCAGCGGCTGCTGCAGGGAGAGGATGGAAATCCCTACCCTGTCTTTGAGGTCATGACGGTGACCCCCGCGATCCAGAACCTGATCCGGGAGGGGAAGACCCACCAGATTGACAATGCCATCACCGGCGCCGGATCCGGGATGCTGTCCATGGACAGCGAGCTGGCCCGGCTGGCGCGGGAGGGAAAGATCACCAAGGAAACCGCCCGGGCCTATGCCCTCCATCCGGAGACGATGGAGCGGCAGATGCGCTTCGGGGTCCCCGCGAGATAAACCCCGGAAAGATTCCCCTTCCCCCCAGGCGGAGAAGGGGATTTGCTTTACCGGAAAAAAAGAAAGGCGGCGCGACGCCGCGGAAGGAAAAATGTATGCGGTACGGCTTTTTTGACGAGCAGGCAAGGGAGTATGTGATCACGAATCCGGATACGCCCGCCCCCTGGGCCAACTATCTGGGATCCCCGGAATACGGCGCCATCATCACCGTCAACGCGGGCGGCTACAGCTTCGTCCGCAGCGGCGCCGCGGGCCGGATTCTCCGGTATACCTTCAACCAGTTTGACGAGCCGGGGCGGTATCTGTACCTCCGGGATGAGGAGACCGGAGATTTCTGGTCCGCCAGCTGGAAGCCGGTGGGAAAGCCCCTGGACCGGTACCGGACCGAGTGCCGCCACGGCACCGCCTATACGGAGTTCATCAGCGAATACGCGGGGATCCGATCCAGGGCCCTGTACTACGTGCCCCTGGGCGCCGCCCACGAGGTCTGGAGCCTGGAGGTGGAGAACCTGACGGGAAAGCCCCGGCGGATCAGCGTTTTTGCCTATGCGGAATTTACCACGGAGAGCTTCTACACCCAGGACCTGGTGAACCTGCAGTATACCCAGTTCATCACCCGGACGGAGTTCCACGGGGACTTCCTGCTGGAGCGGATCAACGAGTTCTGCGACCGGGAAGCGGACGGGAGCAACGGCCGGGAGCGGTTTCTCGGGGCGGCGGGAGCCCCGGTGGTCTCCTTCACCGGAAGCCGGGAACGGTTTCTGGGCCGGAAGCGCTTCGACGCGCCTTGGGCGGTGGCCGAAGGAAAATGCGACGACAGCCTGAACTACAACGGGAACCCCTGCGGGGCCCTTCAGGTGCGGCTGGAAATCCCGGCGGGGGAGAAGCGCCGGGCGGCCTTCCTGCTGGGACAGAAGACGGAGCGGGAGGCCCGGGCGCTGCTGGAGCTTTACCGGGATCCGGAGCGCCGGGTGGAGGCGGAGAAGGCGGAGCTGATCCGCTACTGGCACGGGAAGTTGGAAAACCTGAAGGTGGAGACCCCGGATCCCCGGTTCAACGCCATGGTCAACACCTGGAATGCCTTCCAGTGCTTCACCACCTTCGTCTGGAGCCGCGCTGCCAGCCTGATATACGCCGGGGAGCGCAACGGCTACGGTTACCGCGATACCGTTCAGGACATCCAGGGCATCATCCACCTCGATCCGCAGATGGCGAAGGAACGCATCCGCTTCATGCTCTCCGCTCAGGTGCATCACGGCGCAGGCCTGCCTCTGGTCAAGTTTGACCACAATCCCGGGCATGAGGATACGCCAGAACAGGACAGCTATGTCCGTGCCACCGGTCATCCCGCATACCGCGCCGACGATGCCATGTGGCTTTTCCCCACCGTCTACAAGTATATTGCCGAAACCGGTGATCTTGCCTTCCTTGATGAAGTCATCCCGTTCGCAGACTACGACGAGGGAACGGTCGTCGAGCATCTGAAGCGGTCCATCGATTTCACGCTGAACCATCTTGGCTCCCACGGCATGCCCGCAGGTCTTCACGCCGACTGGAACGACTGCCTTGTGCTCGGTGCACAGGGTGAAAGCAGCTTTGTCGCCTTCCAGTTCTACATGGCCTTCCGTCTGCTCGGAGAGCTTCTGGAGGGACGCGAGGAGTATGCCGAGTACCGCCAGTGGCTGAAAACGTCTTCAGACGATGTGCTCCGGAAAATCAATGACCTCTTCTGGGAGGATGACCGCTTCACGCGCGGCTATACACAGGAAGGCGATGTGATCGGCAGCAAGCATGACCCCGAGGCCTCCATGTGGCTCAACCCGCAGTCCTGGAGTGTCATCTCCGGCGGCGCCACCCGCGAACAGGCTGAAAAGAGCATGCAGACCGTGTTTGAACTGCTCAACACGCCCAACGGCATCGAGCTTCTCACTCCCTGCTACAAGAAGCACTACTTTGAGGGCGCAAGAATGCGTCTGTTCAACCCGACCACCAAGGAAAACGGCGGTATCTTCTGCCAGTCGCAGGGCTGGGCCATCCTCGCAGAATCCCTTCTCGGGCATGGCAACCGGGCATTCCAGTACTTCAAGGAATCCTGCCCGGCCGCGTACAACGACCGCGCTGAGATCCGCGAAGTCGAACCCTATGTCCATTCCCAGTTCATTGAAGGCCATGAGACGCCTCAGCCCGGCCGTGCTCACGTACACTGGCTGACCGGAACCGCTTCCACTGTCATGGTCGGCATGGTGGAAGGCATTCTCGGTCTGCGTCCGACACCGAAGGGACTGCGCATCTCCCCTGCCATTCCCGCTGAATGGGACGGCTTCACGATGGACAAGTTCTTCCGCGGAAAGATGCTGCATATCACGGTCGATAACAGCGCACATCATGAGGGCGGAGTGCAGTCGGTGCTGGTCAACGGAAAAGCGGTGCAGGGAGACGTTCTGACAGATGATCTTCTGCACGACGGCGATCTGATTACGGTGGTCATGTAAAAAAGTACCGAATGTCATGACAGTCATGGATGTATCGATAAAATCAAGGAAAAAATGATTATGAGCAAAAAGCAAAGCATATGGAAATGGATTGTTCTCATTCTTGTGATTGCAGCTTTCTGTGCAGCCGGTTTTCTGGTCGGCCAGAATATGTCGAATGCGAAATATCAGGCTGAACAGGAACTGAATTACAAGCTCAATCGGAGTGATCTCGACGGGCTCGGCCAGATTGACGGACCCATTTATGTGACAGGTCATAAGAGCCCGGATTCCGATACGGTTGCAAGTTCCATTGCCTATGCAGCGCTGCTTCAGAAGCTCGGATACAACGCCGTCCCGGTCATTCTCGGGGACATAAATCATGAAACAGAGTATATTCTCAAAGGCGCAGGCATCGAGACGCCCATGCTCCTGGAAGATGCTTCCGGCTGCAACATGGT
Organism: uncultured Oscillospiraceae bacterium; assembly: GCA_964600995.1. GTDB lineage: Bacteria > Bacillota > Clostridia > Christensenellales > Aristaeellaceae > Aristaeella. Next base: position 1,144 of record CAZRLU010000050.1, on the reverse strand, counting down.
CCTTGTGGACCACAGTGAATACTCACAGTCCGCAGAAGGTCTGAAGGATGCCAATGTGATCACCATCATCGATCACCACGGAGATGGAAGCGTTACAACAGGCAACCAGCTGATTTACGATGCAAGACCGATCGGTTCGACAGCAACGATCATCTGGATGCGGTATCGCAATTATGGAGTTGAAATCGATCAGCCTGTCGCATATGCCATGGCGGGTGCCATCCTGTCCGATACGCAGAATTTCCACTCCAGCTCAACAACCTTTGCCGATCGCGAAGCGCTCAAAGAGCTGTCCCGACTGGCCGGTATTCCTGATACGGATACCTTTTATACGGAGATGTTTAAGGCTTCGCTCTCTTACGAGGGTATGACAGATGAGGACATCCTGCTCTCCGACTATAAAGTGTATGAGAGCAGCGGGACAAAGTTTGGCATTGGATGCATGAACGCCTATGATGAGGACATCGCCAAAGACCTGGCCAGCCGCATGACAAAGGTGCTCTCTCCCGCTGAGACATCCACCGGCGTCGAAATGGTGCTTGCACAGATCAGCATCTTCCATGACGACATATCCATCACCTATCTCGTACCCTCCAATGAGGCTGCACGTGAAGCCATCGAAGCCGCCTTTGGAAAAGACGCTGTTTATGACGGGACTTCTTACAGATTCGAACCTGGCATGTCCAGAAGAAAGGTGCTGGTTCCTGCAATCAGCGGAGTTTTGGAGTCGCATCCCACAGAATAACAGTGAATTGTCTACATTGCCGAACTGAATTCGAGAATAGGGTAGAGGGAGGGCGATAGCCCCCGCCCCTCCCATTGCACCGTACGTACCGGTCAGGTATACGGCGCTACATCGCAACATGGATTCAAGTGTTTCTCAGGTAGTAAGCGAGAGGATCGACCAATCCCGGTCGGTTCTCTTTCTTATTGGGCATGGAAAGTACTTTCTGGCTCAGCAGGTAGTTGACTACTTGCATACCGCATCTGCGATACAATCCCAGTCTGGAGTTGGCCACCTTGTAGATGTCCTCGTCCGTCATGTTGCAGCCAAAAACAACGTTCAGCTTCATCAGGTTCTTGTAGACCGTCTTCGGCTTCTTCCATTGCTTGAGTATCACGACTCGCACTTTGTGCCGCAGCC
>CAZRLU010000049.1:0-11799 GCA_964600995.1 uncultured Oscillospiraceae bacterium | reverse complement strand
TGGAAGCCGGCCTGTTCCATGGATGAAAATGCACCGGCGTTGATCAAGGGACATCTCCCGAATCTGAAAACGGTTTTCATTTTATGCAGATGGGATGCGTTTGTCAATACGAAAATGAAAATCATTCTCGTTTTTACACGGCTGTGCTTTTGGGGGAAATCATGATAGAATAAATCGCTGGCGGATATGGCCAGAGATCCGCAATATTGATAATGAAGAAGCGATCAGACGGGAAACGGAAAGCGGAAAAGTTGAAGGAACCTGAGATGAAGGAGAAAGCAGCATGAAAAAACTTGGCTTCGGCATGATGCGCATGCCCACCCTGGATCCCAACAACCCTGCCAGGGTGGACCTGGAGCAGGTCAAAAAGATGGTGGATCTTTTCATGGAGAAGGGATTCACCTATTTTGACACCGCCTGGCTTTATCACCGCTTCGAAAGTGAAAACGTGGCCAGGGAGGTCCTGGTGAACCGCTATCCGCGGGAAAGCTTTACCCTGGCCACCAAGCTGCACAGCGGATTCTTCCATTCCCTGGAGGAGCGGGACACGGTTTTCAACGAGCAGCTGCACAAAACCGGCGCGGGTTATTTTGACTACTATCTGCTGCACGGGATCGAGGAGGGCTGCTATCCCCACTTTGAGAAATTTGACTGCTTCAGCTGGCTGCTGGAGAAGAAACGGCAGGGGCTGGTACGCCATGCAGGATTCTCCTTCCACGGCGGGCCGGAGCTGCTGGACGAAATCCTGACGAAGCATCCGGAGATGGAATTCGTGCAGCTGCAGATCAACTATCTGGACTGGGACAGCGAATGGATCCGCTCCCGGGAGGTGTATGAGACGGCGGTGAAGCACGGGAAGCCTGTCATCGTGATGGAGCCGGTGAAGGGCGGAACCCTGGCCAAGGTGCCGGAGGAGGCGGAGAAGCTGATGCGGGAAAAAGAGCCGGGGCTATCCGCAGCCTCCTGGGCGATCCGTTTTGCCGCATCCCTGGAGAACGTGATGGTGGTGCTGTCCGGCATGAGCAGCCTGGAACAGATGGAGGACAACCTGAGCTACATGGAGGACTTCAGACCTCTGACTGCGGAGGAAACCGAGCTGACCAGGCAGGTGGCGGAGATCATCAAAAAGCAGATCGCCGTGCCCTGCACCGGATGCTCCTACTGCACGGAGGGATGCCCGATGAAGATCGCCATTCCCCGGTACTTCTCCCTGTACAACGAGGATATGCGGGAGGATATGGAGCATAAGGGCTGGACCATCAACTTCACCAATTATGACAAGCTGACGGAGCAGTTCGGCCGGGCGGGGGACTGCATCGGCTGCGGCCAGTGCGAGAGCGCATGCCCCCAGCATCTGCCCATCATTGAGAAGCTGAAGGACGTTTCGGCGCACTTCGATCACTGAGACCGTTTCACGGATCAATCGCGGGCTGAGCGGAGAACTCCGCAGCCCTTCGAAGGGAGAGCGGGCAGATGGAACTGATAAGCCAGAAAATGCGGAAGCTGGCGCCGGAGCTGGATCCGCTGCGGATCGGGACCGGATGGATGCCGGAGGATTTGGCCAAACCGCAGATTCTGATTGAGAGCACCTTTGGGGACAGCCATCCGGGCAGCGGGCATCTGGACCGGCTCGGGGAGGAGGTCCGGAAGGGCGTCCGGGAGGCGGGCGGATTCGGGGCCCGGTATTTCTGCACCGACATCTGCGACGGGGAAAGCCAGGGAACGGACGGGATCAACTTCAGCCTGGTCAGCCGCGAGATGATCGCGGGGATGATTGAAATCCACGCCAGCGCCACGCCTTTCGACGGCGGCGTGTTCATCGCCAGCTGCGACAAGGGGCTGCCGGGGAACCTGATGGGGATGGGACGGGTGAATATCCCGTCCCTGGTGGTGCCGGGCGGCACCATGTGCGCGGGGCCGGAGCTGCTGACGCTGGAGCAGCTGGGGATGTACAGCGCGAAATACGAGCGGGGAGAGATTGACGAGGAGAAGCTGAACTGGGCAAAGCAGAACGCCTGCCCCGGGTGCGGCGCCTGCAGCTTTATCGGAACGGCTTCCACAATGCAGATCCTCGCCGAGGCCCTGGGGTTGGCGCTGCCCGGGAGCGCCCTGCTGCCGGCGGAGGGACCGGAGATTCTGGAATATGCCCGCCAGGCGGGAAAACGGGCGGTTCAGCTGGCGCTGGAGGGGATCCGGCCTTCGGAGCTGATCAGCATGGACAGCGTGGAGAACGCGATCCTGGTGCACGCGGCCATCTCCGGCAGCACCAACGCGCTGCTGCATCTCCCGGCCGTCTGCCATGAGTACGGAATTGAAATCGACGGGGATACCTTCGATCGGATCCACCGGAATGCCCGGTATCTGCTGGATATCCGGCCGGCAGGAAGGTGGCCTGCGGAATTCTTCCGCTACGCCGGCGGCGTTCCCGCCATCATGGAGGAGCTGCGGGGGCAGCTCCGGCTCGACGCAAAGACTGTGACGGGGAAGACTCTGGGCGAGAACCTGGAGGATCTGCGGAACGGGGACTATTACGCATGGTGTGCGGAGCAGCTGGAGCGGGCGAAGGAAAAATATCACATTCAGATCCGTCGGGAGGATATCATCCGCCCCTTCGATCAGGCGATCGGAACCCGGGGAAGCATCGCCGTGCTGAAAGGAAACCTGGCGCCGGGCGGGGCGGTGATCAAGCACACCGCCTGCCCGAAGGAAATGTTCCATGCCGTGCTGCGGGCCCGGCCCTTCGACAGCGAGGAGGAATGCCTGGAGGCGGTGCTGCACCACCGGGTGGAGAAGGGGGACGCGGTGCTGATCCGCTATGAGGGCCCGAAGGGCAGCGGCATGCCGGAGATGTTCTACACCAGCGAGGCCATCAGCTCGGATCCGGAGCTGGGACGGTCCATCGCGCTGATTACCGACGGCCGTTTCTCCGGCGCCTCCACCGGCCCGGTGATCGGCCACTGCAGCCCGGAGGCCCAGTCCGGCGGCCCCATCGCCCTGGTGGAGGAGGGGGATCTGATCGAGATCGATGTGGAGCAGAGAAAGCTGAACATTGTCGGGATCGCCGGGGATCGGAAAACCCCGGAGGAGGTGGAGCAGATTCTCGCAGAGCGCCGGGCCAGGTGGCATCCCCGGGAAGCGAAATACAAGAAGGGAGTCCTGCGGCTCTTCAGCCTGCACGCGGCGGAGCCGATGAAGGGGGCGTACCTGGAATACTGAAATGAAACCCGCTGGATGTGGCGTGTCCAGCGGGTTTCATTTAATGTGCGGAACGCTCGCTGCGCTCGATCTGCTTCTCCCAGATTTTTACGGTTTGCGCACGGAGGAAAGCCTCCACCGGCGCGAGCTTTTGCAGCTCATCCCACGCTTCCAGCGCGGTATAGTAATCCTTGCGATGGTTACCGGCGGATGATTGTTCATCACCAGAAAATAGTTCATGGTCAGGCGGCCGGTTCTGCCGTTTCCATCAGCGAAAGGATGGATGTTCTCAAACTTGACATGATAGTAAGCCGCGACGCGAAGCAATCTGTTTTCAGGGATTCCGTGCAGCTCGCCGAGCAGCTCACGCATCTCATCGGCCACATCCTCCGGCGCAGCTCCGATTTCATTTCTGCCGGTCACGTAGTCATGAAGCTTGTATTCACCGGGACGCTCGCCCAACTGGTAGCAGCCAAACGCTCAAAACCGATCTTCGCAAGGAATTCCTTCATCAGCAGTAAACCACCATCTGATGACAGGTTTCCGCCACCGAAATCGATCCTGATTTTGCTATTGCTTTCCAGCTTCATTTCGGTTCAACTCATTGTTGAACTCCTCTCTGGTGTGGTGGTTTGTGGTGATTCTATTAGACCAGATCTGGGGTTCTTTTTGTAAGAGTTTCGCCTATTTGGTGAAAAAGAAAATGTCCCGAAATCCTTTACTTATCATAGGATAGCGGGACGTGGACTATATGCTCGTGAATAATTGAGGATAAGTTTTAGGAAAAAAGGAACGATATAAAATCAATCGCTTCTTTCCCTTGATAGCGGAAGTAAAGCGAATAAACACCGCTTTCCAAATTCAAAGGGCAAGCCGCTGATTGATCCGCTGACAAGGGAATTTCACAGCAAATCGCATGAAAGTCCGGAAATGTGGAAACCTGCATCACGCCGCCCTTTGCGCCTTTGGTTTCAACGGAAAGGGTAGTTTGTTTATTGATGCTGAAATACTTGAAGCCCGCCACGGCTCCATCCTGCATATTGGCGATATATTGGTCTCCGTTTTCTTCCCGGTCCTTTCCGGTTTGCGTGAAGTAGGGGTGATTTTTAAACAATTTCTTTGGGTGCGGGTAATCGTAGCGTCCGGTTTCATGGTTTTTCGCCCACAGGTTGCAGGCGATGCGTGCTTCATATTTTCCTTCCCCGCGCAAAGGGCCGTCGTTCAGGCCGCAGGAGGTGACCTCCGCTTGCTTGAACCCGCCGTCCGCCGTCCGCTCCAGCTTCTCGGCGCAGGCCTGGCGGGCGTAAGAGGAGCGGTTCGTCTGCCGGTGATAGAAAATATACCAATCGTCGCCGATGTTCAGCAGACCGCCGTGGGTGTTGCCCAGATAATTGTTGGCATGCACTTCATCCTGGGCGTCGCCTAAAAACAAATCCCCCAGGTCCACCAGCACGCCGCCAAACCGGAAGCCTCCGTCGGGACGGTCGCTCATGGCATAGCAAAGATCATGGTTGTGTTCGCTGGAATACACGAAGCAGTATTTCCCATCCACCTTGCGGATGGAGGAAGCTTCGAAGAAAGCATGATTCGGAAAGGCACCGGGCTTTCCTTTGGTGGGGAACAGTACCTTGGGCTCCGTTTTGATGGTCACCATATCCGGCTCCAATTCCATCACCACGCCGCCGTCGTTGCGCAGATCATGCCAGCGGGAAGCAAGGAAGGGCACCTTGGTGGCAAAACCGGAATAGAGCCACACCCGTCCGTCGTCGTCTGTCAGCACGCCGGGATCAAACGGAAACTGCTCGCCGGATTCCTTGCCCCATACCTTGCCGTCCCTGTGATGCACCTTGCCGTAAAACTGGTACTGCCCTGCCGGGGTATCGCATACAGCCACACCCATTTCGCCCATGAAATCAAAGCAGTAATACAGATAGTAACGTCCGTCCGGGCCCTGGGTCACATCAGGCGCGTAGAGGGAACGGATGCCCAGCTTGTTTCCGGGATCCTGGCGTCTGCGATAAATGACCCCTTCATACCGCCAAGCACTCAGATCATTCACCGGCGCGGACCAGCAGACATAATCATTCACGCAGAAGATGGGCGCGCCAAAGGCGTCGTGGGAGCCGTACACATACACCCGATCGCCAAAGACGTGAGGTTCTCCATCCGGCACATATTCCCAGCTGGGCAAATAAGGATTGAAGACCTGCATGGGTGCTTCTCCTTTCACGGGGAACTTGTCTCCCGATAGAAATGATTGATTCTGAATTTGATAGTAACAGGGGCTTTCCCTGATTTTTCTTTGAAAAAGCGGCCTGCCGGAGCGTGTTCCTTCCAGCAGGCCGCAAAGCAACGATTTGATTATTTCGCAGCGCCCCAGTAAGCGGCAGCGTCAGCCAGCCAGGCTTCTTCCGTTTCGAAGGCGGGGGTGCTGCCGCCGGTGGCCGTCGTGGAGCGGACGTACTGGCCGCCGTCGGCAAAGCCCAGGCAGAAGTTCAGGCCGAAGGTGAAAGCACCGTCTTCCTCGGTCAGGTCGTAGGTATAGTCCACCGTGCGGATATCGCCGTGGGTGATCATGTTTTCGATGGTCGCTCCTTCGTAGCTGTAGCTGGTGAAGGCAAGGAAGATCTCTTCGTTGTCCATGTTCGTCCAGTAGCCGTAGTAGTAATAGGTCACGCCATCGCCTTCCATGCTCTGGGCCATCCGGGCAAAGCCGTCTTCATACAGGTCGATCTTCAGGGAAACGTTCTTTTTGCTGGTTTCAGGATCGCTCACAGCGGTAAACTGGTAAGCGATGGCCTTGCCGGACACATCCTCCTGCATGCTCTGCTCGGGGGTGTATTCCTGCCAGACTTCATAGTCGGTGGTGGGGGTCTTGTATTCGGCCAGGGCGGTGCAGGCGAGGGACAGGATCGCGATCAGGGCGATCAGGGTGCGGAACAGGTTCTTCATGGATTTTTCCTCCTTTTTTTTCAACACCGTATCGGTGCTTGAATCGAAATGAATCAGTGGGCTTTACGGCTGCCGGCTGCCATAGCGGCGATGCTGAGGGCAACGGCCAGCACCAGCGCAACGCAGGTGAGGATGAAGAACACGGACAGGCCGGTGTTCATCACGTCGCCGGTGAGATAGAAGGCCACATAGCTGGCGCGTCCGGCGGCAAAGGCCGCGGCGGCGGCGGCCAGGGCGGTGAAAGTCAGGAACGAGGGAACGTGGAGCACATCCTTGAAGGCGGCGACTGCGCCCAGCGCGAGGGCCGCGGCCAGCAGGACCGTGACCAAGGGCACGTTTTCAGTGCTTTCAAAGGATGACGCGGTCAGCACACGGTAAAAGATCAGGCTGAGCGCGGTCAGGACGGGCACGGTCAGACGCAGGGCGAAGGCCCGTTCGTTGTCAGGCTTACGCATGGCTTCCTTCCTCCTTTTTATTGACGTTGAACAGATACATAGCAGCGGTGAGGAGGGCGGCTGCGCCAAAGACGATTTCCAACGCCAGCAGCGCGGGCTGCCACCAGGGAGTGACTGTTTCGATGCGGTCATTTGCGGACTGGCCGTTCATGGCCGAGCTGTTGACGAAGGCGTACAGCACGTGATGGGCGGCTTCACGCATGGCGACGCGCAGCGTGGGATCGCTCCTGAAGGCTTCCGCTGACAGGGTGGTATTGACGTAGGAGCCGCTTTCCGCGTCGAAAGTGCCGTTGTTCATCATGGTGGAGGTGCCGGCGGCGATGATGGCGTTGCCGTCATACAGACCGGCGGTGGGAGAGTTCAGGTCAGTGATCACGAAGCAGTCGCTGCCCCATTCCTTGCGCAGCACGGTGGTCATCAGGTCGTATTCCGCCGCGGTGCCGAGCACGCCCAGGCGGTTGTAGGAGCCCATGAGGCCCATCGCGCCGCCGTAGGTCATCAAGCCCTCGAAGCCGCGCAGCATGTTCTCGCGCAGATCCTGTTCGGTCACAAAGGTGGCCACGCCGATGCGGTTCTGCTCCTGGTCGTTGGCGGAGAAGTGCTTGACCACCATCACCAGGCCCTTGCTCCATCCGCCCTTGACCTGCTCCGCGCCAATCAGGCTGTTGAGCACGGGATCGGCGGAGTAGTATTCGGTGGCGCGGCCGCCGTAAGGTGTGCGGTGCAGGTTGGTGCCGGGGCCGTAAAGGAAGCTGGCGCCGCAGTACAGGCTGTCTTCTCCCATCATCTCGCCCTCGGCGAGGGCCAGCGCCTTGTTGAAGGTGGAGGCCAGGGTAGGTTCGGAGCAGTAGAAGCTGGCATCCATGGGCACCAGATCCACTTTTTCTTCCGTGATGCCGTCACTGACCATGTAGGAGGCCCCGATGGGCTGCCGGTCAGCGCCGACCTTGCTATACAGGTAGGGGATGTTGAGGCCGGTGGGAGAATCGCCACCGATGATTTCCAGGAAGGAAACCGACGGCGCGGCGCTGATGCGGTAGCGGCCATTGGCGACGAGAGCCACGATGTCCTCGACGGTCAGATTGTCCAGCAGCGTGTTCCAGTACTCGTCGTTATAGGGGCGTCCGCGCATCATAGAGGCGGAAAGAACGGTGCTGCCGTCGCCGGTCTTGACGTCGTACACCTGGATGCGGGAGGCGGTGTCGTTGTACTTGCCGTTCTCGTACTTTTTCTTGTCGTTGAGGGCGGCTTTCAGTTTGTCCCCGGCGGTCAGTTGAATGGTCTCGGGCCAGGTGCCCGGCCAATCCTGGCGGGAAAGATAGGTGATTCGATCCGCTTCCTCCAGCCAGTAGTTGATATCCGCGTCCGGAAAGCTGGCGGTAATGGGCTCACCAGTGTAGAGGGACTTGGCGTAAGTGACGGCATCCGTTTCCGCCTGGTTCCAGGTATAGGTAAGGGCGGCGCTGCCGTCCACGTTCGCTCCCTTGGCGGCCAGGATGTTATTCACCGCGTCATGGGCGCTGCTGCCTACAGCGAAATAATAATTCCCGGCTTCCATGATATAAGTGCCATAGCCCTTCGTATCAAAGGACGCCAACCATTGCATAGGCACTTGGACCGTCACGGTTTCAGAAGCGCCGGGCGCCAGTTCAGCGGTCTTTTCAAAACCCATCAGCTGAACAGCAGCTTTTTCTATCAGGTGCTCCTGATCGTATTCTGTGTATGGGGATTGGCCGTATACCTGAACCACCTCTTTGCCAGTTACAGCGCCTGTGTTGGTCACCTTCACCTGCACGGCGGCGGTGTGCGCGGTGTCATCGAAGGAAACGCCCTGCAATTCCTGCGTAAACGAGGTATAGCTCAGGCCATATCCAAAGGGGTATAGCACGTCCTGTTCCCAGGTCCAGCCGCCGAAGGAAGCGTTGCCCTGATTCAGCACGCTGTCCTCATAGCGGGTCTCATAATATTTGTAGTCCTTGTAAATGCTTTCGGCGTACACCACATAGGTCTTCGCCTGGGAGGCCATGATTTTGGAGGCGTTGGTATAGCTGTAGTCGCCGTAGTTCTGCATCGCGGCGGAGGCGTGGGAATCCACAGCCACCGTTTCCACCGTGCGGCCGGAAGGAGAGGCTTTTCCGGTGATCACATCCGCCAGACCGTAAGCGCCGCGGTAGCCAGCGTTGCCCAAGTGCAGGATTGCGCTGATTTCCGGATCAGCCTGCAGGGAAGCCATTTCGGGATAAAAGTCGCCGCTGAGCAAAACCATGACCTTGCCCGCCGCCGCTTTCGCCTGAGCGATCAAGGAAAGTTCCTCGGCAGTCAGCTTCAGGCCGCCCTCCGGCATGTCAGCGCCTTCTCCGGCGGAACGCCCGATGACCACCAGCGCGGCATCCGCCTGCGCGGCTTCAGTGATGACGTTCAGGCCGTCAAATGTGAGCGCTTGCTCGACGGTCGTGGCGTTGGCCAGGTCTGCGGCGTTCATGCTGCCGCCGCCATGAGCCAGGGCCTGCATGAAGCTGCTGCCTCCCAGCACCAGCACAGTACCATTTTGCATGGGCAGGGCGTTGTTTTCATTTTTCAGCAGGATCGTACCTTCCCGGCCGATCTGCCGAATCAGCGCCGCTTTGGCCTGATACTGTTCTTCCAGGGAATTGTAGACGGATTTGAAATACTGAGTATCTTCTTTCTCCGCCCCGTTGGCTTTTACGATGCGGCTGGTTTCGATGCCCAGGGTGGAATTGATCAATGCGGAATATGTGCCCGCCACGCTGCTGCCTGCCACGGTAAACGCCGTGAGCAGGACGAACACGACCGTTAGGGCACGCCATAATCCGGTTCTTCTCTGTTTCATGGTCTTTCCTCCTCCTTCATTTCTTCCATGATTTTTATGGCTGCATCATAGCCGAACAGGGAAAAAAAGCAATAGAAAACGCCCAACCTTGCAGATTGGGCGCATAAACTTAAAAATGATTATTCCGGATCAGGTAAAAGGAGCTTGAGTGAGAAAACGTTATGCTCCGCACAAATACTCATTTCACCCCGATATTTGTTCACAAGGTATTGCATGCTTTTTACGCCGTAGCCGTGATAAACGAGGTCTTCCTTGGTTGTGACCGGCAACCCATCCTCTACCTTGATGCTGTCTCCCTGATAATAGTTTTCGACGCAAACAGACGTCATTCCCATTGCGCCGACCACTGTCAGCGTGATGATGCGCATATCGGGATTCTCCACCAGCCGGACGGCCTCGATGGCGTTGTCCAGGGCATTCCCGAACAGGGAATAAATATCCGGCTTTTCCATATGGTTCAGCCGCTGGCCATCCGCCACACAATTCAAACGAATTTTTTCCTTCTGACACAGCAGCCCCTTTTCCGCCAGCAGCAGATTCAGCACATCATTGCCCGTATCTATCCGGGAATCATATACGTCGATCAGTTCCCGAATGCTATCGATTTCCCGTTGGGTACTGTCATCCTGCTGGGCGGAAATCAGCCGCAGCAAATGACGCATGTCATGGCATTTCAGGTTGAGCATCCGTACAGTTTCCTGAGACAGCGCCAACTGCTTGCGCTCCTGGTTCCACATTTCCTGAATCACAGCCGCTTCATGCTTCATCTCATCCATTTTAAAAATGTTGTGGAGAATCACCAGCGCGCCGACGCAAGCTACCATATCATACAAATCCATAATCACTTGCTGAACCGTGCTGAGCCCCTCTTTATTCGCCCGCCAAAGCGCGGTCAGCACCACTGTGCAAACCAGGATCATACCGCTGACCGTCAGGATTTTCCGATTCGCCATATGCTTGACCGTGTTCCGGTTGATCTTCCGCGTGAACGATATTACCATCAAGGCAAGCACCGCGAAGATCAAAAGCAGATAAACTCCATTGTATGCGATGCCTTTTTCCAAACCAGTCGATAATATCACAAGATCGAAAACCCGGTTGAAGGTGTGCTGCGCAGCGTAAGCTGCCGCGCCACAATACAGCGCCGACAGCAGATCACATTCAAAGCATAGCATCGTGATCGCGATCCCCAGACCGAATAAAATCAAATATCTGAGGATATAGAGCGGCAGGATCGACGCCCAGGCGCTGTTCCACTGTTTGGAAAGAAAAAAGCTTATCGCCAGCATGGGAAGCAGCCGCAGAAAAAAATGCTTTCTCCTTGGCAAATGAATCACCATGGGAATCAAAAAGAGGAAGTATTCCACCAAAAACTCATACCTGGGGAAGCGATCCAGCCACCAATTCAAAATTGTCACAGGTTTTTTCCCTCCCCCAGCCAGATATTCAAGTCCTGCATAAACTGCTTTTTCTTGGGATGACTGATTTGGATCGTCTCTCCGTTGATCAATCGGATATCATAGCCAAGCACAGCTTGGATCGCTTTTGGGTTCACAAGATAGCAACTGTTGCAGCGAAGAAAGCCAGCCCCCCGAAGAGACGCTTCCGTTTCCGCCAGGGAACCGCTGGTCTGAATAGTATCCTTGAAGGTGTGATAGGTGAGCATGTGCCGATTCACCTCGACATACAAAATATCCCTCGCCGGCAGACGGATGATGCCCTGCCGCATATTCAGCGTCACGTATTCTTCCACGCGCGTCTGCAAAATTCCGATGCATTTTCGCATCCGCATGAGAAAATCATAATAGCTGACGGGTTTGAGAATGAATCCGGCGGCGTTTACATCGTACCCCCTCACTGCATACTGCGCCATATTCGTAACAAATACCAGCAACACGCTGCTGTCCTTTTTCCGCAGAGCTGCAGCCGCTTCCATCCCATTGAGACCCGGCATCTGAATATCCAAAAAAATAAGATCATAATCCGGCCTGTATTGTTCAATAAAGACGCCTGCATTATCAAATACCGTTGCCTGAAAAGTGTCGTCCGGACAAATCTCTGTAAAAAAATGATGGATGTGGCTTTGTAACAGATCGCTGTCCTGCTTTTCATCCTCTACGATGGCAAGCCGAAAGACCATTCTTTCTCCACTCCTCGCATCGCTTGCTTTTCTATGCTCATGTTACAATACACTGTTTTGATTGTCAATCACTTGACACGGTCTGAGCCGCTCAAGGTATTGACGGGAGTCGGGGAAGCGAGTAAAATAATACGGATAGAACAGAGATAACGGATCGGGGGGAACGCCATGCTGAAGGACGGAAAGATCTGGATCGGCACAGGGGT
>CAZRLU010000048.1:0-12216 GCA_964600995.1 uncultured Oscillospiraceae bacterium | reverse complement strand
CCCGTCAGAAGGGAGCCTCCCCGCCTCCGCCGGGCCCGTCCTCCCGGGCCAGGTTGGCAAAGGTGGTGGTTTCGCTGAGCCAGGCCAGCTTCACCGTCCGCAGCGGGCCGCTGCGCTGTTTGGCGATGTGCACCTCGGCGATGTTCTTGTCCTCCGTGTCCGGGTTGTAGTATTCCTCCCGGTGCAGGAACATGACCACGTCCGCGTCCTGCTCGATGGATCCGGAATCCCGCAGGTCCGACAGCATCGGCCGCTTGTCGATCCGGTCCTTGTTCGCCCGGCTCAGCTGAGCGCAGGCGATCACCGGCACCTTCAGCTCCAGGGCGATGGCCTTCAGCTGGCGGCTGATCTCCGCCACCTCCAGCTGCCGGCTCTCCGTCTTTCCGTCGGACCGCATCAGCCCCAGATAGTCCACCAGGATCAGATCCAGCCCGTGGTCCATCATCAGCCGCCGGCAGCGGCTGCGCAGCTGGCTGGGCGTCAGCCCCGCCGTGTCGTCCAGATACAGGGGGGCGTTGGAGATGGGGCCCAGGGCCTTAGCCAGGGCGTTCCACTCCTTGTCCTCCAGGATGCCCTTCCTCACCTTCTGCATGTTGACCCGGGCCTCGCCGCAGAGCACGCGCATCATGATCTGCTCCCGGGGCATTTCCAGGCTGAAGACCGCCACGGTCTTTCCCTTCACGATGCTGGCGTAGGAAGCGATGTTCATGGCAAAGGAAGTTTTTCCCATGGCCGGCCGGGCGCCGATGATGATCAGCTCGCCCTTGTGCAGGCCCGTCAGGGTGCTGTCCACATCCACGAACCCGGTGGGCACGCCGGAGACCTCCCCCTTGTTCCGGGAAAGCTCCTCAATCTCCTGGAAGGTATTGGGCAGCACCTCCCGGGCCGACTTCAGCGTTCCCCCGTCGGTCCGGTTCATCACCAGGTCGAAGATCGCCTTCTCCGCCCCGGCCAGCACCTCCTGCAGAGGGCTCTGCTGGGCATAGGCCTCCCGGGCAATCCCCTGGCTGGCCGTGATCAGCTTCCGCAGGGTGCTCTTCTCCAGCACCAGCTCCAGATACGCCCCGGCATTGGCCGTGGCGGGCACCGAGCTCATCAGGCGCATGAGATACGCCGTGCCGCCCACGCCCTCCAGGGAGCCCTGCCGGCTCAGCTCCGTGACCACGGTGGTCAGGTCAATGGGCCGGTGATCCCGGTTCAGCTGCTCCATGGCGCGGAAAATCTCCTGGTGCTCCGGCTGATAGAAATCCTCCGGCTTCAGGCTCTCCATGGCCCGAAGCACAACGGAAGAATCCTGCAGCATGGCGCCCAGGACGCTGATCTCCGCTTCCAGGCTGCTGGGGGGCGTCATGCCCCGCAGCCCCTGATCCCCCTGCTCCGGCATCTTTCTTCTCCGTCATTCGCGGGAGCGCCCGCCGGGGAGCAGACTCCCCGCCGGCCTTCCCGGTCTTATTTCTCCAGCGGGCTCACCCGCAGCTTCATGGTGGTGGAAACCCCGGCATAAAGCCGGATGCTGATCTCCCGGTCCCCCACCTCCCGGATGGGCTCGCCCAGGTCGATCTTCCGCTTGTCGGCGGCATATCCGTGCTGCTGCTCCAGGGCCTCCGCCACCTCCGCGGCGGTCACGCTGCCGTAGAGCCGCCCCTGGGAGCCGCACTTGATCTTCAGATTGATCACCTTTCCCCGCAGGGCGTCGGCCTTCGCCTTCGCCTCGGCCAGGGCCTCAGCCTCCCGGGCGTCCTGGGCCGCGCGCTTCTTTTCGATCTCCTTCAGGGTCCCCGCCTTGGCCTCCACAGCCAGCTTCTGGGGGAACAGGAAATTCCGCGCGTATCCGTCGCTGACGTTCAGGATCTCGTCCCGCTTTCCGATATTCTTGACATCCTTCAGCAATACAACCTTCATATAATCCGTCTCCTTCCCTCCCGCGAGGGCACAGCAAACAGCCCTTCGCACAGGAATTCATTCTATTCTATCCCAACGGGCTTTAAAATGCAAGTATGAAGCGGCTTGAAGGTAACAGGGGATGGTTCTGTATCTTCTCCGGAGCGGTCCTGTTCTCCCGCCGGGGGCTGGCCGAAGTCCGGCAGCCCGAACGGATCGGAGGTCCTCCGGTCCCTGAACCGCCCGGAGGCAAAGCAAAGGAGGGATGAAACGCTCCGTTTCATCCCTCCGCCCGTGCTTTTATGGATGTGCGATGGCCGCTTTTCAGATTTCGCCGCCCTCCACCACCAGGGCGTCCGCGTCGGCGCTTTCGCCATAGGTCTCCCGCAGGGTGGCCTCATAGTCCGCGTGGAAGAAGTTTTCCGCGCCCAGCTTCACGATCTCCTCGTTGATCCAGGCCAGCAGCGTTTCGTTGCCCTTGGAAACGGCGGGATTGATGGTGTCCAGATCGCCCAGGGACTCAATGCCCACAGCAAATCCGGGATTTTCGATCGCCCAGGCCAGCACCTCGGTGTTGTCCGTGGACAGGCCGTCGCCCCGGCCGTCCAGCAGTCCCAGATAGGCGTCGGTATAGGAATCATACTTGACCAGCTGCACCTCGGGATAGTTCTTCTCGAAATAGGTTTCTGCCGTTGTTCCCTTGGAGACGATCAGCTTCTTCCCCTTCAGCTGCTCCACGTCGGTGATCAGCGCGCTCTCGGGGCTGACCACGCCCAGCGCCACCTTCATGTAGGGCTTGGCGAAATCCACCTGCTCCGCCCGCTCCGCCGTGTAAGTGAAGTTGGCCAGGATCACATCCACCTTGAAGCTCTGCAGAAACTCGATCCGGTTCGGCGCGTCCACCGCGACGATCTCCAGCTCCACGCCCAGGTCTTCCGCCAGGCGGCGGGCCAGATAAACATCGTAGCCCTGGAATTCTCCGTTTTCATCCACATAGCCGAAGGGCTTCTTGTCATGAAAAAGGCCGATCACAATTCTCCCGCTCTCCTTCACCTCATCCAGGGTGCGGAAGCCTTCGGCCGTCGCGGCAGCCGCCAGAACCAGAACCAGGGCCAGAGCCAAAGCGATCACTTTCACAGACTTCTTCATTTTCATCATCCTTCTTTCTTTTTATTTTCTTTCTTTTTTATCCGTTAATCCTTCTGCGCGGTTTCCGGATTCCTTTGATCCTTCCGCGTTTTCCTTCCGGTCATTTCCCGGAGCCTTCCGCCCGTTCACATTCGGTCCCTCGCCGATGCCCGGCATCGGTCCCTCGCGCTGATAAAGCGGTTTCTCACCTTTTCTCCCTTCCTTCCACATAAATAAAAGGAGCCGTCCACCCTGTCCGCGGTCCGGCTCCTGATCACCCGATTCCCCTGTATGTGCTCAGCGCAAACAGGGCTCCGGCAGAGACGGACACCCATCATGACACATACACATGCAGGTCATCATCGTACGCTTCATCGGTACCGTCCCTCCTTCCACCTACTCTTTTGATAGGTTGGATGCATTATATCCCCGCTTCCGGAAAAAAGCAACCCTCCGGATTGTATTTGGAATGTTTTTTGGTTCAGCCTTCAGGGAAGGCCTGGGGATTTCTCCTCCGGGGGCCCTGATTCCCGCCGGTTCTCCGCATTATCCGATCCCTTCCCCTTTTCTTCGGGCAGAGGCATAGGTAAAGCTCTGCAGAAACCGGCGGGCCCGGTCGGTCTTCGGCTCCCGGAAGAACTCCTCCGGCCGCCCCTCCTCGACGATCTTCCCCTCTTCCATGAAGAGGATGCGGTCCGCCACGGCCTCGGCGAAGCGCATTTCATGGGTCACAATCGCCATGGTCATCCCCTGCTCCGCCAGGTCAATCACCACATTCAGCACCTCGGAAACCATCTCCGGATCCAGCGCCGCGGTGATCTCGTCCAGCAGCAGCATCTCCGGATGCATCATCATCGCCCGCACGAGGGCGACGCGCTGCTTCTGCCCGCCGGACAGCGTGCGGGGAAGGGCCTGTGCCTTTTCCGCCAGGCCGACCCGGCGGAGCATCTCCATGGCCTCCGCCTCCGCCTCCGTCCGGGGCCGTTTGAGGGCTTTGGTCGGGCCCAGCAGCAGGTTGTCCATCACCTTCATATGCGGAAAAAGGTCATAGCTCTGGAAAACCATGCCGATCTTCTGCCGCACGAGGTGCAGATCCTGCCCGGGATCGGAAATCTTCCGATCCCGCAGCCAGATCTCGCCCCGGTCAATCTTCTCCAGCCCGTTGATGCAGCGCAGCAGCGTGCTCTTCCCGCAGCCGCTGGGCCCGATGACCACGACGACCTCGCCCTCATGAACATCCAGGCTGACGCCCTTGAGCACGCCCGTGCCGTCAAACGCCTTGAAGATCTCCTTCACTCGCAGGATCTGTTCCATCGTCTCTTCCGTGCCGCCGCGGCAGCGGCGCAAATCATTCCGGAAAGCTCGCCGCAGGATTGAACTTTCACTGAGCCCTCATCTCAGGATCCGGCCCATTTTTTCTCCAGCCAGGCGGCCGCCAGAGAGATCGGCCAGCAGACCAGAAAATACAGCAGGAAAATCGTCCCGTACACCCAGAAGGCGGCCGACGGCTCCCGGTAAAACTGGCCGATAATCTGCTGTCCGACCTTCAGAACCTCCGTCACGTTGATCATCTTCACCAGCGCCGTGGTCTTGATGATCCGGGTGGCCAGATTGATCGTCTGGGGCAGCAAGCGCCGCACCGTCTGGGGCAGCAGAATATACCGGTTGATCTGGGCGGCCGTCAGCCCCAGCGCCGCCGCGCTCTCCCGTTGATGCCGGGGGATCGAGGTCAGCGCGCCGCGGAACAGGTCACCCATCTCCGCGGTACCCCAGAAGCTGAAGACGATGACCGCGCTGAGCTCCCCCTCCAGGTCCCAGCCGAACAGCCTGGCGAACCCGAAGTAAACCAGATACAGAAGCACCAGCTGGGGCATGATCCGGACCGCCTCCAGCCATACCCGGCAGATGCAGCGGGCCGCTTTGCTGCGGCTCATCATGGCCAGGCCGAAGATCAGGCCCAGCACGACGGAGATCCCAATGGTGACCAGCGCGATCCTCAGCGTCACCCAGAGGCCGAGCAGCAGGCGCTGAAAATTGATTCCCTTAAACAGAATGCTGATTCCCAAATCCTGCATAACGCAGCCTCCTCTCCATGAAGGTCGCCGCCAGCGAGATGGGCAGCAGCAGGGCCAGATAAGCCACGACCAGCATGAACAGCACCTCGATGGTCCGGCCGCCGCTGGTGCGCAGCGTATCCGCCACGTTCATCAGGTCCATCATCGCCAGCACCGAGAACATGCTGGTCTCCTTGATCAGAAAAATCACATTCGCGAAGAGCGCCGGCACGGCCGTGGCCAGCGCCTGCGGCAGAAGGACATACCGGATGTTCTGGCCCCTCGTGAGCCCCAGGCACTCCCCCGCCTCCCGCTGGGTTTGATCGACGGACTCCAGCCCGCTGCGGAAAGCCTCCGACATATAGGCGCCGCCCAGGAAAGTCAGCCCGATGACCGCGCAGGCTTCCGCGCTGAGCCGGATTCCCATCCGGGGCAGCCCGGCATACAGGAAGAAAAGCTGAACCAGCAGCGGCGTGTTTCTCGCCAGCTCAATATAGCCATGGGCGATGCTTTTGAGCATCGGAATCCGGAAATAGCGCAGCAGACAGCAGATCAGCCCCAGCGCCAGGGAGCATCCCACGCCGTACAGCCCGAACCGCAGCGTCACCCAGGCGCCGCTCACGTAATCCGGAACATGATCGGCGATAAATGCCCAGTCCATCCGCCCGTCCTCCTTTTCCTGAAAATGCCCTTCCCGGCAAAGATTGAATGGATATTACTCTTCTTTCGCAAAAAAGTAAAGCGCTGCCGGTGACCTGGCCGCGCGTTTCCCCTGCGGCCGGGTCCCTTCCCCGAAAGCTTCCGGAAAGTTTCCGAACATTGATCGTCTTGATTTCCGAAACGTTCGTTTCTGCTTCCGTGCCTCCGTTTCTCCGGGCACATGTATTATTTGGCTTTATTCCGTCTATTGACAAAGGAATCAAAGAAGCATAGAATATCCGCAATGTTCGGGCTCCGCCCGGCAGGAAGCATTGCACCATCGATCAAACAGGAGGTTTCTCATGGAAAAGCTGGAGCAGCTGTACGAAGGCAAGGCCAAGAAGGTTTTCGCCACCGACGATCCCAACGTAGTCCTGGTGTCCTATAAGGACGACGCCACCGCCTTCAACGGCCTGAAGAAGGGAACCATCACCGGCAAGGGCGTCATCAACAACCGGATGAGCAACTTCCTGATGAAGATTCTGGAGAAGGACGGCATCCCCACCCATTATATTGAGGAGCTGAATGACCGGGAAACCCTCGTGAAGAAGGTCACCATCGTTCCCCTGGAGGTCATCGTGCGCAACGTGGCCGCCGGCAGCCTGGCCAAGCGGGTGGGCGTGCCCGAGGGAACGCCCCTGCGGGAGCCGGTGCTGGAGTACTGCTACAAGGACGACGCCCTGGGCGATCCCATGGTCAACGAGTATCACATCGCCGCCATGGGCTGGGCGGATGATGAAACCATGGAAAAGATCGCCTACTACGCTCTGCGGATCAACGACCTGCTGCTGGCCTACTTCAAAGGCCACGGGGTCGACCTGATCGACTTCAAGCTGGAGTTCGGCAAGACCGCCGACGGCACCCTGGTGCTGGCCGACGAGATCAGCCCGGATACCTGCCGCTTCTGGGACAGCGAAACCCACGAGAAGCTGGACAAGGACCGGTTCCGCCGGGATCTGGGCGGCGTGGAGGAAGCCTATCAGGAAATGCGCAAGCGCCTGGGCTTCTGAGGAAAAAAGCTTCGGGGACGGCTTCATGCCGTCCCCGTTTTTTATTTGCCCGCTTCCGCGCCTTCCCCGTGGAGGAAGGCGGAAAGCCCGATCCAGGTATAGACCGAAATCGGCTCCCCGGCCATCAGCTCCCGGGCTTCTTCCCGGGTGACCATCCGGAATCCCTCAAACTTCTCCGATCCCTCCGCGTGGCTCTGGGTCAGCTCGCTTTCCGCATGTCCGTACAGGTCCAGCCGCACCATGGCGTTGCTCTCGTCCGTCATCCCCGGAGAGGAGAAGAGGCAGGGATGCAGCATCCGGAACCGGTCTCCTTCCCCCATGCGGATCCCCGTCTCCTCATAGAGCTCCCGCTCCGCCGCGGCCCGGACCGCCGCCTCCCGGTCCTTTCCCCGGTCCTCCGGATCGATGAGCCCCGCCGGAACGCTGAGCACAAACTGCCCCAGGGGATACCGGTATTCCCGGTTCAGCAGCATCCGCTCCTTCTCCCCCTCCCCGTGCCATACCACGCACAGGGACACGGCGTCCGGCACCATGGAAAGGAACTCCGCCTCCCCCATGGCCGCCACCATCTCCTCCCGGGAGCGGCGGGTGGCGTTGTAATAATGTCTTCCCGGGGCATATTGCAGATCAAAAACCTTGATAAACCGGGTGTCCAGCAGGGTCTCCACAGGATAGTCCACCATGATGCTTTTCGCTCCGTTTCTTCTTTAAAATATGTTTCAGATCCAGAAGGGCTCCAGGGGAAGACCTCCGCCGCCGAAGAGATTCACCTTCCCGTAATCCGTCCAGGCATACCGGGCCCGGGTCGGATAGGCCACCCCCGGCGCTGTCAGATGCAGCAGGCTTCCCTCGATCATGGCCCGGGCCGGCACAAAGTCCCCGCCCTCCTCCGCCACCTCCAGCAGCGCCGGCTCCCGGCCATCCGAGGTGGTCAGGGGCTGATCCGCCATCAGCGTCAGCATGCCCGGCTCCGTCTTCCTTCCCGTCACCCGGGGGGAAGCCGCCCCGCCCCGGTGCCAGATCAGATTCAGGGCCAGCTGCAGCAGCCGCTCGCCCACCACCCGCTTGTTGACCGGATGAATGTTGTCCTCTTCTCCCTGGTCCAGCAGGCACACCATGTCCGTGTTCCGCATCCGGTCCCGGACCTCCGCCTGCCGCAGCCGCAGGGCAGGCCAGTTTTTCCCGTCCCCCGGGCCCGGCTCCCGCCACATGGGCAGCTGCACGAAGAGGAAGGGCAGGTTTTTCTCCCGGAAGGCGTTGCGCCACCGGTCGATCAGGGACATCAGCAGCACATCGTAGGCCTCCGTCCGCCCGGCATCCTCCTCTCCCTGATAGAACAGGATTCCCGTCAAGGTCAGGGGAGTCAGGGGCGCCACCATGGTGTCATACAGCCCTCCCGGCCGCCAGCTGGAGGCGGGTCCCTCCGGCGGGTTCCAGGCAAAGGGGCCTGCGGCTGTCTCCGCCTCCGCCCGGCCGGCCTCCGGATGCGCCGTCAGGAAGGCTTCCACCTTCCCGTTCCAGGCCTCGGCCTCCCTTTGAAAGCGCTGCTCCGCCTCCAGGGACGCTTCCGGAGTGATCCCTGCGGTCCGCTCCCGGTATTCCCGCAGGTACCGGGCGCCCTCTCCCGTTCTTTCCAGCCAGTTTTCGTCCATCCAGCAGGTCACGGAAGTGCCTCCCAGGCAGCATTCCACAATTCCCACCGGCACATCCAGCTCCTTCTGCAGCCCCATGGCGAAGAAATAGGCCGCCGCGCTCATATCCCCGGCCTGGCCGGGCTCCACGGCCTGCCAGCGGGCGTCCCGCCAGGCTTTCTCCCGCTCCACCGTGAAGCAGCCGAACTTCGGCGTCCTGAAATACCGCACCCATGGATTCGCGTGTTCTGCGACGGCCTCCTGCCCGCCCCCGGCGTTTTGCAGCGCCATCTCCATGTTGCTCTGGCCCCCGGCCAGGAAGACCTCGCCGATGGCGATGTCCCGGGCATGAAAGATGGTTTTCCCGTCGGTGATCACCAGCCGGCAGCCGGTCCTCGCCTCCTGGGGGGGCAGCAGAATCAGGAAGCTTCCGCCCCGGACCCTTCCGTCCCCCCAGGCCAGGATTCCTTCCTGCTCACCCAGCAGCTCGCAGTGAATCCGGGCGTCTTCCTCCGCCCTTCCGAAGATCCGGATTTCCTTTCCCCGGCACAGCACAGCTCCGTCTGAAAACAGAGGGGAAATCTCCAGCATCCTTGCGTCCTCCTGTTCCGATCCGTCCCTCCGGGGGTGTTCCCTTTTTCCTGTCAATGGCCGTTTCCGGCCCGCTTTCTCTCTTTCGATTATACATCCTGCGCCTGCGGATTTCCAGACCCGTATTTCATCAGGTGTTCTTTTTTCATGATGAGCCCGCGCCCTTTGTTTCTTCACAATCTACGCCCTTGACTTTCCCCATCCCGGAGGCTATACTTCACCTTACCTGCAAGAGATTATATGGAAGAAATGCTTCCCCGCCGGAAAGGAGGTGGCCTTGATGTTCCCCTGGGTACAGCATGATGCAGGGCCCACCGCCTCCGCGGTCATCGTCTCCATGGCGGTGATGCTGCTCTCCGGCTTTCTGATGAGCCGCGTCACCAAGCGGCTCCGCCTGCCGAACGTCACCGGCTACATCCTGGCCGGGATCCTCATCGGGCCCTTCGTCCTGAATATGGTGCCCGGGTCCTTCATCCGGAACACGGATTTTCTCTCCGATGTGGCCCTTTCCTTCATCGCCTTCGGCACCGGGGAGTTCTTCAGGCTGAGCGTGCTGCGGAAAAACGGCATGAAAACCGTGATCATCACGCTCTTTGAGGCCCTGCTGGCCTCCCTGCTGGTCTTTCTCGTGGTCCGGTTCGTTCTGGGGCTGGATCTGGCCTTCTCCCTGGTGCTGGCCGCCCTGGCCTCCGCCACCGCCCCGGCCTCCACCATGATGACCATCCGGCAGACCGGCGCCCGGGGCGACTTTGTGGAAACCCTGCTGCAGATCGTGGCCTTCGACGACATCGTGGGGCTGGTGGCCTTCTCCGCGGCGGTGGCCGTGGCGGTCTCCTCCGCTTCGGGAGCCGGCTTCTCCCTGCCCCTGCTGCTCACTCCGGTGCTTTCCAATCTGGGGGTGCTGCTGCTGGGCGGCTTCTTCGGCCTGCTGATGAAGGGATTCCTGGCCAACCGGTCCTCCAGCGACAACCGGCTGATCATCTCCCTGGCGCTGCTCTTCGCCTTCTGCGGGATCTGCGCCGCCCTGGGGATCTCCCCGCTGCTGGGCTGCATGGCCATGAGCACCGTCTATATCAACCTGACCGATGATGAGCGGCTCTTCCGTCAGCTGGGGTATTTCTCCCCGCCGATTCTGCTGCTCTTCTTCGTCCGCTCCGGCATGAACTTCGATCTGAATTCCGTCCTTTCCCCCGGAAGCGGCCTGGGGTCCACGCCCCTGCTGCTGATCGGCGTACTCTATTTCATCACCCGCATTCTCGGAAAATACGCCGGCGCCTTTGCCGGCTGCGCCCTGGTCGGAAAGGAAAAGCGCGTCCGTGACTGGCTGGGCCTTGCCCTGGTGCCCCAGGCGGGAGTCGCCATCGGCCTGGCCGCCCTGGGAGCCCGGACCCTGGGAGGCGAGCCGGGCCGCGCCCTGCAGACCATCATCCTGGCCTCCAGCATCCTCTATGAGCTGGTGGGTCCCGGCCTGGCCAAGCTGAGCCTGTACAAATCCGGGTCCTATTCCGACAAGCTGGAGGACATGGTCCGGATCTCCGAGACCGATGACAGCGGCCGGGAAAAGACGGAGGCCCAGAAGCTGATCGAGCGGGTCAACGCTATCCAGAAGGAGCTGGCGGCCCGCCAGGGTCCCAGCGAGGAGGAGCAGGTCTTCACCGAGGAAGCCCTCCGCCATTACGACGAGATGTGGAACGCCCGGTTCCCCGCGGGGAACCGCAGATACAAAGGAGGTCGCTATTTCAGATGATTCAGGCTGCAAAGGATCCCCTGGCCCTGCTGATGGGTCCCTGGTCCGCGGAGATCAACTTCTGGTCCGTGCTGCTGCGGATCTTCTGCTCCGCCCTGCTGGCCGCGGTGATCGGCACCGAGCGCTCCAACAAGCGCCACACCGCCGGTCTGCGGACCTTCATGCTGGTCTCCCTGGCAGGCACCATGGCCATGCTGACGGATCTTTGGATCTTCTCCGAGCTTCACAGCGGTCTTTTCCTGCTCAGCGTCGCCGCCGTCATTTCCGCCGCCATGATCGCCACCAATTCCCTCTTCATCTCCTCCCGGAATCAGATCAAGGGCATCACCACCTCCGCGGGCCTGCTGGTCTGCGGCCTGCTGGGCATCAGCCTGGGCGCCGGCTTCTATACCCTGACCCTGGCCGCCGCCGTGGCGGTGCTCTTCTGCCTGAGCCTGCTGCCGAAGGTGGAGATGGCCCTGAAGGACCGGTCCAACCATTTTGAGGTGCACCTGGAGCTGACCAGCGGCCCGAAGCTGAAGGACTTCGTGGCCACCATCCGGGAGCTGGGACTGAAGATCGACGACATCGAAACCAATCCCGCCTATATCCACTCCGGCCTCAGCGTCTATTCCGTGGCCATCTCCATCACCCGGAAGGAGCTGAAGAAGTTCAAATCCCACAAGGAGATCATCGACGCCCTGGCCACCCTGGAATATGTCTCCCACATCGAAGAGATCTGATTCCCGGCCCATGGAAAGGAGGGGGAAGCCGCCTTCGCGGCTTCCCCCTCCTTCTGTTTCGGTTTTTCCAGATTGGTCATCCCTTGACGTGCAGCGTTCCGCAGGCCACCAGTCTTCCGTTCACCCGGGAGAACAGGGTCGTTCCCTCCCCGGCGAAGGCCAGCCGCACCTTCTGGCCGATCTTATACAGCACGCCGCCGAAGACCACGCCGGTCAGCAGATAGTTTCCCACCCGGATGCGCACCGTGGTTTCCATACCGGTGGGCATGGCGGAGAAGATCTCGCCCTCCACCGGGCCGTCGTCGCAGATCCGGACGAATTCGGGCCGGACGCCCAGCACGAAATCCTGCCGGTCCGGTTCCCGCTTTTCCTCCTCCGGCTCCGTCACCGTGGCGATGGGATATCTGAAGGGCTCGTCCTTGTTGGCCTTTTCCGCCGGGCGCACCTTGGCCTCAAAGGCCGCGATCTCCTTGTCGGTCTCCGCGTACCAGTCGTCGATCTCCACCTTCTCCGCCGGCGTGAAGGTGGCGTCGTAGTGGTCCAGCAGCCTCAGATTGAAACTGCCGTCCGGCTGCTGGCTTCCCCGGACGTTCATGAAGTTGATGGCCGGGTTGCCCACGAAGTCCGCCACAAAGGTGTTGTTCGGCTGGTTGTATACCGTCAGCGGCTCGTCGTACTGCTGCAGCACGCCGTTGGAGATCAGGCAGATCCGGGTGGCCAGGGTCATGGCCTCCATCTGGTCATGGGTTACGT
>CAZRLU010000047.1:0-12403 GCA_964600995.1 uncultured Oscillospiraceae bacterium | reverse complement strand
AAGATCATGCTCTTGACCATGCCCTGCGCCAGCATGTCCTTCATCATCTTGATCACCATCTTCTGGCTGGTGACGTCCAGCGCGGAAGAGGGCTCGTCGGCAATCAGCACCTTCGGGCTCAGGATCGTCGAAATGGCGATGACCACCCGCTGCCGCATGCCGCCGGAAAGCTCCACGCTGTGTTTGTCCAGCGCGTCCACCGGCAGGCCCAGCTTGGCAAAGCGCTGCTCCGCCATCTCCCGGATTTCCTTCTTGGTCATCTTCAGCTCATGGGCGAAGATCACGTCCTCGATGAATTTGCCCACCTTCCGGGTGGGGTTCATGGCGTTCATGGCCGCCTGGGGAATGTAGGCCACCTCCGTGCCGAGCACGGTTTTCCGCACCACGTCCGGATCCATGCCGGAGATGTTCTTGCCGTCAATGATGATTTCCCCGCTGGTATAGTGCAGCGGCGGGAAGTAATAGCCCATCAGGCTCAGCGCCAGGGTGGATTTTCCGCAGCCGGATTCGCCGGCGATGCCCAGGCTCTTGCCCTCCTCAATGTCCAGGGAAACATGGTCCACGGAGTATACATCCTCGCCCTGTCGCGT
The DNA here is from genome assembly GCA_964600995.1 of uncultured Oscillospiraceae bacterium. Taxonomy (GTDB): domain Bacteria; phylum Bacillota; class Clostridia; order Christensenellales; family Aristaeellaceae; genus Aristaeella. Next base: position 11,813 of record CAZRLU010000047.1, on the reverse strand, counting down.
GATGTATTTGGTGGTCAGCTCATGGACCTCAAGCATTTTCTTTGCCATTTTGCTTTTCCTCCTTAATCACGCAGGGTCGGGTTGAACACCTGGTCCAGGCCGGTATTCATCAGGTTCAGGGAGAAGGAGATCAGCGCGATCACCAGAATGACCGGGAAATAAGCCCACCAGGCGTTGCTGGAGGTGTAGGCGCCGAACAGCTTCGCCCAGTTCATCATCAGGCCCAGGGTCGGTACATCCGTGGTCTTCGGGCCCAGCCCCAGCAGGGACAGCTGCGCCTCGGCCAGGATGCCGGAGGAAACCTGCAGGATGAAGGCCATCACCACATAGCTGGCGATATAGGGCAGAATGTCCGTGGTCACAATCCGGAACAGGCTGTGGCCGGACAGCTTGGACAGGTTCACATGGTCCCGGTTCCGCAGGCTGATGACCTGGGAGCGCACGGAACGCGCGGTCCAGACCCAGCTGGTGATTCCGATGACCACGGCGCAGGTCGTGATGCCGCGGGCCTCCGGCCCGAGGGAATAATAGATCAGGATCAGGAGGACAAATCCGGGGATAACCGTAAAGATATTGGCGATAAACATGAGAATATCGTCCACGATGCCGCCGACATAGCCGGCCAGCAGACCGACCAGCAGCCCCAGCAGCGTCGCGATGGTTCCCGCCAGCAGGCCGATGATCAGGGAGACGCCCGTGGCGTGCACCAGCTCCGTCAGGGTATCCCGGCCGAAGTTGTCCGTGCCCAGGGGCAGGGTCACCGCGTTGGCCACCTCATCCACCTTGACGTAGGCCGTATCCTCCACCTTTGCGGTCTGGGCGTCCTCGCCCTCGCCCCGGACGATGCTCATGACCGTGCTGGTGCCGTTCCCGGTGACCTTTGCGTTCAGTCTCCGCAGGGCATTGCGCTTCGCCTGGGTGGAGAAGCCTTCGTACTTGTTCTTTCTCGCGTCCTCGTCGCTGTATTCAGCGGACCACACCGCGATCAGATCTTCCAGCTTTTCATTGCTGGTATCAACATTGGAAATATCCGTTCCCTTTGCCTTCAGATAATCCAGCATCGTCTGCCGGTCATCCTTGGACAGCAGGCTTTCCTTTCGGTTCAGATCCGCCTCCGGCAGCGTGACGCGGTAGGGATCTGTGTTGTTGGCGTCATACACGGATACATAGGTTCCGGGCGCCAGGAAGCCCTTGCCCAGGGAAACCAGCGGATCCCGGCTTACGAGGTAAGGATAAATCAGCACCGTCAGCAGCATGACCATGAAAATGATGAATCCTACCAGGAAGCGGGGAGAATGGAAAACATTCCTCAGCGTACTTTTCATTGCTCATCCACCTCCTTAATCAAACTGCGCGGCCTTGACCCGCGGGTCAATGAACGCGTAGATAATATCCAGCAGGAAGGAAGCCAGCAGCACCATGATCGTGATGATCAGGGTACAGGCGGAGATAACCGGGTAGTCCGAAGAGTTGATGGCCGCGTACATGGCCATGCCCAGGCCGGGATAGCTGAAAATGGTCTCCGCCACCAGGGCGCCGCCCACCATGGAGCCGATGCTCATGGCCAGGCCCGTCACCTGGGGCAGCATGGCGTTCCGGAAAACGTACCGGACGATTTTTTTGTCCTTGATGCCCAGGAACCGGGCGTACTTCACATAGTCCGCGTTCAGCTCATAGATGGACATGGACCGCATGCCGACCGCCTGGCCGCCGATGGAAATCAGCACGATGGACCAGAAGGGCAGCTGATAATGCGAGATCACGGAAGAGATGAATTTCCAACTGAAATTCGGGATCATGCCCGGATCGTAGGCGCCGTTGACCGGGGCGATCCCCAGCGTCACTGCGAAAACCACCAGCAGGATCACGGCCGCGCCAAAGGCGGGAATCGCGCTGAAAAAGAGGCTGACCGGCATCAGCGCCTTGTCCCAGAAGCTGCGCTTGTAGGCCGCCACAGCCCCCAGCAGGTTGCCGAGAAGCCATCCGACCAGAATGGCGGGAAGCTGCAGGGCGATGGTCCACCAGATTCCCGAGCCTATGATATCGGACACCAGGCGCGGATACTGGTTGTAGCTCACGCCGAAGGTTCCGTTGAATGCGTTTTTCACAAAGTCCCAGAATTGTCCGAAAATGTTCTTGTCCAGTCCGAACTGATGCTTGTAAAAGATAATCTGCTCCTGAATCTGTTCCGGCGTGGCTCCGGGGCTGATGTTCTTTCCGACGATGGCGTTGACCGGATCGCCGGGCATCAGCCGGGGCAGAATAAAGTTCAGGATGACCGCAGCAATCAGCGTAATGACAAACCAGAAAATCTTCTTCCTGAAGTATTTTCGCATGCCCTTCGTCATTGTCGTCTTCTCCCCTCAGATCAAAAGGCGGCCATGACCCGCCTCGGGCAGGATCATGGCCGCCGGATAAATCAGGAATTACTTGGCCGGTTCGAGATGATACAGAGCAGCAATGCCGTAACCATCCGTGCAGTCAGCCGGCGGGATGTTGTTTCCGTCGTCCTTCTCGGGATAGCCGGTCCACACGGATTCGTTCACAGCGTGGAACTGCTCGGGACGATACATCAGGGAGAAGCTCGGCACTTCTTCCAGATAGATCTTGGTCGCTTCGGTGTACAGCGCCTTCAGCTCGGCTTCATCCGTGGTCAGCGGGATCGCGGCGATGATCTCATCGATGCGGTCGTTCTTGTAGTGACCCCAGTTGCCGGCCCAGTTGTTTTCAACACCGATGAACTCGCTGCTCATGAAGCCGCGCACGCGGGCCCAGGGAGAGGAGGGAGTCGCACCGGCGGGGCTCCACATGAAGATCGCATAATCGGTCTGGGAAGCCTTGGTGAACACGGTCTGATACACATCCCAGGTGGGATAGCTGGGGCTGATGTCGATGCCGATTGCCTTGCCGGCCGCGGCAACCACTTCCATGGAAGCCTGCCAGTCGGTCCAGCCGTCGGGGCAGCAGGCGTTCAGGGAGATCTTCTCGCCGTTGTATTCACGCCAGCCGTCTCCGTCGCTGTCCACGATGCCGGCGGACTCGAGCAGGGCCTTGGCGCCCTCGATGTCCTTGCCGACCCACTGCAGATCCTTCACGGCGTCATGATCGTAGAGAGCCTGCTCACCTTCGGTGGGGTTCATCACGGAACGGGGCACGTCCGCGAAGGAGGGGCTCTGGTTGGTCATGGCGTTCTCGATGATCTGGTCATAGTCCACAGCCATCGCGATGGCCTTGCGGACTTCCTTCACCTGCAGCACCGGGATCTCCATGTTGTACCATGCGGTGGGCATGGTGGCGCAGATGCCGTAGGGGGCTTCATCCATGTAGGTCGCGATCGGCAGGCCGTCGTCTTCCCACAGCTTCTGCACGTTGGCGATGAACTGCTGGTTCACGTCGATCTGGCCGGCCTTGAAGGCAACCAGCGCGGCGTCGTTATCGGAATAGATGCTGTGCGCCACGTACTTCGGCACGGGCAGCTTGCCCCACATGGAGGCATCCTGTCCCCAGTAGTTGTCGTTGCGGACGAAGGCAACGATCTGGTCATTGGCGAAGTAGGGGCCGTAGGGGCCGGAATAGGGCACGTCCGGAGTCGGATCCGCCAGCATGGCAGCCGCGTCGTCATTGTTGTCGGCAGCCAGCTTCTCGGTCCAGGCCTTCTGAACGATGTAGGTGCCGCTCAGGAAGTCCAGAACCATCAGCGGGTTGACGGGCTTGCCGTCTTCCGTCTTCTTCAGCTTGATGACAACCTTGCCGTCCTGGGCCACAACCGCGTCGATGTACGCAGCGTTGGAGGTGTAGGTGCCGTTCTGGGTCTTCATGCCCACATCCCAGGTCGCCTGCACGTCTTCAGCCGTCACGGGGGTGCCGTCGCTCCACTTGGCCGCCGCTTTGATGGCCACGGTTGCTTCGGTCAGGTCATCGTTCCAGACGTAGTCGCCGTCGGCCAGCAGGGGATACAGCTTGCCGTCCAGCATGTTGTACATATACAGGGTCTCGAACATCACGGTGCGGGATCCGCGGGCTGCCGCGGAGTTGGCCATCGCGTTGTTCATGTTGGGGCTGATGGGGTTCCAGCCGTTGATGGGGCCCCACTGCTGTCCGCCGAAGTAGATGGTCTCTTCACGGGGAAGATCCTTCGCTTCTTCAGCGCCGGCAATGGACACCAGGCTCAGCGCCATGGCGAGAGCCAGTACCAGGGAAATGAGTTTCTTCATACGGGTTTCCCTCCTTTGAAATATATGTTTTGGCCTTCCGGCCAGAACAAACGCGTGAAGAGGATTTCAATATAAAAATGCGTTGCTTCTGCCAGCTGGACAGGAAAAGCAAAACATTCCGAAACGCGATTATTTCCTAAGCTGGGTGAATTATATCCCAAATAATATAAAATAGCAACCCTCTTCTTTGAATATTTTTGTCTGCTTTTGTCCTTTTTTTGTTCCGAATTGTGCATCTTTCAACGCGGAGGAACCTGCCGGCGGAATGCTTCGGGGAATCGTGATTTCTCCGCGTTTTTTCTTCCGGCCACGCGATTTTTTTCAACGCAAAAAGCCGCTTCCGCGGCTTTTTGCGTCTTTCCGGGAGGCTTCCCCCGGTTTTTATTTTCTTTCGCTCAGGATCACCCGGGCCTCATAGGGCTGCAGGATCCCGGCCTGATGGGTGGGATAGTTGGAGATCAGCTCCTCCCCTTCCAGCCGGTCCGCCAGGTCGCAGGCCACCTTCTTTTCCGTCCAGTTCAGGATCACCGTCAGCTCCTGCCCCTCCAGCACCCGCCGGAAGGCATAGACCTGATCGCTGTCCTCCATCAGGGGCTCAAAGCTGCCGTAAACGATGATGTCATGGGTATGCCGCAGGGCGATCAGCTTCCGGTAATAATTGTAGACGCTGTCCGGATCCTTCTCCTCATCCTCGGCGTTGATCCAGGGATAGTTTCCGTTCACCGGCAGCCACGGGGTTCCCGTGGTGAAGCCCGCGTGCTTCTCCCGATTCCACTGCATGGGCGTCCGGGCGTTGTCCCGGGCGATGCGGGCGAAGTAGCGCAGCATGTCCTGCCCGTCCACCTTGCCGCTCTCCACCCACTGCCTCCAGGCGTTGTGCACCTCCACGTCGTCATACTGGCTGACGTCCGTGAAGTAGGCATTCGTCATACCCAGTTCCTCCCCCTGATAGACATAGGGGGTGCCCCGCATCATATGGATCATGGTGGCCAGCATCTTGGCGCTCCGGGCCCGGAAGAGCTCGCTGTCGTTGCCGTAGCGACTCACCTGCCGGGGCTGGTCATGGTTGCCCAGATATACCGTATTCCAGGCCTTGCCCTGCAGGGAGGTCTGCCAGCGGTTGAAGGCCGCCCGCACATCCTTCAGCGGCGCGCCGTGATCGCTCCATTTGCCCAGCTCCGTGCCGTCATTCAGCCCGTCGTTGTGCTCAAAGGAGAAGATCATGTCCAGCTCGCTGCCGTCCTCGTTGGCATACCGGATGGCGCTTTCCACCGTGCCCCCGGCCTCCCCGACGGTCAGCAGATCGTACCGGTCCAGCACCTCCCTGCGCATCTCCTTCAGATAGCGGTGGGTGGTCTCCGTATGCATGCAGGAGGGGCCGAAATCCCCGTACAGCGCCCCCGGCGCCACCGGCCCGTCCTCATAGTTCTCCTTGCCAATCATGCCGATCACGTCCATGCGCCACCCGTCGATGCCCTTGTCGCACCACCAGCGCATCATGTCGAAGATGCCCTCCCGCACCTTCGGGTTCGCCCAGTTCAGATCCGGCTGCTCCTTGGTGAACAGGTGCAGGTAATACTGGCCGCTGGCCTCGTCCTTTTCCCAGGCGGAGCCGGAGAAGCAGCTGCCCCAGTTGTTGGGCGGTCCGTCCTGCTTCCCGTCCTGCCAGATATAGTAATCCCGGTAGGGATTGTCCTTCCCTTTCCGGCTCTCCACGAACCAGGCGTGCTCGTCGGAGGAATGGTTGGCCACCAGGTCCATCACCAGCTTCATGCCCCGCTTGTGAATCTCCGACAGCATCCGGTCGAAGTCCTCCATGGTGCCGAATTCCTCCATGATGGCCCGGTAATCCCGGATGTCGTAGCCGTTGTCGTGGTTGGGGGAGGAATAGATGGGGCTGCACCAGATCACGTCCACGCCCAGGTTCTTCAGATAATCCAGATGCGCTGTGATGCCGTTCAGGTCTCCGATGCCGTCCCCGTTGCTGTCCGCGAAGGAGCGGGGGTAGATCTGATACACCACCGCTTCCTTCCACCAGGTTCTTCTTTCATTGTTCATGGGTTTTTCTCTCCGTCTTCACTGTTTTTCTTATTTTTCAAAGCTTTCCCGGAAATGCTTTTTGCAGGCCTGCTCCAGTTCCTTCACCACGATCCGCAGCACCTTGATCCGGGCATATTTCTTGTCGTTGGATTCAATGATGAACCAGGGAGCGTTCTCCGTGCTGGTCTTCTGCAGCATCTCGTCCACCGCCACCTCGTATTCCGGCCACTTCTCCCGGTTCCGCCAGTCCTCCTCGGTGATCTTCCACTGCTTCTCTTCCGTGTTCTGCCGCTCGGTGAACCGGGCCAGCTGGGTTTCCGGATCGATGTGAATCCAGAACTTCAGCACCACGGCGCCCCAGTCCGTCAGCTGCCGCTCGAATTCATTCATTTCATTGTAGGCCCGCTGCCAGTCCTTCTCCGTGCAGAAGCCCTCCAGCCGCTCCACCATCACCCGGCCGTACCAGGTGCGGTCAAAGATGCAGATGTGGCCGCTGCGGGGCAGCCGGGTCCAGAACCGCCACAGGAACTGCCGGTTCAGCTCATGGGGCAGCGGCGAGGCGATGGGATGCACGTCAAAGCCCCGGGGATCCAGGGCATAGGCCACCCGCCGGATGTTTCCGCCCTTGCCGGCCGCGTCCCAGCCTTCATAGCACAGCACCACGGGAATCTTCTTCCGGTAGAGGATGTTGTGCAGCTCGCCCAGCCGCTTCTGCAGCTTTTTCAATTCCTTTTTGTAATCCTCGTCGCTGATGGTGGGGCTCAGATCCACCTCCTTCAGCTTCGGCATCTTGATCAGCGGGAACTCCTCCTCAAAGGGCTCTCCCACATACCGGCCCCGCTCGATGCCCCTGCCGATCATCTCCGTCAGCAGCTTCAGCGTGTCCCGCACCGCGGTCTTCCGCCGCTTCCCGTCCAGGATGTGCCAGGCCACCGTATTGTTTGTGGCCTCCATGAACTCATCATAGGCCTTCTGGAACCGCTTGTATTCCCGGTGCTGCCAGAGATCCGCCGGAGTAACCCGCCATTCCGTATCCCCGTCCTCGCTCAGGGCCTCCAGCCGTTCAAACTGCTCCTCCTTGTCGATATGCAGGAAGATTTTCAGGATCAGATATCCCCCGTCCCGCAGCTGGCGCTCGAACTCGTTCACCGCCCGGACCCGGCGCTTGTAGGTATCCCTGGAGATCTCCATCTTCAGCGCTTTCTGCACCGTGTTCTCCATCCAGCCGGAATCCAGGAAAACGATCTTTCCGTTTTCCGGAATGGCCTTGGCATACGGATACAGGAAGGGATATCTCTCCTCGCTTTCCGGCAGGATCGCCGGGGAAATCACATTATAGAACCGGGGATCGATCTCGCTGATCAGCTCCTTGATCAGGCTGCCCTTTCCCGCGGCAGCCCATCCCTCGATCAGCACCAGCACGGGCAGCTTCTTTTCCCGGAGCCGCTGCTGCTGGCTCGTCAGCAGCCCCTGCAGCTCCCTGATTTCCCCGATCAGCTCGTCCTTGTCCTCCGGCTTCGTCTTCTCAAAATCCTTCAGCATGCAAAATCCCCTCCTTCAGCCTTCTCTGTCCGATCGCGCCAGGGAATCATATTCGCTTTGTCCTTCCCTGCCGGTATCCTATCATGCGGACGAAACGCCGTCAAGCTATTTCTCTGTGTCTGTGTCAGGGAGACGGTTCTGTGGACACACCGCCTGCCGGCTGTTCCGGCCGGTTCCGGATTGCGGCATACAGCACCAGGGCCAGACCTGCGCTGAGCAGATCCGCCGCAAACTGACTGACCAGGATGCCCTGGTATCCCGCAATCATGACCGCTGCCGGCAGCACCAGCATAAAGATGATCCCCTGGCGGCTCAGGGACAGGGCCATGGCGGGGATTGCTTTCCCGGAAGCCTGGAACAGGCAGGTCAGCAGCATGACAATCCCGCCGAAAACACAGCCGGCCACCTGCCACCGCAGCATGGGCACCGCGTCTTCGGTCAGGGCGACATCCGGTGTAATCAGGGAAATCAGCGGCTTTGCCGCCAGGATCACCGTCGTGCTGACCGCCAGCGCCAGGACGCACAGAAAGCCCAGGCAAAAGCGAATCAGCTTTCTGAGCTTTTCCTGCTGCCCGCTGCCGATCAGAAATCCGAACAGCGGAATTCCGCCGAAGGCAAAGCCCACCATGATCATGTTGACAATCATGGAAACCTTCAGCACAATCCCCATGGCGGCGATTTTCTCATCGCCCCAGGGAAGCAGCTGCTGGTTCATCATCATGACGCAAAGGCTGGAAGCCAGGTTGGTAACCGCAGCGGAAAGCCCGACGGCGATGATGCTCCGGATCTGCGCCGCCGGAATCCGAACCTCCGGGCGGACAGTGAGAACTTTGCTTTTCCGCAGCACAATCGCCAGCAGAAACAGATCGCTGCACAGATACCCCAGCACCGTGGCTGCCGCCGCGCCGGAAGCGCCCATGGACGGAATCATTAGGGGATCCAGAATCACGTTGACCACGGCGCCGATGGCGGTTCCCGCCATGGAAAGGCCGGACATGCCTTCGCACCGGAGCAGGTTCATATGGATAAAGTTCACCACGATGAAGGGTCCGCCAAGCATCAGCACGGTCCCGTATTCCCGGGCATAGGGCAGGGTCTCCGGGCTTGCGCCCAGCAGTCCCAGCAGAGGATCCCGCACCAGGAGCATCCCTCCGCCGATCGCCGTGCCCGTGATCAGCGCGGCATAGAAGCAGAAGGCGCTGACCCGGCCAGCCTCCGCTGCAGATTTCCCGCCCAGCAGCCGGGAGATCAGGGAGCTGCCGCCCTGTCCGAAAATATTGCCGAACGCCATCAGGATCATGAACAGCGGAGAACAGATGGATACCCCGGCCACCAGCTTCGCATTCTCGGTCTGGGCAATGAAATAGGTATCCGCCAGATTGTAGATGATGGTGATGATGGATCCCACCACCACCGGAAGAGCCAGATGAAAGTAGGTCGGGATCAGCCGTTCCGTGTCCAGTCCGGCCTCTTTCTGATTTGTCGTCATCGGTTCTTACCTCCATGTGCCATGAAAACGCATCTCTCTTGACACACAACGGATATGAAAAGGAGCTGCCCTCACCGGGGCAGCTCCCTGCAGAGTCCGGTTATTTGATGGATCCGTCCACCATGCCCTGCACGATGTATTTCTGCGCGAAAAGATACAGAATGATAATCGGCAGCATGGCCAGCAGCGTGGAGGACATGATCAGGTGCCACTGTTTGACATAGGCGCCGTTGAAGCCCTGCACCGCCAGCGGTATGGTCCGGATGGTTCCGGAGGATCCCAGCACCAGCAGGGGCAGCAGATAGTCGTTCCAGATCCACAGGCCGTTCAGCACCAGCACCGTGACAAACACGGGCTGCAGCAGCGGCAGCACGACCCGGAAGAAGGTTCCTGCCCGGGAACATCCGTCGATATCAGCCGCTTCCTCCAGCTCCAGGGGAACCCCCTTGATGAAGCCGTGGAAGATGAAGATGGACATGGCCTCGCCAAAGCCCAGGTAGGCAAAGATGATGCCCTGATAGCTGCGCAGCATGGGGATGTGAATGAAGTCCCCGACCGTCTTGAACCAGGTCAGCAGGGGGAACATCACCACCTGGAAGGGAATGACCATAGCAGCCACATAACTCATGAAAAGGAAGGTGGACCACTTCGTCTTGTTCCGGACCAGGACCCATGCGGCCATGCTGGAGAACACCGAGATCACCGCAAGGGAAATCACCGTGATAATCACGCTGTCCCGCAGCGCAGTCAGGAAGTTGAAGGTCGGATTGTTCCAAATCTCCGTAATGTTCGTCCAGAACTGCCCCAGATCCTTCGGAAGGCCCACCGGTTCGTTGATGATGTCCGCGTTGGTCCGCATGCTGTTGAAGACCACGATGATAAAGGGCATCATGAACAGCACAAAGAGCAGGAAAGTCACAATCTCGAGCGCGATCTGCCGGCCCTTATGGGGCTTGGATCCCGCCATGCGTTCAATGGGGGCTGCAGCCTGCTTCGCCATTATGCCTCCACCTCCTTGCTCTTGTTGTAGCTCACCTGGATGATGGAGAAGATGGTCAGTACGACAAAGAAGATCACGGCTTTGGCCTGTCCCTGCGCCATGTTGTTGTACTTGAACGCCGTCTGGTAGATGTTCAGCGCCAGCAGCTCGGAAGCCTGCACCGGCTTGCCCATGAACAGTGCCACGGGTCCGCCGTTGGTCAGGGCCACGTTCACGTCATACATCTTGAAGCTGTTGGTCAGGGTAAGGAAGAGGGAGATCGTAAAGGCGTTTGCCATCAGCGGGATCTGGATCTTCAGAATCCGGGTCCAGTAGCGGGCGCCGTCCACCTCTGCCGCCTCCAGCACGGATTTGGAGATGCCCTGGATGGCCGCCACATAGATCAGCATGATATATCCGGCATATTGCCAGGTATTCACCGTCACCATAGTGATCATGACCGTATCCTTATTCGAGATCAGGCTCTTGCTCAGAGCCGGCCAGCCGATGGCCGTGCCGATGGAAGGCAGAATATTGCTGAAGATGAACTGCCAGACCAGGCCCAGCACGATACCGCCGATCAGATTCGGGATAAAGAAGCCGGCCCGGTAAATGTTCCGACCCCGGATTTCACTGGTCACCAGCAGGGAGATGATGAAAGCCGTCACATTCACCGTGATGATGTTCAGCACGGTAAAGAGCAATGTCACCAGGAAGCTGTGCAGGAAGGCAGGCTCCTGGAAAATCGCCTTGTAGTTTTCAAATCCCACCACCTGGGAAACCGCCCCGGTTCCCTGCCAATCCGTGAAGGAATAGTAGATACCCAGGATAAAGGGGATGATGATCACCATCAGGAAAGCAAACAGCGTCGGGAACAGGAATAAAAATTCCGTCAGTTTGCGTTTCGTCTTGCTGCTCAAAGAGAATCCCTCCTAAATAGAATGGGGGATGGAGACAGAGAGGAATCTCCGATCACCATCCCCCCGAAAGGAATCTGGAGTCTTGGCTTACTTGGCGATGCCCGCGATAGCATCCTTCATCATGGTTTCGAAGGTATCCACGTCGATCGCGCCGCTGGCCAGCAGCTCATAGATCTGGCCCAGAGTGCCCATGCCGAAGCCGTCCGGGAGCTTGTACTGCTGCCAGTCATAGGTCTTGCCGGCGGCGTTCCACTCCATGACGCTCTTGCTCAGAGGCGTGGCGGGAGTGAGGGTCACATTGGTGAAGGCAGGCACCATGGCCGCCTTGTTCACCATGTAATCCGCGCCGTCTTCGCTGGTGGCCAGGTAGTTCAGATAGGCAATGGCCTCGTCCTTGTTGCCGTTCTCATTGACAACGTACCAGGACGGAGGATTGACCAGAATGCCGTCGGTGTCCTCATGCAGGAAAGCATGGGGCGCATAGGCGATCTCAAAGTCGGGGTGCAGCGCCACCAGGCTGGGGTCCATCCAGTTGCCCTGATGATAGAAGGCAGCCTTGCCATTGGCAAAAGCAGCCAGCTGGCTGTCCTGGGTGCCGTTCAGCAGCATGTCGGGATCGCTGTACTTGA
>CAZRLU010000046.1:1775-13033 GCA_964600995.1 uncultured Oscillospiraceae bacterium | reverse complement strand
GGTTTCGCAAATCCAAAGAAGGGAGCGGACGAAACATGAAAAGACTCCTGATTCTCCTGGCCGCGGCGCTGCTGCTGCTGTGCGGGGCGGCGGGGGCTGACGCGGAAGGAAACAGGCTGCAGTTTGACCGGAGCGTCACCACGGTGTTTGAAGGGGAGACGCTGCAGACGGTACTGATCCGGGAGGGGGCGCCTGCCGCCGGGGAGGCGGCCTATTCCTCCGGAAACGAAAAGGTGGCCGTCGTGGATCAGAACGGCCTGGTCACCGGAATCAGCCGGGGCCAGGCGACCATCAGCGTCGCCGTGAAAACCGACAGGCAGACCTTCCGGGCCCAGGTGAACATCACCGTGGCGCGGAAGGTGACCTCCCTGGAGGTGGCGGAGGATCGGCTGCCCCTGCATGCCGCCGGGGATCCGGCGCTGGCGGGGCTCCTGAAGGACCGGCCGGATCCGGAGGAAAACGGGCTTCCGGTGCTGACGGTGTCCGCCGGAAGAGGGTATGCGATTCCGGTTTCCGCCCTGCCGAAGGACGCGAACAACCGGAAGGTGACCATGAAGGCGGAGGACCCCGCGATCCTTCGTGTGAACGGAAACAGCGTGACCGGCCTGCAGGCAGGAGAAACCCTGCTGACCCTGTCCAGCGAACAGAATCCGGAGGTGCAGGTCCGGTACCGGGTGGCGGTGATCCGGCCGGTGAGCCGCATCACCCTGACCGCCCCGGAGAAGAGCGTGGGCGTGGGGGAGACCATGGCCCTGGAGACCGGAATCACTCCCGCGGACGCGAGCCTGCCCGGAGTGACCTGGTCCTCGGCGGACGAGCGGATCGCCACCGTGGATGAAAAGGGCGTGGTGACCGGCGTGAAGCGGGGCAACGCCCGCATCGTGGCCACCGCCACCGACGGGAGCAATGTCCGGGCGAACATCAGCGTGAGCGTGACCCAGAAGGCGGAGGCGATCACCCTGGACAAGCCGGAGGTCACCGTGGACGCGGGCAAGAGCATTCAGCTGCGGGCCACGGTCCTGCCCCAGGACACCAACGACAAGGGTGTCCTCTGGACCTCCTCGGACGAAAGCATCGCGAAGGTGAACGCCCAGGGACGGGTGACCGGCGTGGCGCTGGGCGACTGCGAGATCCTCTGCACCAGCAAGGTGTCCGGAAGCGTGCAGGCCCGGGCGGTGGTGCATGTGCAGCAGCCGGTGACGAAGATTACCTTCGGGGACGCGCCGGTGATCTATGCCGGGGAGACGGGAAAACTGACCTGGACGGTGGAACCCGCCAACGCCAGCAATCCCGCGGTGACCTTCACCGCCGGCAACCGGAAGGTGCTGCAGGTGGACGCGGACGGCACCGTGACCGGCCTGAAGCTGGGCGAGTCCTACGTGGACGCCATGTCCACTGACGGAAGCAACCGGCGGGCCCGGATCAAGGTGAAGGTGCTGCAGCATGTGGAGGGCGTGCACATGAAGCGGAGAAACGCCTACATCAGCGTGGGCGAGACCTCCACCACCGGAGCGGTGCTGGAGCCGGAGAACGCCAGCAACAAGAATATGTCCTGGTCCAGCGCGGACCCCTATGTGGCCAGCGTGACGCCCATCGCCAAACAGGGAAACCGGGTGAAGATCACCGGCATCGCCCAGGGGGAAACCACGGTGACCGGCGTGACGGGGGACGGGGGCTTCCCGGCCAGCATCACCGTGAAGGTGGGCGACTGGGATCATGCACTGCAGCTGGACGAGGCCCATGTGGAGGGTGCTGATGCGGTGCTGACGGTGAGAAACGTCAGCTCCCTGTACATCACCAGCGTGACGGCGGAGGTGTCCGTCTATGACGTGGACGGGGAGCCCGTGGCCGCCAACAGCAAGGATGACAGCAACACCTTCAAAATGGTCTACAAGGGGACCCTGGCTCCCGGGGATACCACCCAGCGCAAGCGCTGGCAGCCGGTCAACTTCAAGCTGCCGGACTCCATGACCGTCAGCCAGTACGTGGTGAAGGTGACTCAGTATCAGATCGAAAACGACTGGATCAAGACGATCCGGAGAAAGTATCAGCCCACCAAGAAATGCCCGGTGCACATCTGAGACCGGGGCAGCGAAACCGGAAAAGGAGGTTTGGATTACATGAAAAAGCGTTTGCTCTGCGCCCTGCTGGCCGCCCTGACGGCGCTGCTTCTGCTGGCGCCCGCGGGCCTGGCGGAGGAGGAGGACTGGGACGGAACGGAAGGTTATTACTACGTCTATACGGAGAATGGGAAAACCCTGAACGTGCGGGACGCTCCCGGAGGCACCGTGGTCGGACACCTGAAATACGGCAGCCGGGTCTTCTGCTATTACCGGGACGGGGGCACCGGATGGGCCCTGATCGACTTTGATTACGACAAACCCGGCGCCGGGTACGGCACCTATGCCTGCTTCGTTTCCAACCGGTTCCTGGTGAAGAACAAGCCGGCGGTCCGGAAGCCCGCCGCGTCCGGAAACTCCGGCGCCGCGGCCGGAACTGCCGCTGCGCCGGCGGCGGGCAGCACCGATTTTCTGACGGAGATCAACGCGGAGTTTGCCAGCGCCGTCCGGGTGGATCCCTACAAGGTGACCGTGCGGCCGACCCGGGCCAGCGGATGGGTAAACATGCGGTGGGCGCCCAGCAAGAGCGCCCAGCTGATGGCGACCTACAGGGCCAACGCCCAGCTGCTGGTGATCCGGGAGACGAAGAACTGGGTCCAGGTGGAGGACCAGGACACCGGCGACGTGGGCTTCATGGACAAGGCCTTCGTCGTGAAATGAGCGAAGGCATCAGGAAAGGAGTACGCGTGCAATGAAGAAACTGACAGCCATTCTGATCAGCCTGATGCTGCTGGTCCTGTGCGGGGTCGCGCCGGCGGAGGAAAACGGCAAGGTGACCCTGGGAACCCTCAGCATCAACGGCGCTTTTACCCTGCAGTGCGGCCTGCCGGAGGGATACCGGATCTATCCGACCTATGTCAACCGGGATCTGATTCTCGCCTCCATCCGGTCGGAGGATCCTGTCGCCCCGGTGATGCAGCTGGCAGTGGCCTTTGATGAAACCTACGCCGACGTGGACCGGATGAACGACCTGAGCGAGGAAGACTTCGCCGTGCTGGAGAAGAGCTTCACAGACGTGGACCCCACGGTGGAGATCACCTACGGGGACACGGGTCTGGGCACCCGGCTGCTGATCGCCCGGCAGTATTCCGAGGGGATGCATTACATCGACTTCCTGAGCATCTACAAGGGATACTTCGTGGAATTCGTGCTGACCCCCGCCCCCGATGCGGAGGACAAGACCCTGACGGACGAGCAGCTGCAGATGTGCATCGACTTCCTGACGGATCTGGACTTCATTCCCGCCACCGCCGGAGCGGCGGAAGGGGAGGAAACGGAGCTGTACGGCAGGACCTGGATCGGCAACATCTCGGAGTATGACGCAGAAAGCGGCACCGTGAAGCTGGAGCTGCGGCACACGGTGACGCTGACGCCGGCGGAGGCGGAAGCCCTGCAGGTGGGCGGCGTCCTGCAGGTGGGCCGGGAGCAGGTGGACATCCGGAGCCTGGAGAAGCTGGAGGACGGGGACACGCTGATCAACGACGAGATCACCCTGGCCCGGTACGGGGACGACGTGCATGTGTTCTTCCATGAGACCGAATACATGGAGGAGCTGGCCACCCTGACCCGGACGATTCCCGAAAACCTGGTGCTGCTGGACGACATCGATCCGGCGACGGGAGAGCTGCTGGAGCAGACGGCGGAGCGGAACGCCGCGGAATTTGCGGCCCTGCTGGCCGACCCCGCCGAGGCGGATCCCGGATTTGCCTCCGACAACGTGTTTGTCACGCTGGACGACAACGGAGAGATGATTCTGCTGCAGCGCTTCTATACGGAGGCCCAGTAAGGGCTTCTGAGCATTCATGAGCAGGGCGAGCCGGCTTTCCCCCGAGGGAGGCCGGTCCGCCCCTTTCGGCATTTCAGCCCCCCCGGCAGACCGGGGAGGGACACAGGAAACTGGAACATGATTAAAAGAATGATCCGGCAGATGCTGACCGCCCAGATCTTTTCGGCGCTGGCGGTTTCCGTCTGCCTGCTGATTGACAACATTATGATCGGCCGCTTTCTGGGGCTGGAGGCCCTGGCGGCCTACGGGCTGGCGAACCCGCTGCTGCTGGCCATCGGCGCCATCGCCAGCATGCTGGCGGTGGGCGTACAGGCGGCCTGCAGCAGCTCCCTGGGAAGAGGATCCCAGGAGGAGACCGACGCGGGCTATTCCTCTGCGCTGGCCGTCTCCGGCGGCATCGCTTTAGTCTGCGTGGCGGGGGTTTTCCTCTTCAGCGGGCCCCTGGCCCGGCTGCTGGGCGCCGGATCGGAAGGAACCCTGTTCACGGAAACGGAAGGCTATCTGCGGGGCTTTACCCTGGGGGCGCCCGCTTCCCTGGGCGCTTTGGTGCTGATTCCCTTCCTGCAGCTGGCAGGGCAGGGGGGACTGCTGATCGTGGCGGTGCTGACCATGGCGGTGCTGGATGTGGGGCTGGACCTGCTGAACGCCCTGGTTTTTCACGGAGGCATGTTCGGCATGGGGCTGGCTTCCTCCCTCAGCTATTACGGCGCCGTGGCGGTGACTCTCCTTTACTTCCTCTCCCGTCGGTGCGCCTACCGGTTCTCCTTCCGGCTGGTGACCCGGCGGAAGATCCGGGAGCTGTTCCACGGCGGGATTCCGGCCCTTTTCGGCATGGCGGCCCAGGTGGTTCTGATCTTCACCCTGAACCAGATCCTGAAGGGGATCGGGGGCAGCGAGGCGGTGGCGGCCTTCTCCGCGATCTCCTCCATCGGGAACTCCGCCGGGGCGATCAATACGGGGGTCGGGGGCGTTTCCCTGACCCTGTGCGGAATCTTCTTCCATGAGGAGGACCGGACGGGCCTGCGGGAGACGATCCGGACGCTGGTGCTTTACGCCCTGCTGCTGGGGGCGGTCACCTGCGGGCTGCTGACGGGGTTCGCGCCGGCGCTGATCTCCCTGTTCATCAACCCGGAGACGCCGGTTTTCGCCACGGCGGTGCTGGGGCTTCGCATCTTTTCCACGGGGCTGGCTGCCTGCTGTGTGAACAACGCGCTGAAGAGCATGTATCAGGGAACGGGCCGGATGAAGCTGGCCGGCGCCTTCTCCGTGGCGGAGGGGGCGGTGCTGCCGATCCTGGCGGCCGTCCTGCTCAGCGGCGTGATGGGGACGACGGGCGTCTGGCTCTATTATCTGGCGGGGGAGACGGCGGCCCTGCTCCTGATCGGGCTGTGGGTCCGGAAAAAGACCGGCCGCCTGCCCTGGGAGGGGGACGCGGTGCTGATGCTGGACAAGGACTTCGGGGCAGCCCCGGGCGACCGGCTGGAGATGAGCCCCGGAACCCTGCAGGAGGTGGCCCAGGCCGCGGAGGCGGCGGAGCGCTTCTGCCTGGAGCACGGGGAGAGCCCCCGGACCAGCGCCCATATCGGGCTGTGCGTGGAGGAGATGGCCGGCAACATCATCCAGCACGGCTTCACAGCGGACGGCGGGAAGCATCATCTTTCCCTGCGGCTGGTGCGGAAGCCGGAGCTCTGGGTGCTCCGGTTCCGGGATGACTGCGGCGCCTTCAATCCGACCCGGTATATTCCCCGGAGCCGGGAGGAAGGGCTGGGCATCCGGCTGGCCATGAAAATGGCCCGGGAGGCCACCTATACCCATACGCTGAATCTGAACAACCTGACGCTGAAGCTCTCCGCCGGGGAGGCGGAAACGAAATGAGACGGGAGGAGAAAAACACCATGAGAAAACTGACGGCTGCCATGCTGGCCCTGGCCCTTCTGCTGGGCTGCGGAATGCTTTCCGTGCCGGCTGCGGCGGAATCCATGTACATCATCGCGGACAGCGACAGGCGGGAACTGACCCGGGAGGAGCTGTGGGGCTACCAGTATGATACGCTCCTGTACGCCTTCAACGAGATCTATGCCCGGCACGGCTACAAGTTTGAAACCGGAAGCCGGTGCTACAACTGGTTCATCCAGATGCCCTGGTATCATCCCAACGCCAGCGAATCCTCCAGCAACCATCACGAGACCTACAGCCAGTGCTCTAAAATCGAAAACCGGAACGTGGACCTGATCAAGTCCGTGCGAAAGGAGATGCGGGCGCAGAACACCACCAATCCCACCGGCAAGGGCATGCCGGTTCCGCCGGCGCAGAACGTCAACACCCCCCGGGGCTTCCGGTTCGTGAACCTGAAGACCAACCAGAAGCTGGCGGTCTACAGCGCGCCTTCCACCGACGCCTACCGGGCCAACAACGGCAAGGCCCTGTGCAATACCAACGGGGCGGTGTATGCCCTGGGCTGGGACAACGGCTGGATGCTGATGCTCTACGAGGCCAACGCGGCCGGCCAGTACCGGGTGGGCTATGTGGACGGCGCGAAGATCCGCGGAACCCGGCCGAATCTGGATCAGCTGTCCTGGGACCGCAGCCCCTGCCAGGTGACGGTGAATGCCTCCCTGACGGATGACCCCGCCCTGACGGGCCGCTCCCTGACCACGCTGTCCGCGGGGACCCCGGTGACCTACCTGACTACCATGTACAACACGGAAGCCTGGGACTACATCGAAACCGTGATTGACGGAAAAACCGCCCGGGGATTTGTCCCGGACGGCGTGCTCTCCATCACCGGCGTGGACGCCACGGAGATGGGGGAGGGAGAAGAGGACCTGGGAGACGGCTGAGAGGCCGGCTTTCGGGGAATTCCATCCATACTAAAAATCTCCGCGGGACGATGCGTCCCGCGGAGATTTGTTTATGCCCGACGCCGAACCGGAAGGGTTTATTCCGGACAGCGCAGCACGGCGACCGGTTTCCAGGAGGCGTCCCAGCGGGTCAGAATGCCGGGAGCCCCGGGAAGAAGCCGGCCGGCGAGGGGATCGCCGACGGAATCAGCCGGGGTGGAGGTGCACATGGCGCAGGCGTCCTCCGGCGCGATGCCGAAGCGATGGATCAGGTTCTGCAGGAGCTGCGGCATGGTCAGCACAGAGCCGGCCAGGGTGCCGTCCGCCAGCCGGGCCTCCCCGGAGACGACGAAGACCTTCTGGCCCCCCAGGGCGTATTCCCCGTCGGGCATGCCGGCCGCCTCCATGGCGTCGGTGATGGCCACGGCCCGCTCATACCCCTTGCAGCGGGCGATGAGCCGGACGATGTCCCGGTGCAGATGGACGCCGTCGCAAATCATTTCACAGAAGAAGCGGTCGTCGGTCAGGGCGGCGCCGGGGACGCCGGGCTCCCGGTGATGCAGGGGAGTCTGGGCGTTGAAGGTATGGGTGATATGATTCGCGCCCCAGTCCCCGGCGGCGTGGACCGTGGCCGCGTCCGCCGCCGTATGGCCCAGGGAGACCCGGATCCCCGCGGCGGTTGCTTTCCGGATGAAGGCCTCGGCCCCGGCCCGCTCGGGGGCCAGGGTGATCAGCCGGACCAGGCCGGGATCCCCGTCGGTCATCCACTGCAGCAGCTCCCAGTCCGGATCCCGGAAGAACTCCTTCTTCTGGGCTCCGGCTTTTTTCTCCTGCAGGAAGGGGGCTTCCATATGGGCGCCGAGGACCCGGGCGCCGCCAGCTTCCGGCCGCGCCATGACGGCCCGGATGCCCCGGAGGGCCTCCCGGGTTTCCTCCGGAGAGGCGCTCATGGTGGTGGGGCAGAAGGCGCCCACCCCCAGGGCGCCCAGGTTCCGGCTCATGGCGCGCACCGCTTCCTCCCCTTCCATGGTATCCCGGCCCCGGAAGGCGTGGATATGCACGTCCACGAAGCCGGGGAGCAGATAATCGCCTCCCAGGTCCAGGACCTCCTCCCCCTCCCGGGGGACGAGGTTTTCCTCCGGATGGGAGATGCCCTCCGGGGACAGGCGCAGCGCCCGGCCGGGGTGGAAGGCATGATTCAGAAAGAGCTTCGCATTGATGAGCAGCATGGGAATTCCTCCTTGACGTATAATCAGATGACAGCCATGGAAAGCAGGGCAAAGAAGGCGATGAGCAGGAGCAGGAAAAGCAGCTCCTGCTTCCAGCGCTTCTGCAGCAGGCCCACGGTCTCCCGCATGAAGGCGTTGGGCCAGAACCACCATTTCGTGGGGCTGCCGATGCCCTCCGCCGGCAGGCCGGCCTGAAGCGCCCAGACGCCGCTGCGGAAGACATGGTAGCTGGTGGTGGCGAAGAGGGCCTTTCCCTCCGGGTTGCGGGCGCGGATGATCTCCCGGGAGAAGGACATGTTCTCCAGGGTGCTGACGGCGCGGGTCTCCGGCAGGATCAGGCTGTCGGGCACCCCCCGGGAAACCAGGTAGCGGCGGAGGGCCTCCCCCTCCGGGAAGGGTTCATCCCGGCCCTGGCCGCCGGTGGGGATGAAGAAGGCGGCCCGGCCGGTTTTTTCCTTCTGCTCCCGCCAGAAGGCCAGGGCCCGGTCGGCCCGGCCCCGGAGCAGGGGGGGCAGGCTGCCGTCCGGGCGGAACCAGCAGCCGAGGATGAGAATGAAATCCTTGCCGAAGGCGGGCTTCCTCCGGGCGGAAAGAAGGCCGCAGAGGACGGAACCGGCCAGCATGCACTCGAAGTAGACGAAGACGGTGGCATAGGTGTTCTCCAGGGTGTTCCGGAGCCGGGCCTCCCATTCGGAGCCCATGAAGTTCCGGGTGAAGAGGTACCAGCCCAGAGCTTCCCCCAGGAGGACCAGGAGGCTGATCAGCAGGCCGAGAAAGTTCTGCGGCCGGGGCCGCTCGTGCCGGAGCAGGGCCAGATTGCTGACCGCCATGGCCAGGGCGAAGAGCAGGAGCAGCGGGGCGGTCAGCATCATGAACCAGGTGCTGGCGCCGCTGAGGGCGGAGTAGATGTAGTTCATGGGATAGGTCTGGGGCCGGAGCAGGTGGGCCAGGGTGATCCGGAGCAGGACCAGCCCGGTGGACAGGGAGAAGAGGGAGAAGCCGGCGTAGTAGATGGTGGCGTAGGCATAGAAGGCGGGACCCCGGGCCCGCAGGAAGTGCCAGATCATGATGGCGCCCACCAGGAGCCAGAAGAGGGTCACGGCCACCATGACAGGCCGGTCCCCGGTGAAGCCGCCGGTCTGCCGGTCGTAGACGGTATGAAAGCGGCCGACCCGGACGGCGCGCAGGAGCTCGGGATCCCCGTCGGAGCCGGGGGTATCCCCGCCGGCATAGACGGAAACAAAGGCCTCCCCGGGCGCGCCGGGCCGGAGGGGCAGGCGGAGATAGCCGTCTCGGATCTCGGGCTGCCCCGGGATCAGAACGCCGGGGACGTCCACCTCCAGCCGCAGCTCCCCGCTGCGGAGGGCTTCCTCCCGGGCGTCTGAAAGGGAAATATAGGCCGTATAATCCCGGGAGACGGTCAGGCGGCAGAGCAGGCAGAAGGCCAGCAGGGCCAGGGCCAGCACGCCGATCTGTTTGAAGGCCATTCGCATGGGCATTCCTCCGTGAAAAATCAAGAGAGACAGCATCCGGGAAAATTATACCTGAAAAAGCGGGAAAAGCAAAGCAGGAAGAACTGAAAAAACCAGTGGAAACGGAGCGGACGCCGCCGCCCTGCGCCTTGACTCTCCCGGAAAACCCGATTATAATGAAGCCCCATGCCGAAGGGCATTTTTCTTTGCGGGGAAGGGAAGCGCCGGCCCCGCGGGAGGGGTTCCGCCGGGGGCGGAAGGAAGAGATCGGAGGAGCAAAGCATGCTTGAGCTGCGAAACGTGTCATTCAAGGTGGATCCGGAGGACCGGGACCGGGAAATCATCCGGGATGTTTCCCTGATGATTCCGGACGACCGGATGATCGTGATCACCGGCCCCAACGGCGGCGGGAAATCCACCCTGGCCAGGCTGATCGCCGGCATTGAGAAACCCAGTTCCGGACAGATCCTGCTGGACGGGCAGGACATCACGGAGCTGTCCATCACCGAGCGGGCCCGGAAAGGCATCGGATACGCCTTCCAGACCCCGGTGAAATTCAAGGGCATCCAGGTCTTCGATCTGATCCGCCTGGCCACGGGGAAGAGCATCTCCGTTTCCGACGCCTGCGACTATCTTTCCGCCGTGGGCCTGTGCGCCCGGGACTATATCGACCGGGAGGTGAACGCCAGCCTCTCCGGCGGGGAGCTGAAGCGGATCGAAATCGCCACGGTGCTGGCCAAGGGCTCCCGGCTTTCGGTGTTCGACGAGCCGGAGGCGGGCATCGATCTGTGGAGCTTCCAGAACCTGATTGAGGTGTTCCAGGGAATCCGCCGGCGGGTGCGGGACAGCTCCATCCTGATCATCTCCCACCAGGAGCGGATCCTGGAAATCGCCGACGGGATCATCGTGCTGAAGAACGGGCAGATCGCGGACTTCGGCACCAGGGAGGAGATCCTGCCCAAGCTGATGGGCACCTCCGCCGCGGTGACGGAATGCCGGGGCAGCAGCGCTTTCTGCGAGGGAGGAAACGGACAATGATGAAGATGGATGAGATTCAGAAGCGGCTGCTGCGGGAGGTGGCGGACCTGCACGCGGTGCCGGAGGGCGCCTACAACATCCGGGCCAACGGAACCTCCGCCGGCAGGGCCTCCACGGAAAACATCGAGATCATTCCCCGGGAGGACGGGCAGGGGCTGACGGTCCGGATCCGGCCGGGCACCCGGAACGAGAGCGTCCATATCCCGGTGGTCATGACCCAGAGCGGGCTGAAGGAACTGGTATACAACGATTTCTACATCGGCGAGGATTCGGACGTGACCATCGTCGCCGGCTGCGGCATCGACAACTGCGGGCCCCAGGATTCGGAGCACGACGGTATCCACCGCTTCTTCGTGGGGCGGGGGGCGAAGGTGCGCTATGTGGAGAAGCACTACGGATCCGGCAACGGCAAGGGAAAGCGGATCCTGAATCCGGGCACGGAGGCGTACCTGGAGATGGACAGCTCCATGGAGATGGAGATGGTGCAGATCAAGGGCGTGGACGACACGGACCGGAGCACGAAGGCGGAGCTGAAGAAGGGCGCCCGGCTGGTGGTGCGGGAGCGGCTGATGACCCACGGGAGCCAGCGGGCGGTGAGCACCTATGTGGTGGAGCTCAACGGCGAGGGCGCCAGCGCGGACGTGGTTTCCCGGTCCGTGGCCCGGGACGAGTCCTGGCAGAAGTTTGACGCCAAGCGTAACAAGCATAGGGCAAGGGGTCTTCGCTAGCAATGATGTGCTAACAAGTGTTACATGGAAGGCTACCGCTATAGA
>CAZRLU010000046.1:0-1765 GCA_964600995.1 uncultured Oscillospiraceae bacterium | reverse complement strand
GCTGATGACCCTGGGACTGACGGAGGCGGAGGCCGAGGAGCAGATCATCAACGGCTTCCTGAAGTAAGGAAGGAACCGGAAACCGGGCGGCGCCGGAACAGGAGGAGCAGGACATGACGCAATGGAACTCGGATGAGCTGGTGGAGGAAATCCTGCAAAGCTATGACGCCCATCCGGAGAGCACGCGGCTGGGCTGGCAGCGGATGCTGAACCGGGAGCTGCTGATCGAGGTGCTGATGTGCATCCGGGAGGTGCTTTTCCCCGGCTTCTATGAGAAGAACCGGGTGCGGAAGGAATATGTCCGCTACGTGGTGGGGGAGAAGATCGAGTTCATCGAATACCACCTGACCAAGCAGGCCGGCATTGCCCTGGGAACCCTGCCGGAGAACGCGGGGTGCAGCCAGGAGGAGCTTCAGGAAAAGGCCCGGGAGCTGACTGTGGACTTCCTGCAGCAGATTCCCCGGCTGCGGGACATCCTGGCCACGGACATCCAGGCGGCCTTCGACGGGGACCCCGCCGCCTGCGGACCGGATGAGATCATTCTGTCCTATCCCGGGGTCATGGCCATCACCACCTACCGGATCGCCCACGAGCTCTGGATCCGGAAGCTGCCGCTGATTCCGAGAATCATGACGGAGCATGCCCACGGGCTGACGGGCATCGACATCCATCCGGGGGCTACCATCGGCCGGTATTTCTTCATTGACCACGGCACGGGCATCGTCATCGGCGAGACCTCCGAGATCGGGGACAACGTGAAGATCTACCAGGGGGTGACCCTGGGCGGTCTCTCCACCCGGAAGGGCCAGGCCCTCCGGGGCGTGAAGCGCCATCCCACCCTGGGAAACCATGTGACGGTCTATTCCGGCGCGTCGGTGCTGGGCGGCGAGACTGTGATCGGCGACAACGTGACCATCGGCGGCAACACCTTTGTGATCCGGTCCATTCCGGCGGACACCCGGGTTTCCGCCCCCACCCTGGAGCTGGAGCTGCGGAGCGGGCGGGCGGAGGATTTCCGGGACGCGAAGGTCCGCTTTGAAACGGAAGAGAAAAAAGACTGAGAAGCGTCATCCGGGAAATCCCGGCGGTCAGGCCGGGATTTCCTCATTGGATCCGCTTTCCGGGCAAAGCAGGGGCCCCCGGCATGTGCCGGGGGCCCCGCTGCGTTCCGTTTGCTTTAAGGGAAAGCTTATTCCAGTTCGAAGGCGCCGGTGTACAGCTGATAGTACTGCCCCTTCTGGGCGATCAGCTGGTCATGGGTGCCCCGCTCGATGATGCGCCCGTGATCCAGCACCATGATGACGTCGCTGTTGCGGACGGTGGAGAGCCGGTGGGCGATGACGAAGACGGTCCGGCCTTGCATCAGCTGGTCCATGCCCTGCTGCACCAGGGCCTCCGTCCGGGTGTCGATGGAGGAGGTGGCCTCGTCCAGAATCATGACGGGGGGATCCGCCACGGCGGCCCGGGCGATGGAAATCAGCTGCCGCTGGCCCTGGCTGAGGCCGCCGCCGTCGCCGGTCAGAACGGTCTGATAGCCGTCCGGCAGGCGGGTGATGAAGTCGTGGGCGTTGGCCAGCTTCGCGGCGTCGATGCATTCCTCGTCGGTGGCGTCCAGCTTGCCGTAGCGGATATTGTCCATGACCGTTCCGGTGAACAGGTTCACCTCCTGGAGCACCACCCCCAGGGAGCGCCGGAGATCCGGCTTGCAGATCTTGTTGATGTTGATTCCGTCGTAGCGGATCTTGCCGTCGGCGATGTCATAGAA
>CAZRLU010000045.1:0-13642 GCA_964600995.1 uncultured Oscillospiraceae bacterium | reverse complement strand
AGTTCGCCGGCGCCCGGGCCACCTATTCCATGGAGGCCATGATGCAGGACGGCAAGGCCCTGCAGGCGGGCACCAGCCACAACTTCGGCACCAACTTCGCCGAGGCCTACAACATCCAGTATCAGAACAAGGAAGGCAAGCTGGCCTATGTGCACGAGACCTCCTGGGGCGTGAGCACCCGGCTGATCGGCGCCATCATCATGACTCACGGCGACGAGCGGGGCCTGCGGCTGCCTCCGAAGGTGGCGCCCATCCAGGTGGTGATCCTGCCCATCGCGGCCCACAAGGGTGGCGTGATGGAGGCCTGTGAGAAGCTCTTCGGCGAGCTGAAGCAGGCGGGCTTCCGGGTGAAGCTGGATGACCGGGACACCGTGTCCCCGGGCTTCAAGTTCAACGACTGGGAGCTGAAGGGCGTGCCGGTGCGGCTGGAGGTGGGTCCCCGGGATCTGGAGAACGGCGTGGTGACGGTGTTCCGCCGGGATACCCTGGAGAAGTTCACCCTGCCCCTGGAGGGCCTGCAGGAGAAGCTGGCGGACCTGATGGAGGACATCCAGAAGACGCTGTTTGAACAGGCGAAGGCCTTCCGGGATGAGCGGACCGTGACGGTGCACAACATGGAGGAGCTGGAGGCGGCCGTGCAGAACGGTTTTGCCAAGGCCATGTGGTGCGGCGAGCAGGCCTGCGAGGACGAGATTAAGGAGAAGTTCAATGCCTCCTCCCGGAACATGCCTTTCGACCAGGAGGGGAACACCTTCGGCGAGACCTGCGTCTGCTGCGGGAAGAAGGCAAAGAAGGTCATGTACTTCGCCAAGGCCTATTGACCTGCGGCGGGAGGGGAAACCCGGAGGAAGATGAGCATGAGGATTTATGTGGACGCCATGGGCGGGGACAACGCCCCCCGGGCCATCGTGGAAGGTACCCTGGAGGCCCTGCGGAAGGATCCGGAGCTGAAGGTGGTGCTGGGCGGCCCCGTGGGGGAAACGGAACCCCTGCTGGCGGAAGCTTCGGACGTGCGGGACCGGATCGAGCTGGACGATGCCCCGGAGATCATCACCAACCATGAAAGCCCGGTGATGGGCGTGCGGAAAAAGACAAACAGCGCTACGGTGAAGGGCATGCTGGCGGTGCGGGAAGGCCGCTGCGACGGGTTCGTGTCCGCCGGCAGCACCGGCGCCGTGCTGGCGGGAGGCATGTTCCGGCTGGGCCGGATCCCCGGCATCGAGCGGCCGGCCCTGGCCCCGCTGCTGCCCAACGGCAAGGGGCATTTCCTGCTGATCGACTGCGGCGCCAACGTGGACTGCAAGCCGGAATACCTGGTGCAGTTCGGGCTCATGGGAGAGGCCTATATGAAGGGCGTCATGGGCCTGGAGAAGCCCCGGGTGGGGCTGATCAACATCGGCGCCGAGGCCGAGAAGGGCAACGCCCTGGTGAAGGCCACCTATCCGATGATGGAGCAGGCCCCCTATGACTTCGTGGGGAATGTGGAGGCCCGGGACATCACCGCCGATCAGGCGGATGTGCTGGTGGCGGACGGCTTCAGCGGCAACCTGGTGCTGAAGTTCATGGAGGGCGTGGCCGCTACCCTGATGGGCATCATCAAGAAGGAAATGATGGCGGACCTGCGGGGAAAGCTGTCCGGCCTCATCGGCAAGCCGGCCTTCCGGCGGGTGAAAAAGGTGATGGACTACACCGAGGTGGGGGGCGCTCCCCTGCTGGGGGTGCAGGGGGCGGTGGTGAAGGCCCACGGCTCCAGCAACGCCCACGCCTTCGCCTGCGCCATCGGCCAGTGCCAGAAGATGATCCGCGGCGGCGTGGTGAAGATCATAGAGGACGGCCTGAAGGAGATTCAGGCCTGAGACGGATGGGCTGCGGCGAAGGGAGCTTTCCCCGCCGAAGAACATAAAGAATTTGCGAACCAAGAACGAATACAGGAGGACGGAAAGATGACGTTTGATACCGTGAAGGAAATGATCGCCGCCCAGCTGCGGGCGGACGCTTCCACCATCACCGAGGACACCCGGCTGGTGGAGGACCTGAAGGCGGATTCCGCCAACATCATGGTGATGATCATGGACCTGGAGGACCAGTTCGGCATCACTGTGGAGGACGATCAGATCATGAAGCTGAAGACGGTGGGCGACGTGGTGCGCTACATCGACGGGATGAAGAAGTAATGACGGAGCTGGAGAAGGCCCTGGGCTATACCTTCCGGAACCGGGAGCTGCTGGGGCGGGCCCTGACCCACCCCTCCATGGGGAAGCCGGACAACCAGCGGCTGGAATTCCTGGGGGACGCGGTGCTGCAGTTCCTGATGAGCGATCAGCTGTTCCGCACCCATCCGGAGGACCGGGAGGGCAGCCTGACTCATCTGCGGGCGCTGCTGGTCTGCGAGGCGGCCCTGAGCCAGGTGGCCCGGAAGCTGGGCGTGGGTCAGGCCCTGGTGATGGACCGGGGCGAGGAGCTGACCGGGGGCCGGGAGAAGCCCAGCGTGCTGTGCGACGCCATGGAGGCCATCCTGGCGGCGGCCTATCTGGACGGCGGCCTGGCGGCGGCCCGGGGCATCATGGAGCGCTGCTGGCCCAGGCCCGAGGAGGTGCAGCGCCCCACCCAGGACAGCAAGGGCGCCCTGCAGGAGCTGCTGCAGCAGGACGGGGGAGAGCCGCCGGAGTACCGGATCACCGGCCGCAGCGGCCCGGCCCATGACCCGCGCTTCGAGGCCACGGTCTATTACCGGGGAGAACCCCTGGCGGTGGGATGTGGCAACACCAAGAAGCACGCCGAGCAGGAAGCCGCGGTGCAGGCGCTGAAAATTCTGTCGAAAAGATGAAGTAAATATTACAAAAAGATGAATATCCCGTTGACAAATTGAGCACGACCGGATAAAATGGACCGTGTATCGGTATGCCAACGGGATTTTTATGTCCCTTTGAGGCCGCCGCAAAGGATCGGGAGCCGGAAGGCCGCCGCGCCCGGAGAGGGAGGGCGGCGGAAGGGCCCGGAAAGATGGAGGTCGAGAATATGTCCGTTTGGATTCGGAGGATCAGGCGCGCGCTGCTGGCCGCGGGGGTGATGTCCCTGGTATGCAGCCTGGCCCTGGCTGCGCTGAGCTATCCCTTCCTGACCACGACGACGGATTCCGTGCGCCTGCGGAGGAGCGCGTCCACGTCGGCGACGATCATGGAGAACCTGCCCGCCGGCGCGCAGATCGAGGTGCTGGACAAGACGGGCAGCTTCTACAAGGTCCGGTACGACGGGAAGACGGGCTACGTGTCGGCCGAGTACGTGAACACCGCCAAGGAAGCCGTGACGGCAGTGACCCCCGAGCCCATGGAGACGGTGAGCGGCTATCCCTATGACACCATCACCCGGGAAAAGGTGAACCTGCGGGATTCCCGGTCCGTCCGGGCCACGCTGCTGAAGAAGATCCCCCAGGGGGCGACCATCAGCGTCCTGGCCAACAGCGGCACCTGGGCCCAGGTGGAATACAAGGGCGTCCAGGGCTATGTGAAGAACGAGTACATCGTCCTGAAGGAAGTCAAGAAGGTCAAGGTCACCCCTACGCCCACCCCGGCCCCCAGCCTGAGCCCGGAGGAGAGCGCGGCAGAGTATCTGATTCTGGAGAAGGGGATCGAGGGCCCCGAGGTGAAGGCGCTGCAGGAGGCCCTGATCGAGCTGGGCTTCCTGAAGGGGACCGCCGACGGGAAGTTCGGCTCCGCCACGGAGAACGCCGTCATGCTTTTCCAGCAGGCCAACGATTATCCCACCACGGGCATCATGGACGCCAACATCCAGGCCTTCCTCTATTCCGGCAAGCCCAAGAGCTCCTCCGGGGAAAAGACCAAGGTCAACACCCTGAGCCCCGTGGAGGGCTCCACCATCAAGCTGAACGCTACGGGTGACGCGGTGGAGGCCCTGCAGCAGCGGCTGAAGGAGCTGGGCTACTACACCGGGGCCCTGACCGGAACCTATGACAAAGCAACCCAGAAGGCCCTGAAGGCCTTCCAGAAGAAGAACGGCCTGAAGGCCGACGGCGTGGCGGGAGCGGATACCCAGAAGCTGCTGGCTTCCGACGGAGCCCTCTCCGTGGACGCCACCCCCACCCCGAAGCCCACCGCCACCCCCACCCCGGAACCCACCTACGTGATTCCGGACAGCACCGTGCGCCGGAACGATGAGAACGCCGACGCCAAGGCGGTGCAGAAGCGGCTGAAGCAGCTGGGCTATCTCCGGGGCAACGCGGACGGCAAGTTCGGCTATCAGAGCGTCCAGGCCCTGAAGGCCTTCCAGGAGGCCAACGGCCTGGAGCCGGATGGCGTGGCGGGCAAGAGCACCTACGCCCTGCTCTTCAGCAACCAGGCCCTGGCCAAGGGCGCGACGCCCACGCCCCTGCCGGAGGTGACGCCGGTCCCCGGGGACGAGGAGAGCGGCATTCCCACCGAGGCCAGCTATGAAACCCTGCGCCGGGGCACCCAGAGCGCGGAGGTGGCCCGGATGCAGCAGACGCTGATCGACCTGGGCTATCTGACCGGAGAGCCGGACGGCAACTACGGCAGCGCGACCGAGAAGGCGGTGAAGGCCTTCCAGAAGACCAACAGCCTGAACGCCGACGGCACCGCCGGCAGCGCCACCCTGAGCCAGCTGTATTCCATCGACGCGGTGGCGGCGGAAGTTACCGATACCAAGAAGGCGGAAGCCGCCAAGGCGGCGGCCACCCCCACCCCGGCCCCGGCGGCGGACAACGGCACCCTGAAGCAGGGCGCCAAGGGCAGCGAGGTGAAGGAGCTGCAGCAGCAGCTGATCAAGCTGGGCTATCTGACGGGCAAGGCGGACGGCACCTTCGGCGCCAAGACCTACGCGGCCCTGGTGGCCTTCCAGAAGGCCAACAAGCTGACGGCGGACGGCATCGCCGGGGTGAAGACCCTGAAGAAGCTGCAGAGCTCCGGCGCGGTGGCGGCCAAGTCGGATGAGAAGGAGACCGCCGCGGCGGAGACCCCGACCAAGGTGGAGACGGCCGCGACCCAGGCGCCCTCGGCGGCCCGGGTGCAGTATGCCAACTGGTACACCACCACCAAGGCCGTATGCCGGAAGTATCCCTACGCCACCATCTATGACTACGAGAGCGGCATCTCCTGGCAGGTGCATATCTTCTCCCTGGGCGCCCACGCGGACTACGAGCCCCTGACGGCCACCGATACCTCGAAGATGCTGAAGGTCTTCGGCGGGAACACCTGGAACCCGAAGGCGGTCTGGGTGATCTTCGCCGACGGCAGCATCTACATGGCGTCCACCCACTCCGAGCCTCACGGCGTGCAGCACCGGACCGACAACAATTTCGCCGGCCACAGCTGCCTGCACTTCCCCCGGACCCAGGAGCAGGTGGAGGCCATCGGACCCTATGCCACCTCTCATCAGAACACCATTGACGCCGGCTGGGCCAGGACCCAGGCCATGAAATAAAATTGACACGGCAGGCGGGAAATCCTATAATAAAGCCGTTACGTTTTCAAGGCGTAGCGGCTTTTATGCTGCAGGCGGAGGGAGTATGAAGAGAAGGAGCGGAAGGATCCGGTTCGGGGCGCTTTTGCTGGGCCTCGTGCTTTTTTCCGCGGCCGCGGCGGAGCCGCTTCCGGCCCGGGACATGATCTACCGCACGCCGAATGAGGAAAGCGAGGTCCTCTGCAGCCACGATTTCTGTTACTGGCAGATGAACCAGGGGGAGCTGGACGAGGAGATCGTCTGGGAGGTGCTGATGCAGCCCCTGACGGTGCTGGAGGGCGGCCAGCGGGAGCAGGTCAAGGTCCGCGCCCGGCCGGAGAAGGACTGCGAGGACTACGTGGGCGTGGTGACCTGCGCCAGCCAGGGGGTGCACGTGCTCCGCAAGGAGGAGGACTGGAGCCTCATCGAGGCCTATTCCTCGGCGGAGAGCGATTCGAAGATCCGGGTTTTCGCCGAGCGCTTTCAGGGCTGGGTGGAAACGAAGCTCCTGAAGCGGCTGGAGGTGGACGATACCTACGGCATCGTGATCGACAAGCTGCAGCAGCGGCTGTATGTTTATAAGGAAGGGCATCTCTTCTCCACCCTGCTGTGTTCCACCGGGTTTCCCACGAAGGATACCCCCTTCAACGAAACCCCGGCGGGGGAATTCGCCGTGGTCAGCTGGGTGGGCGGCTTCTGGGATGATTCCGGCACCCTGTACTGCGACTACGGCCTGCGGATCAACAAAGGCATCGCCATGCACGAGGTGCCCTGCGCCATCAAAAAGGACGAGGCCACCGGGGAGGAGAAGCGGGATTACCACCGCTGCGAGCGCTTCCTGGGGGAGAAGGCCAGCCACGGCTGCATCCGGATCCAGAAGGAAAAGACCCCGGAGGGGGTGAACGCCCGGTGGCTCTGGAACAACCTGAGCCGCAAGCCGGTGACCAAGGTGATCATCTGGGACGAGATCGGGCGGACCCTGGGATATCCGGAGGAGGATTATCCTCTGTACTATAACCCGAAGGGCGGAAAGATGTACCACAGCTCTGAGAAGTGCCTGGGGGTGAACGAGAAATACTGGCCCCTGCAGGCCTTCACCTGGGGCGAGCTGGAGGAGGAGCCCTACAGCAGATTAACCCCCTGCCCCGCCTGCGCCCCCCAGCCCAGGATTGCGGCGGTGGATGCCCTCAACGAAAAGAACACGCGCAAATAAGCGCCCCGGCCGGGAGACCGGCGGAGCGCGGCCCCCGGAGCGGGAATCTGACAGACGGAGGAGAAGCGCCATGCATCTGACCATTCCGAAAGACTATAATCCCGTGCTGGACCTGCGGGACACGGAGATCGCCATCAAGCTGGTGAAGGACTTCTTTGAGGCGGAGCTGAGCCGGGCCCTGAACCTGACCCGGGTTTCCGCCCCCATCATGGTGACGCCGGAGAGCGGCCTGAACGACAACCTGAACGGGGTGGAGCGGCCGGTTTCCTTCGACGTGCTGGAGACCGGGCGCCAGGTGGAGATTGTCCACTCCCTGGCCAAGTGGAAGCGCCAGGCCCTGAAGACCTACGGCTTCCATCCCGGGGAGGGGCTCTATACCGACATGAACGCCATCCGCCGGGACGAGGAGACGGACAATATCCACTCCATCTTCGTGGACCAGTGGGACTGGGAGCGGATCATGGCTCCCGGGGAGCGGAACGAGGAATTTCTGCGGGAGATCGTGCGCAAGATCTACATGACCTTGCGGAAAACCGAAGGCTATGTCTGCGCCCACTATCCCCACATCAAGCCGGAGCTGCCGGATGAGATTGCCTTCGTCACCACCCAGGAGCTGGAGGACCGGTATCCGGAAAAGAGCCCCCGGGAGCGGGAATACCTGGCGGCGAAGGAATACGGCGCCGTGTTCCTGATGCAGGTGGGTGGCGCCCTGCGCAGCGGCAAGATCCACGACGGCCGGGCGCCGGACTATGACGACTGGAGCCTGAACGGGGACATCCTGCTCTATGATCCGCTGCTGGACATGAGCCTGGAGGTTTCCAGCATGGGCATCCGGGTGGATCCGGAGACGCTGCGCAGGCAGCTGAAGATCCGGGGCTGCGAGGAGCGGGCGGAGCTGCCCTTCCAGAAGGCCCTGCTGAACGGGGAGCTGCCCCAGACCATCGGCGGCGGCATCGGACAGAGCCGCATGTGCGTCTATTTCCTGCGCAAGGCCCACGTGGGCGAGGTGCAGGCCAGCATCTGGCCCGACGAGGTGGTGGAGGCCTGCCGGAAGGCGCGGATTCTGCTGCTGTAAGGAGGAACAATGAGAAAAGGACTTCAGAGGATCCTGGCCCTGGGACTGGTGCTTCTGCTGGCGGCGGCGGCCGCCCTGGGGGAGGAGGCCGCGGGCCTGCTGCCCGCCCTGGAGCTGCCGGAGGCGGCGGACGGGGAATTCGCCATTCTGACGGAATCGGAGGATCCCCAGATCGGACCCCACGAGGAGGGCTACCTCTTCGAGCCGGGGGAGAAGAGCCCCTGGGGCTACGCGGACCCGTCCATCACGGTGCGGCTCGGCTCCGGGCGCGTCCATAACACCAACTACATGTATGCCCGGGTGAAGATCGCCGATCCCATGCAGCTGCGGACGATGATGGCCAACGAATCCCTGAAGCGGAATTCCACGGTGATGGCCCATCTGCTGGCCCGGCGGGTGCAGGCGGTGGTGGCCATCAACGGCGTGCTGGAGGCGGACGACATGATCGCCGGCCCGGTGGTGCGCCAGGGGGTGACCCTGCGGCCGGCGGACAACGCCAGCGCCTCCAAGCTGGAGAACTGGAGCGGCCAGGAGAGCGTGGACACCCTGGTGATCGACCATGCCGGAGACCTGCATATCCTCCGCAGCGAAACCTGGGGCGGCATCCTGGAGCAGATCGCCGGCCTGGGGGACAGCGCGGTGAACGTGATCTCCTTCGGCCCCGGGCTGATCATCGACGGGGAGCCCCAGTACGGCTACAACAACCGCCAGATGGCGACCCACCGGCTGGCCCAGCGGATGGCCATCTGCCAGACCGGGCCGCTGGAATACCTGCTGATCACCAGCGAGGGCCCGGAGGATCCGGGCAGCACGGGGCTGAAGCTGGATGAGTTCACGGAGCTGCTGGCTTCCTTCCCCGAGATCATCAATGCCTACAACCTGGACGGGGGCTCCTCCTCCACGCTGGTTTTCCGGAAGGGAAGCGAGTACTGGGCGAAGGTCAACTGCCCCCGCAGCGGAAAGAAGCGCCCCCTGAAGGACCTGATCTACTTCGCGGACGCCTGGATGCCGGAGACCCCGGCGGGCCAGGAGACGGAGGGAACCCCATGAGACGCATCACCGCGGGCCTGGCGGCCCTGATCCTGGCCACCGGACTGGCCTTCGGAGCCGGTGCGGAGAAGAAGGTGACCCTGACCTTCACCGGGGACGTGACCCTGGGCAGCGAGGAGATCAACAAGGACAAGCCCGACTCCTTCAACGGCTATGCCGAGCGGGAGGGTTACGGCTGGTTCTTCCGGAACATGAAGGAGCTCTTTTCCTCCGACGACCTGACCCTGGTGAACCTGGAGGGGGTCCTCAGCGACAGCAACCGCCAGGAGGAGACCACCAAGACCTTCCGGTTCCGGGGCCCCACGGATTACGCGAAAATCCTGACGGAGAGCTCCATCGAGGCCTGCGCCATCTCCAACAACCATATCATGGACTTCGGAAAGCAGGGCTACGAGGCCACGAAGGCCACCCTGGACGCAAACGGCATCCTCTACTGCGGGATGGACCATCCCTTCATCCTGGAGAAGGACGGCATCCGCATCGGCTTCTTCGCCCTGGGCAGCTCCTTCGTCGCCCGGTATCAGAAGTTCGTGAAGCAAACCGCCGCCGAGATGCGGCAGCAGGGCGTGAACGCCATCGTCTGCTGCTTCCACTCCGGCCAGGAGTATTCCCCCCGCCGGCGGGACTGGGACCAGGAGCGGTACGCGAAAATGGCCGTGGAGGAATGGGGCGCGGACCTGGTGATCATGCATCATCCCCACGTGGTGCAGGGCATCGACATCCTGAACGACCGCTACGTCTTCTACTCCCTGGGGAACTTCTGCTTCGGCGGAAACATGTTCATCCGGGGGCAGCAGAAAAACAAGAATATCCGCACGCTGGAATCCATGGTGGTGCAGATGGATCTGCACTTCAGCGACGACGGGGAATACCTGGGCCAGAAGGGGAGGATCTATCCCTGCTACATCTCCTCCTCGGCGAAGCAGGTGAACGACCCCAACGATTTCCAGCCGAAGTTCGTCACCGGGGACGAGGCCCTGGGGGTGATCGAGCGGATTCAGTATGACACGAAATTTGATCTGGGGCTGCTGGACGAGGAGGAGGGCTTCCTGAACCTGGCCTGGCTCCCGGCGCCCGCAAAGGAGTAATTTCTTTGGAAGAGAGTATTTACTGGAACCTGGCCGGTCTCCGGATGACGGCCTATGCCTGGAGCATCTGGATCGGCTGCGCGCTGGCCCTGGGCCTCTTCCTCTGGGAGGGGAGAAGGCTGAAGCCCGCGGCCCGGCTGTGGACCGTGGCCCTGGGCATCCTCTTCGGCCTGCTGGGGGCCCGGCTGTATTACGTGCTGGCCCGGCTGGACCTGTTCCTGGAGATCGGGCTGAACAGCTTCTTCGCCACGGCGGAGGAGGATCTGCAGAGCTGGGGCGCCGCCAAGGGTGCGGCCTTCTTGGGCGCCGTGGGCGGCGTGAGCCTGGCGGCCCTGGCCGCGGGGAAGATCGCGAAGGAACGGGTTTCCGCCATCCTGGACGCCCTGGCTCCGTCCGCTGCGCTGGCCATCGCCCTTTCCCGCTTCGGGGAATACGGCATCGGCGAGGGCATCGGGCCGGAGGTCTGGGAGGAAGGGCTCCAGTTCTTCCCCCTGGCGGTGGCCAACGAGTGGGGAGAGTGGCATTACGCCCTGTTCCTGCTGGAGGGGATTGTCGGACTGGTGATCTTCGCGCTGCTGATGACCCGGGGCCGGAGGCTGAAGGACGGCTACCGGGCGCGGATGTTCCTGGTGCTCTACAGCAGCAGCCAGATCGTGCTGGAGGCCCTGCGGCGGGACAACTTCCTGCGGTGGCTCTTCGTGCGGGTGAGCCAGGTGGCCTCGGCGGTGGTGCTGCTGGGGCTGATGATCTTCGGCGTGCTGCGGTGGCTGAAAAAGCCCGAGGGGCAGCGGATGAGCCGGAAGCGGCTGTACTGGAACTGCGGGCTCTTCCTGCTGATGGTGCCGGTCATCATCCTGCTGGAGTTCGCCATCGACAAGAGCCCCACCCTCAGCGTGTCCCTGGCCTACCTGCTGGAGGCCTGCTGCTGCGTGGTGATGGGGGCGACGACCTGGCAGGTCGCCATGAAGAACTGAGAGATGAGCAAGGAAGTATTTCTGATCGTGGGGCTGGGGAACCCGGGGGCGGAATACGCCCACACCCGGCACAACGCCGGGTTCGATACCCTGGCCGAACTGGAAAAACATTATCAGGTTACCCTGGGGCGCAAGATGCTCCAGGGTATTTTGGCTGAAACGGTGCAGGGGGAGAAGAAGATCGTCCTCTGCGCCCCCCAGACCTACATGAACGCCAGCGGGGAGTGCGTCAGCAAGCTCCTGCACTGGTATCACTGCGAACCGGATCACCTGATGGTGATCTATGACGACATCGACCTGCCTCCGGGAAAGGTGCGGGTGCGGAAAAGCGGCGGCCCGGGAACCCACAACGGCATGCGCAGCATCGTGGAGCTCCTGGGCACCCAAAACTTTCCCCGGATCCGGGTGGGCACGGGGGACCGGCCCGCCGGGGCGGACCTGGCCAACTGGGTGCTGGGGCATCCGGACGCGGAAACCCGGCCCGTGATGGAGGAGGCCTTCCGGAAGGCGGCGGAGGCCGCGGCGGACTGGGTGGAGTCGGGTATCGACCACGCCATGCAGAAGGGAAATCAGAAGTAAAGGAAAAGGAAACCGGTGAAATTAGCGAACCTGATCCCCATTCCCGGATGGGAGAAGCTCCTGGGAACGAAGAAGGGCGCGACCCTGGCGGTGTCCGGCGGCACCCAGGCCCTGGCGGCCGCCGTCGCGGCGAAGGCCGCTGAGAGCGGCAAGCGGGTGCTGCTGGTGGCGGAGCACGACCTGAAGGCCGCCCGCCTGGCGGACGACCTGCGGCAGATGACGGGGCAGGACTGCCCCTGCCTGCCGGGGGGAGAGATCGACCTGACCCGGGCGGCAGGCAGCCTGGAGAGCAGCTGGCGCCGGCTGGAGGCCCTCTCCGCCGTGGCGGGGGGCGCCCGGGTGCTGGTGACCAGCGCCGAGGCCCTGATCCAGCGCATGGGGCGGCCGGAAACCTTCCGGGCCGCCTGTTTCACCCTGCGGGCCGGGGACCGGCCGGGGCTTTCCGGCCTGGCGACCCGCCTGACCCGGATGGGCTATGAGCGGGTGAATATGGTGGAAGGCAAGGGCCAGTTCGCCCTGCGGGGCGCCATCCTGGACCTGTATCCCCCGGCGGGGAAGGAAGGGGTCCGGATCGAGTTCTTCGACGACGAGGTGGACTCCATGCGGTCCTTCGACTGCATCAGCCAAAGGAGCCTGGAGCGGCTGGAGGAGCTGCGGGTGACCCCGGCAGGGGAGGCGCTGCTGCGGCCGGAGGAATATGAGCCGGCGGCGAAGCGGATGCGGGAAGCCCTGCGGGATATGGAGGAAAGCACTCCGGAGAGCCGCCTGATGGAGGGGCTTCCGCCCCTGCCGGAGGACGGCGAGGACGAGGAGCTCTTTGACGCGCTGGTGGCCCCGAAGGCCCGGGAGGCGGCGTACCGGGAGCGGCAGAGCGGCGAGGTGGACCGGCGGCGGAGCCGGCTCCTGGCCGACGCGGACCTGGTGGAGGCGGGACAGCCCTTCCGCCGGATGCGCAGCTGGATCACCGTGCTGACGGAGGATACCGCAGACGTGACCGCCTGGTTTGAGCCGGACCTGGTGATCCTTTGGGAGCCGGACCGGATCCGGACCCGGACGGAGGAGCGGATTCAGGGCTTCGCCGAGGACCTGGCGGGGGCCATGGCCCGGGGCGAGGCGGTGACCGGGCAGGGAAGCCTGCTGCGGGACTGGGAGGAAACCCGGCAGACCCTGGAGAGCCACCCCCTGGTGGTGATGACGGAGATGCTGCAGGGCCTGGGGGGCATCCGCCCCGCGGACGCCCTGGATCTGGGCGCCTCGGGCCTGGTGGGCTATTCGGGGCAGATCCGCCTGCTGAAAAACGACCTGGCCGCCTGGCGGGAGCGGGGCTTCCGGATCCTGCTGCTCAGCGGCGGGGAGGCCAGAGGCCGCCGCCTGGCGGAAAACCTGGCGGAGCTGGAGGAGAAGGCGGTCTATACCGAGGAACAGGAGCCTGAGGCGAAGCCCGGGGTTCCCCTGATCCTGCCCGGAACCCTGTCGAAGGGCTTCCTGATGCCGGAGGCGGGGCTGGCTCTGGTCAGCGACGCGGATATTTGGGGCGAGGGCTACCGGAAGAGCCGGAGCCGCAAGCGTACGGGAGAGAAGATCTCCACCTTCACGGAGCTGAAGGTGGGGGATTTTGTCGTGCACGAGGATCACGGCGTGGGCATCTACCGGGGCATCACCCGGCTGCAGAGCGAGGGCACCTGGCGGGATTATCTGCTGATCCAGTACAACGGCAGCGACAAGCTCTATGTGCCGGTGGAGCAGCTGGAGCGGGTGCAGCGGTATATCGGCAACCCAAACCAGCCTCCGAAGCTCAACTCCCTGGGCGGCGGGGAATGGGCGAAGCAGAAGGGTAAGGTGAAGGAGGGGCTGCGGTCCCTGGCCTTCGACCTGAAGAAGCTCTATGCCGAGCGGACCCAGCGGACCGGCTTCGCCTTCAGCAAGGCCACCCCCTGGCAGCGGGAATTCGAGGATGAGTTCCCCTGGGAGCTGACCCCGGATCAGAAGGAGAGCGTCCGGGAGATCGAGGCGGACATGGAGAGCGACCGGAACATGGACCGGCTGCTCTGCGGCGACGTGGGCTACGGCAAGACCGAGGTGAGCCTGCGGGCCGCCTTCAAGGCCGTGGTGGACGGGAAGCAGGTGGCCTTGCTGGCCCCCACCACCATCCTGGTGCAGCAGCATTACAACACCATCGTGAAGCGCT
>CAZRLU010000044.1:2935-13889 GCA_964600995.1 uncultured Oscillospiraceae bacterium | reverse complement strand
CCTTCGCGTCGCTTCCGTCTCCGTTGTATACATACTGGCTGCCGCTCATCTTCCAGCTGCCGCCGCTGTAACAGCTGTAATCTCCCCCGCCGGCGTTGAACGGCGCCGCGTTCCGGGCATAGCTGGATACGGCATCCAGATCGTCCTCGTCGTCCCAGTTCATGTTCCGGGAATTCAGCGAGCTGTTCAGGCCTCTTCCGTAGCTGCCCTTTGCGTTTTCCTTGTAAGCCCAGAGGAAGCCTCCCCGGATGCCCAGTCCTTCATCTTCCTTGAACAGTTCTCCGCTGAAGCGCACGTCAAATTCCAGCGGGGAATCCGGCAGTTCAATGCCCTTGAGTCCCTTGGCTGTATCGTTGTACAGGCTGACGGTTACTCCATAGCCCAGGATGGTTCCGTAGGTAGCTTCCGGATTGTTCTGGGCTTCCTGTCTGCTCATCTCCGCTCCGGTTCTGACATTGAAGTAACCGGTATGAACCAGGTCCGCGTTCCGCTCGATGGTGGCATTATATTTCGGCGCCGCGGAAACCGTGACGATCTCCGGCTGGGCCTCCGGGTTTGCAAGATGTTGATCCTGCCAGTAGGTATTGCCGTCCACCCAGGCACGGAAAACCGGCTTGATGGTATCCCCGTTCCTGGCCGCGTAGACGCGGATGGTGAATTTCCGGGTCAGGGTGATCGCGTCCTGGATTTCCGTTTCGTCCTCAGGGGACGCTCCCAGATTCATCGGCACGGAGCTGGCGATCAGCCGTCCGGGAATCCGCCTGGTTCCGCTTCCGGAGGTGCCGCTGCTCTTGCCCAGCTTTTCATCCCAGTAGGCCCGCATGACCTGCACCTGTTCGCCCTGGCTGTTGATGCTGGTCAGCAGCACATAGCCGCCGGCTCCGCTGGGATTGTCGATCGTCACCTGATAGGCTTCATAGGGCACCTCCATCTCAATCCAGTACCGAATGGTCCGGCTGGAGGCGGGAATCACCTTGTCCGGCGCCACCGACAGCGTCACCGCATAGGTGACGGCATCAAAGGTTCTGACCACCTGATTCTTCTCTGTGGTATCATCCCCCGGGGTCCAGCTGACGACCTGTCCCTGCTCATACAGGCCCGCGGGATATTCAGATCCGGAGTACTGAATATAGCGGAACAGTGTGGGAGGCTCGTCTCCCACCGGCTCCGAGGCATCGCTGCGGTATGCATAGGTCCTGTCCGACCAGCTGAAGCCCGCTGCCCCCGCGTTGAGCATCTCCAGGGCTGTCTTTTCTTTCGGAGACCTGGTGTCGAAGGAAGACTCCCCGTCCGCTTCAATGGATGTCTGAACGCCTGCCACATGCATGTCCGTTTCGAAGGCGTTTTCCGCGTCATGATCATAATAATCCGCGGTCAGCTGCAGATTCTGGCATTCCTGCAGATATCCGGTCAGGAACTGGCTGTCTCCGATGTAGGAGGGCAGAACCTCTCCGTCCTGATCCGTCACCACCAGCAGGTATTCTCCGTTTTCTCCTCCGGTATACCCGTCGTCCTTCCAGATATTGTAGCGCGGATCCCCCATCTGATCCGCCAGGATCAGCGTGGCCAGCGGATGGCTGCTGGTGGATTCCGCCAGGTAGGCTTCCAGCCCCGCGGCGCTTCCCTCAAAGGCGGAGCAGAGATCATTGCCCGCGGCCGCAAGGGTGCTCTTGTTGTCCGCCAGCAGGCCGCTGGCCAGATAGAAGGTGCTGCGGGTATTCCAGTACTGGGCCACGCCGCCGCCGATGTCGGCGCTGTTCTGCGTAATCTTTCCGCCAACCATGTAGGCGGTGCCGCCCCGCATGTAAAGTCCGCCGCCCCGGGCAGCGCTGTTGTTCTGAACCGTGCAGCCGTCCGCCAGGTTCACCCGCCCCGCGTACATGTAGATGGCGCCGCCGGCGGAGGTCTGGGGATTGGAGGCGTTCCGGGCGTCGGTGACCTTGTTGGAACTGATTTCCGCGTTGCTGGCCGTGACCGTCCCGGCCTGCACATAGATGGCGCCGCCGCAGGCGGAGGCGCTGTTGTCGTGAATCAGCATCGGGCTGTCCGCGCTGCCTGCGATGTTGACGGTGCCCGTCACATTATAGATGGCGCCGCCATTGGTGGAACTGTTGTTCCTGATCTCTCCGCCGTAAAGCTGCACTTTGCCGCCGTTGTTGAAGATGGCGCCCTTGGCGGCTCCGGTGTTGTCTTCCACCACGCCGCCCTTCATCTGGAAGGTGCCGGTAGCGCCGGAAACAATCACCGCGGAACCGTTGACCGCGCTGTTATGGTTCAGGCTGGCTGTCCCATCCAGTGTAAATGTTCCGTCCTCAATGCCGACCGCGCCGCCGCCGTAGGTGTTCTCCGTGCGGTTGTTGCCCGCGATGCAGTTTGCGATCTGCCCGCTGCTCATGGTCACCTTCCCGCCGGATTGCACCCGTACGCCGCCGCCCAGGACCGCCGCGCTGCCGGTGATGGTGCCAATGCCTTCGCCCGCCCGGTCGCCCAGGGAAGTATCGTCCACAATCTGCAGCTCGCTTCCGGCGCAGGTGATTGCGGAGGTGCCGTTGCCTGTCAGCGTATGCCCGTTCAGGTTCAGAATCAGGCTCATGTCTCCTGTGATGGAAACGCTTTCCGTGGATTCATCTACCATCCGGATTTCCGGGATTCCTGTCAGGGTACCGTCGGCCAGTTTTTCCTGGGCATAATTTACGGCCTCCTGAACCGTCTCAAATTCCGTCTCGCCGATCACTGCCACAATCTTGCCCTTTTCCCGGTAGCGCAGCGTCAGCGGATAAGACTGGATCTGCAGCTTGCCCTGTACCTTTTCGGTATAGATGTCTTCCGTCAGCTCGTCAAACCATCCGATGCCTTCCTTGTTGTCCTCCTCGTCAAACATCTCCTCGGCCCGGATCAGGTCGATGCTGGAGTCTCCGGTAGCGCTCCACTGGACGTGGACATCCTGGCCAAGGCCGGCGGTGTTGTCATAGATGGCGCCGTCCGTCAGCACAAAGCTGGTGGTCAAAGGATTGCACCAGACGCCGCCGCCCTGCTTGCTGGCGTTGTTTCCGGTAATTACCACGCCGTTGGCGGTGAAGTTCCGGCTGTAGTTCTGGTTGGCCACCGCGCCGCCGTACTGGGCCTTGTTGCCCGTAAAGGTCCCGCCGTTCAGCGTCAGCACCGTGTTGTCAATCAGGATGTTGCCGTTGTTGTCCTTTTGCGTTCCCTTGATATAGATGCCGCCGCCGTAGGCCGTCGCGGTGTTTCCTTCAAAGCTGCCGCTGTTCATGGTGATCCTGCAGCAGTCGATGCCATAGATGCCGCCGCCGTTGTAGGCCTGATTGTTCCGGAAAAGCATATCGCCGTTCAGGTTGATCCGGACCTTATCCGCGTAGATGGCGCCGCCGCCTAAAGATGTACTCTTGGCGATATTGCCGGTAAACTGGGTGCTGTTCAGGTTCAGATACTGATAGCCGCTCCGCTCGGCCACGGCAATGCCGCCGCCGGCGCCGCTCGCGGTATTCTCTTCAAATATACAATTCTCCAGCGTGGTGGTATTGCTGGCGGTAGTATGCAGATACAAAGCGCCGCCGTTATTGATGGCTGTGTTTCCCTTCATCGTACAGCCGGTCAGCACATGGTTTCCGGAATACCAGTGGATGATAGCCGCGGCGCCGCCTTCCGCCGCAGTGTTTCCGGTGAACTCGGTGTCCGTCACACTGAGGGTCTTGAGGGCGTGCTGCTCAAAGCACAGTCCGCCGCCGTACACTCCTGCCGTATTCCCGCTCAGAGAGCTGCCCGTTATGCTGACAGTCCCCGCTCCGGTGAGATAGAGTCCGCCGCCTTTTGAGGTCGCGGTATTGCCGCTCAGCTCCACACCGGTGATCGTGGCCGGCCCGCTGATGTACAGGCCGCCGCCGTTGCTGCCTGCGGTATTGCCTTTGCTGATCAGGCCGGTGATGTTATGGATGAACGAGTTAACATTCGCGTTGATGCAGACGCCGCCGCCGGTTCCGGAAAGGGCCCGGTTGTTCTCCGTTCTCGTTCCGTTGATGGTAAATCTCATTCCATTCACACTGGAATGGGTCATGTAGATTGCGCCGCCGCTGGTCGCGGCCTCGTTGTCATGGAAGTAAGCGTCGTTGATTTCGCCATTGTGCGCATAGGCGACGTAAAGCGCGCCACCGGCGCTTTTCAGGGATTTGTTGTTGTAGAACTCCGCCCCGCCGATTCTCATTATTCCGTTCGTGGCGGATCTCGCGCCCCGCAGATAGAGCGCGCCGCCGACGCTGGTCAGAGCCTTGTTGTCATGGAACACGCC
Source organism: uncultured Oscillospiraceae bacterium (assembly GCA_964600995.1). Lineage (GTDB taxonomy): Bacteria > Bacillota > Clostridia > Christensenellales > Aristaeellaceae > Aristaeella. The sequence goes on along the minus strand of CAZRLU010000044.1, from coordinate 9,586 downwards.
GCCGCTGATGGTCAGTCTGTGCTGGTTGCTGGCATAGGTTGTATAATTGCTGTCCCCGTACTGCGTCTGGATGAAGTACACCGCGCCGCCGACGTTCGCCTCGCAGTTCGTGAACTCGCCGCCCGAGATCTGAAGGTCCAGGGCAAACGAAGCGGAGCTGCTGATCGGAGCCATATAGATGGCGCCGCCGGAAACTGCGGTGCAGGCATCGATCTGTCCTCCGGAAACCGTTACGGAGCAGCTTTCCGCCGAGATCGCTCCGCCGAACCTGGCGGAACAGTTCCGGATCACGCCGCCGGTCATCTTCACCGCCGGCCTTCCCTCATCCGCGGACTGCACTGTCCCGGAAATCGCGCCGCCATAGTCCGCGCCGCTGAAATTACGGATGGTTCCGCCGGCCAGGGTAAAGCTGCCGCCGCGGATCATCAGTGCCCGCACACCGCTCTTCTCCGTCTCCTCCAGGGTATACGGATCCTCCTCCGAGACCGCCTTCAGCGCTGGAACCAGCGCTCCGCCGCCGTGAGCGGATTCATAGTCCCCGGTGGAGCTGTCGTCCGTCAGGGTCATGTCGCCCCCGATTATGCTGAAAATCTGCTCACGGGCCGGAGCCAGCAGATGGCCGTTCAGATTCAGAGTAAATTCCCTGCCTGCGCCGATGCTGACAGACTCGGAGAAATCCGCAATCAGATGAATGGTGTCCCCCGCGCTGCTGGCGGCAATGGCGGCCTGGAGCGTTGTATAGGTCGTCTCCCCGATCCGGGCCACCGGGCGGTCCGATTCATCGGTTTTCAGCGCGGCAGTCAGCCATAGTTTGCCCGTATAACCGCTGGTATAGGGAGTGCCCGCCCCGTCCGTGTCAATCGCTTCCGTCAGGTATACGCCCGTGCCGTCGTCCAGCCAGCTGTCGTATTCCGCAAGGCCCATGTCTTCCGCCGCAAACAGGGCGAAGTGATGAACCTGACCGGCGACATACAGGTCGTTGGCTTCGCTGGTCTGGCTCAGGTTGCCGTAGATCTTTCCGCCCTCCAGGCGGATAAGGTAGTCCGTCGCAGTTGTATCGTTGTTTCCGGTACCGTAAAGCACAAGGCCTCCGCCCAGGCTCTTTGCGGTATTCCCTGTGATCAGAGCTCCGCCGTTTTCATTGGTAAGCTTCAGGGAAGCCTTCGCCTTTGGCTGGGAATAGATGCCGCCGGCGGTATTGGTCGCTGTATTGCCGCTGATTTCGCCGCCGCTGATTTCCGCCTCGAAGAAGCTGGTCAGATAAATACCGGCGCCATTGGTGGCGGTATTTCCGGTGACTTTTCCGCCGATCATGGTGAAATAGACCTTGGCCGCGCTGCTTACAGCGCCTATATAGATGCCTCCGCCGTTTCCGGAGCTGCCCGCCTTATTGCCTGAAATTTCTCCGCCGGTCACAGTCAGCGTCCCGTATCGGATATAGATGCCCCCGGTGTTATTGTCCGAGATCCGTCCTCCGTTGATCCGGATCGAGGCGCCGCTGGAAATGGAGCTGACCGCAGCATAGTCAAGGGAAGCGCAGCCGGTGATTTCGCCCTCGTTCATCGTAAAGGAGGCGTTCGGTCCGATCCAGACTCCCGCGCCGGATTTGGAGCCGCCGCCGATCCGTCCGCCGTTCTGGGTGAAGGATCCGCCCACGTAGACCGTGTTCATGTATCCTTCGTTTCCGTTTACGTTATCGACAATGGAGCCTCTCTCCAGAACTGCCGAGGCGCCCGGATCAATGAAAAGTCCGCCTCCGTGCCGGCCGGAAGTATTCCAGTCGGCCCCCTTGCCCCGGCCTCCGGTCACGCGGCCGGTTCCGTCCGTGCCTTCTTCATTTGTCGCAGAGCTGTCCCGGATCGTCAGGTTCGTACCGCTGCTGACGGAAAGAACACTGGACCGCATGCCAGTCAACGTGAATCCCGCCAGATCCAGCTCCACCCCGCCCAGATTTTCTGCAAAGACAACGCTCTCCGTGCTGTCCCGCAGCATGACAATCTGCGTTCCGGAAGCGGTTCCGTTCTCAATCGCGTCCGCCGCTTCCTGCACGGTTGCGTACTCCGTTGCCCCGATTCGGGCCACCGGATCAAAATTGTATACGAAAGTAAACCCGCCGCGGGTTAACGCGGTACCGGCATCCCATTTTTCCCGGATCTCCTCCTCGTTCCCGATCGGATCCGCGAGATATTCCTTTGTCTGTTCTGAATACCAGCGGTTTTCAGCCTTCCGGTCATACATCTGGTCCGCCGCGGCGATCTCGTACCGGGCATAGGAATACCATTCGCCCCCATTGTCGGCGGATCTGGTCTTGCTCATGGCACATAGGATATCATTACCTGAGGTATCTGCCCGATTCTGGTATATGGAACCTCCCGTGACGATCAGCGCCGGGGCTCCTCTCAGCGCCTGATCCTGCGCCTGTGTAGCGGCGATTTCAATGCCCCCTCCGTAGGTTCCGGCATGGTTTCCTGAAATGGTGCCGCCGCTGACTTTCACCCGTCCGTTAAAGTAAGCACAGATACCGCCTCCGGCTCCGGAGGCGCTGTTTCCGGTAATTGAACCTCCGGTAATATTCAGCAGGCCATAGACGGTTCCGTCGTTATTCCACCAGCTCCATCCGCGCAGTGCGACGCCGCCGCCGTCGCTGCCTTTGTTTCCGGAAATCTCACCGCCGGAGATGGTGGAGGTAAGATTGGTCGTAACAATATACAATCCGCCGCCTGCGTCTGCTGCGGTATTATTGCGGATCGCGCCGCCGGACATGTTGATCCGGTGACCCCGGAGGCCGCCGCCGCTGGATGTGGCAGTGTTGCCGCTGATCTCTCCGCCGGTCATAGTCAGCAGGCCGCCCTCCATGTTGATGCCGCCGCCGGTGCTCCCCTTATTCCCGCTGATCTTCGCGTTCTCGCTCAGCGAGACGTTATATACCGTGTAAAAGCCGCCGCCGACCCCGGCCGCCGTGTTGTCCGCAATCTGCGCATTCCCTTTGATCACGACGGCTCCCCGGAAATAGGCGCCGCCCCCCAGGTTCCCCGTGGTTTTGTTGGCCCGAAGCACAAAGTCCCCGCTCAGGGTCGCCGCCCCGGTTCCGAGTCCGCCGCCGTCAAAGCTGGCGGTGTTTTCGCTGACCTCGCCGCCCGAGAAGACCACGCTGCTGTTGCTGGCCGCGCCGCTGATATAGACGCCGCCGCCGTGGCCCTGGCCTCCGCCCACGGCTGAATTCCCCTGAATCAACCCGCCGGACATGGCAAAAGTAGTATTGCTTCCTAAGTAAATACCGCCGCCATAGGCATATTCTCCGCTGACAGCCGCATTGTCCCGGATCGTAAATCCCTCAGTAATCGTCACGTTGCAGCGATCTCCGGCGTAAAGTCCGCCGCCGCTCGTCCCGCCTTCATTCCCGTTGATTTCGCCGTTCAGCAGCTTGATTGTGCTGTAGCTGCCGAGATCCACGGCGCCGCCATAGCGGTTCAGTCCGCTGCCGGTGATCCGGTTGTTGTTCAGCGTACCGCCATTCTGAATGGTCAGATAGGTGATCGCGGCTCCCGTCGTTGGAATGTACATGGCTCCGCCGGCGTTGCCTGTCGCGGTGTTTCCGTTCACCTGTCCCCCGTCCAGAAGAATCTCTGTCCGTGTTCCGGACGCCACCGAGTTTGCATTGCTGATGTAGATCGCGCCGCCGCTTGTCGCGCGGTTGCCATTCACCTGTCCCCGGATCGTCAGCCTGTTTCCGGCTCCGCCCCAGTTCATCCGGATGCCGCCGCCGGCCGCTCCGCTGGAGATGTTGTCGTTCACGCTGCTTCCGGCTTCCACTGTAACCGTAGCCGCATTCAGAATATAGATGCCGCCGCAGTTCAGGGCGGTGTTGCTGTCCACATGGGAATTGTTCAGGTTCAGATGGATGGCATTGTCCGCATACAGGCCGCCGCCCCGGTTGGACGCGGTATTGTCGGTAATGGTCATCCCCGTGATCAGCTTTTCCGTCCCCTGTCCGTCCGAGTTGGTATAGAAGGCAATACCGCCGCCATCCTTCGCCTGATTCCCCGTGATGGAGCCGCCGGAGAAGCTGCTCTGGCTCGCGTCAAAGGCAAACACACCGCCGCCGTAATCTCCCCCGCGGTTTTTCCGCAGGGACCCGCCGGTCATCGTGAAATGGCCGTTGTTTTCCGCGTAAACGCCGCCGCCGTTTCCGCCGGATGTAAAGTTTTCGATGGATCCGCTCCGAAGAGTAAAGCTTCCGCCGCCGGCTACCCGGACACCCCGGGTGTTGCTGCTGCCTGTTCCGTCCAGGCTCCCGCCCCCGGCACTGTCCTGCAGGATCAGACTGCCGTAAACCAGTACCAGTTCAGAAGCCGCGTCAGCCGCTGAAAACCTGACAGTGTGACCGTTCAGATCCAGCGTCACGTTCGATCCCGCGGGAATCAGGACCGATTCGGCATAGTCCTGATCCAGCCGGATGGGATCCCCCGTGGTATCCTCCAGGACCATGCCCCTGGCCCGGGCCTTCATGGGGGTCATCGGCACCAGGGCCTGGCTTCCGCCTTCCTCCGGGTTTTCAACCGCGGGGTCTTCCACAGCAGGAATGTCATGAAGCAGGGATTCGATCAGCTTCTGGTTGATCAGATACTGCAGCGTCCCCGGCTCCGCATACAGCGTGGCCTCCATTTGGGCGATTTTGTGCTCGCTGTAGCCCTTCGCCCGAAGGCTGTTCCGCCAGGCCTCCAGCTTCTCCGGGTCAAATCCGGACAGTTGTTCCGTTTCAGGGGCTTCTTCCTCTTCTGTCGGTTCCGTTTCCCGGGATTCCTCCGTCTCCGTGATCCGGACCGAGGCCAGGGCGAGGACCGACAGGCTTTCCGCTTCAAAGGAAATCAATCCGCTTTCCATGGAAGCGGCAATTTCTGCCCCGCTTTCCGGATTCAGCTGGAAAAGCCGCATCAGATCCCATTCTTTTTCCAGTCCGGACATGTCAAGGGTAATCTGCACCGGGCCTGTCGGCACGACCTCGTTCCCCGCCGCATCCGTAAAGCGAAGCTTCAGCAGTTCTTCAATCCGGACCTCGGTCTGTTTTGTCTTTTCTGTTTTCTCTTCGGTCTGTTTTGCTTCAGCCGGCGTCTCTTCATTTCCTTCGGCGGGAGCCTCTTCTTCCGCCGCTGCCGGTTCTTCGGAAACGGCCGCTTTCTCTCCTTCGGCCTGCGCCGGGCCTTCCTCCTGCGCTGCCGCGGCTTCCGCTTCCTCCGCGCTTTCTTCCGTCAGGCCCAGGGCCTTCCTCACCCAGCCCAGATACGCGCCATCCTCATCCGTCAGACTCTCCGCCAGGAACGTCATTTCCGCGGGAAGCTCCGGATTCGCGGCGACCACCGCGGTCACCCGGATCTCTCCCGCCTCCGCCGTGAAGGTCCGTTCCTGTGCCGGCTCCGTCTCCGGGATCATTTCCTCCGGATTCATTTCCTCCGGATTCAAGCCCTCCGGGTCTTCGTCCGGCTCGCCGGTCTCCGTTCCCTCCAGCCCGTCGTTGATCTCATCCGCTTCCGTCTCCGTCAGCGGGTCCGTATCGCTTTCTTCTCCATTTTCCCCGGCAGGATTTTCCTCCCCGGTTTCTTCTCCCTCAGGGGTTTCATCCGAGAAAGCCGCTTCGTCCGCAAGGTTCCCCGCATCTCCGTCCGCTGCGGGGTTTGCGTCCTCACCAGCGTCCCCGGTATTCTCCGTCTCCTGATCTTCCTCTGTCATGTCAGAGACGCCATGGTCTTCCCCGACCTGGGCGGACGTGGCGTCTTCCGTGTTCTCCGCGGCAGTGGAATCTTCCCCGTCCTGGGTGGACGTGGCATCTTCATTGTTCTCCGCGGCGGTGGAATCTTCCCCGTCCTGGGTGGACGTGGCGCCTTCCCCATTCCCCGCGGCGGTGGAGTCTGCCCCGTTCCCGGTGGATGCGGTATCTTCTTCAGAGGATCCGGCTTCACCGGCAGCTTCCGTGTTGTCCTTCTCCCCGGATGCCGGCGTCTGCCCTGCCTCCTCCTGGGTCTCTTCGGTTCCGGAGTCTTCGTTCTCCGCCTTTGCGGGCACAAATGTCGCAGTGATCTTGTACTCGCCGGTCTGGTTCTTTTCCAGGGGCTCAAGGGTCATCAGCCAGGATCCGCCGGACAGGGTCATCACGATGCCCGCGTCCCCAGTCTCCCCCTCCCGGGTCTCCTTCAGCGTGATCTCCCGGGTCTCTCCGCTCTGCTCGGACGCAAGGGTGACCTTCAGATCCATGCCTTCGGCCGTCAGACGGATTTTCCGGGTATACTTCAGGGCCAGCCGAACCCGCATGAGGGATTGGTCCGCCTTGAATTCTCCCTTGAAGAAACCCTCCTGCTGGATGGTTCCGTCCACAGGAACCGGATCGGCGGTCTTTTCCCCCTTATCTGCAGTCGCAGGCTCCGACTTCTCCGACGGAGCAGCGGTCTCTTCTGCGGGCACCGCTGTCGGGACCTCGGTAGGCGCTTCCGTGGGCGCCTCCGCCGGAGCCTCGGTAGGCGCTTCCGTGGGTGCCTCCGTCAGGGTCTCGGTGGGCGCTTCCGTGGGCGCCGCTGTCGGAGCCTCGGTGGGCGCTTCCGTGGGCGCCGCTGTCGGAGCCTCGGTGGGCGCTTCCGTGGGCGCCGCTGTCGGAGCCTC